>CAZMCT010000008.1:57420-57764 GCA_964564785.1 uncultured Planctomycetales bacterium
AATTGTGAGTGAACAGCCGAGGGCGGCTGTTCCACGCGCGCTGGCGCGTGTAACACAGCCGTCTCGGCCGTGCCGTTGCCGCGCGGCGCGACCCGGGTACGATGTACGGATGTCCCGCGGTCGGATCGGGAAAGTGCGGCGGGGGATTCTGCGTGGCTGCATGCTCGCGCTCGCCCCCGCGGTGACCGCCGGTTGCGCTGACAAGATTGATATGCGCTACACGCCGCCGCCGCCGGTCGTGGCCGCGCCGCGCCGCCCCGAGCCCCCGCTCGCCGCCGCCGCCGACCCGTCCCCACCGCCCTCGGCTCCGGTCGTACGGAGCGTCGAGCTCGGCCGCTCCGTCC
>CAZMCT010000009.1:0-53849 GCA_964564785.1 uncultured Planctomycetales bacterium
CGCCCGGGGGGTTGCATCGGCTCATGCGGCATCGGGGCTTCGGGGAGGGGCGCGGGCCGCGCCCCCACGAACCGCCCGTTGCGCCCAGGCGTGTTTGGGCGCCCCGCGCGCCGGTCGGGCAGTCGGCAGCTTTACCGTGACCGTTCGCGACTCGCCGCCCGGCGCCCGGATTTCGAGCTTCACGCGCGTGCCGCCCGCGATGCCCTCCAGTGCGACACACAGATCGCGAACCGTGCGGACGGGCCGGCCGTTGCAACCGACGATCAGCTCGCTTTCCCGGACGTCGCGCGGACCGGACCAGTCCTGGTCGAGCTGCCAGATGAGCACGCCGCGGGCGGTCGGCTCGTACGGCAGGTCGTACTGACGCACCATTCCGGGGCGGAGCGTGCGGCCCCACACGCCCAGCGGCCGGACAAGCCGCGCCTCGACGGCCGGAGCATTTCGCGTGGCCCCGAGATTCGCGGGCTGCGACCCCAGCCGCACATCGATGTGCCGCTGAGCGCCGTCGCGCAGCACGCTCAGGCGGGCAGTGACGTCCGGACCGAGGTCGGCGATCAGCCCGCGCAGCTGCTCGGCGCCGGTCACGGGCTTGTCGCGCACCTCGACGATGACGTCCTCGACCATCAATCCGGCACGTTCCGCGGGCGAGTCACGCAGCACGCGCTCGACAATGACGCTTCGGCGGACCGCTACGCCCAGCAGCTCGCGGTCGGCCGCGTCGAGCTCGGCGAAGCTGACCCCCAGCCAGCCGCGGGCAACGGCGCCGTGCAGCTTGAGCTGCTCGGCAATGCGAGCGGCGCGGTTGGAGGGGATGGTGAACGCGATGCCGGTGCTCTGGCCGTCGCTCTGCGTGGCGATCGCGGTGTTGATGCCCACGACCTCGCCCCGGAGATTCAGCAGCGGCCCGCCGGAATTGCCCGGGTTGATCGAGGCGTCCGTCTGGATGAAATCCTGGTAATCAATCTCGATGCCCGGCACACGCGTGCGGCCCTTGGCGCTGACGATGCCGTGCGTGACCGTGTGCACCAGGCCGAACGGAGAGCCGACCGCCAGCACCCAGTCGCCGACCTCGAGCGCGTCGGAATCCCCGAACACGAGCGGCTGGAGATCGGCGGCGGAGATCTTCAACACGGCCAGGTCCGTTTTCGGGTCGCTGCCGACCAGCGCCGCCGGACACTCGCGGTCATCGTGCAGCACCACCGTGATGCTCGTCCGATCCTCGACGACGTGGAAGTTCGTGAGCACGTACCCCGCTCCGTCGAAGATCAGCCCGCTGCCCGAGCCGGGCGGAGCGGCGAAACGCTCGACCAGCTCCTCGAGCACGGCCCGCTGCTCGTAGAGCTTCTCCCGCTGCACCGGGTCGAGCTCGGCAAGCTGCTGCTCATCCAGATAGGTGCCGAGATAATCACGGATCCGGCGGTCACGCTCGGCGTCGCGCGGCTCCATCTCGGCGCCCGCGGGCCCGCGCTCGAGCCGCCCGGACGCGAGCCACTCCTCGACACGTTCGCGTACGTACGCCTTCAGTTCTTCGCCGCGCAGCGCGCCGCGTAAACCGCCGCTCGCGCGGATATGCACCACGCCCGGCTGCGCCGCGCGGGCCACCGCCTTGAAGGCCCGCGACACAGACGTCAGCTCCGCCAGCCCCGACGGCGCCTCGGCCGCCGCCTGGGCCGACCGCGGCTTCGGATCGTCCCCGGCCAGCGCCGGCCCGGCCGACAGACTGTCCGCCGCGCTGAGCGTGACGGCGGCAACTACCACCGCAGCCCCGATCATCCCCCGCCACGGCCTCGCGGCTGGCATCCTTGCTCCTCCTTTCCGAGGTCCTCAGCCGGCCGCGCTACCAGCACGCAGCCGTGATCCCGCCGTCACACCGCGACCCGCCCCCCTGCGGTGCCCACCCCGCAGCCTTCAGCGCAGCAATTCTATGCGTCCCAGCCAGTCCCGCGTCCCCCGGTGAAATCCGCACCGCCCGCCGCGCGCCCGCAACGCACCGGAAAACCGCATACCGCCGGTCGCGGTACCCGCAGACGCGCGGACGAACAGACGCGCCGCATGTCGCATTCCTTGACCCGCTCGCGCAGCCCGGGTACAAGGCTTTGTCTGCCCCCGATACGCCGGGAAGCCGGTGCCGGCGGCCGGCGGGTCGGCCGCGGCTCTCTCGGCCCCCGAAATCCGGAGCGGAACACATGCAGATCATCGGCATCCGCCGCGAGGACAAGAGCAGGTGGGAGGCCCGCGCCCCGCTCACGCCGGAAGAGGTCCGGTGCCTCGCCGGCCGCGGGCTGCGGTTCCAAGTTCAGACCTCGCCGATCCGCGCTTTCAGCGAGAGCCAGAACCGCGACGGGGGGGCCGCGGTCGTCGACGACCTGGCCGCCTGCCCGATCGTCATGGGCGTCAAGGAAATCCCGCCGGGCGCTTTCGAGCCGCGCAAGACCTACCTGTTCTTCTCGCACACGATCAAGGGCCAGCGGCACAACATGCCCATGCTCCAACGGATCCTCGAGCTGGGCTGCACGCTGATCGATTACGAGCGGATCGTCGACGCCCAGGGCCGTCGCCTGGTGTTCTTCGGCCGCTACGCCGGCCTGGCCGGCATGATCGACACGCTCTGGGCGCTCGGCCGCCGGCTGGAGCGCGAAGGCGTGCCCAACGTCTTCACGCAGGTCCGCCGTGCGTTCGAGTACGAGAACCTCGAGCAGGCCCGCTCGGAGCTGCGGGCCCTGGGCGAGCGTATCCGCGCGGAGGGGCTGCCCGAGGCCCTGCTGCCGCTGGTCGTCGGGTTCACCGGCTACGGCAACGTGTCGCAGGGCGCGCAGGAAATCTACGACCTGCTGCCGGTCCGCGCCCTGCGCCCGGACGAGCTGGCCGGCGTGCAGCCCGCGGCCCGCGAATGCTACAAGGTGGTCTTCCGCGAAGAAGACCTGGTCGAGCCGGCGACCCCGGGCGGCCGGTTCGAGCTCCAGGACTACTACCAGCACCCCGAGAAGTACCGCGCCGCGTTCTTCCGCCACGTTCCGCACCTGACCGTGATGGTCAACTGCATCTACTGGGAGCCGAGGTATCCGCGGCTGATCACGTGCGCGCAGCTCCGCGAGCTGTGGAGCGGGCCCCGGCGGCCGCGTCTGCGGGTGATCGCAGACATCAGTTGCGACATCGAAGGCTCGGTCGAGTGCACGGTCAAGCCGACGGAGCCGGGCGACCCGGTGTACGTGTACGAGCCGCGGACGGGGCGGGTGGTGGACGGGCTGGTGGGCGATGGGCCGGTCATCCTGGCGGTCGATACTCTGCCGTGCGAATTGCCGGTCGACGCGTCCGCGCACTTCAGCGAGGCGCTGGCGCCGTTCCTGCCCGCGTTGGCGGCCGCCGATTTCTCGAAACCGCTGGAGCAGAGCGGCCTGCCGCCCGAACTGGCGCGGGCCACGATCGTGTATAACGGGAAGCTGACACCGGCATACCGCTACCTCGAAGACAAGCTGCCGTCAGCGCGCAGCGGGTAGCGAGCGACGAGCGGAGCGCAGCGCGCCGCCCGACGCGGCGCAGCGGTTTTTTCCAGGAGCAAAACTGATGAACAAGGTGCTGGTCCTCGGAGCCGGCCTGGTTGCCCGGCCGCTGGTGCGTTATCTGCTGGATCACGGGCTGCACGTGACCGTGGCCTCGCGCACGGTGAGCAAGGCCGAGCAGCTCGTTGCCGGACATGCCCGGGGGCAGGCGGTGGCGGTCTTGACCGAGGACCTGCCGAAGGTCGAGCAGCTCGTGCAGGTCCACGACCTGGCGGTCAGCCTGCTGCCGGCCCCGCAGCACCCGCTGGTGGCCGAGATGTGCATCCGCAACCGCAAGCACATGGTCACCACCTCGTACATCAGCCCGAAGATGAAGGCGCTGGACCGCCCGGCCCGGGACGCGGGCGTCATCCTGCTGAACGAAATCGGCGTGGACCCCGGCATCGACCACATGTCCGCGATGCGGATCATCCATGATGTCGAGCGCCGCGGCGGGCGCGTCGTGAGCTTCCGGTCCTACTGCGGCGGGCTGCCGGCGCCGGAGGCCAACGACAACCCCTGGGGCTACAAGTTTTCGTGGAGTCCGCGGGGGGTGTGCACGGCCGGTAAGAATGCCGCCAAGTGGCTGGAGGGCGGCCGGCACGTCGAGATCCCCGGGCCGGATCTGTTCCTGAATCACCATCCCGTGCCGGTCGAGGGCGTGCCGGGCCACGACGAGCTCGAGGGCTACCCCAACCGCGACTCGCTCAGCTACATCGACGTGTACGGGCTGAAGAACATGGAGACCATGTTCCGTGGCACGCTCCGCTACCCCGGCTGGTGCGCCTGCATGAAAAAGGTCGTCGACTTCGGCCTGCTCGATGAGTCGCCGGTCACCTACCCGCCCGGCATGACGTTCGCCCAGTGGACCGCGGGGTTCCTGAAATCGAGCTCGACGACCAACCTGCGCGAGCAGGTGGCCCGACATTTCACGGTCGACGCCCAAAGCGATTTTCTCGACCGCTGGGAGTGGCTGGGCCTGTTCGGCAACGACCCGCTGCCGATCACCGGCCGGCCGACCACGGCCCTCGACGTTCTGGCAACACGCATGGAGCAGAAAATGGCGTACAAGCCGGGTGAACGCGACATGATTGTGCTCATGCACAAGTTCGTCGCGCGTCTACCCGACGGCAGACAGGAACGCATCGCCTCGACGCTGATCGACTTCGGCCGTCCCGAGGGTGATACCTCGATGGCCCGCACGGTGAGCCTGCCGGCCGCGATCGGCGCCCGACTGATCCTGACCGGCAAGATCGCCGTCACCGGTGTGCACGCGCCCGTGACCCCGGAGATTTACAACCCCGTGCTCGACGAACTCGCGGAGATGGACATTCGCTGCGTGGAAAAGACGGAGTAGTCGCCCCGGACGCGGCTTCAGACCTGTCCTCCCGCGGAGCACTGCGACTCCGTCATTCCGAGGCGCGCAGCAACGAGCAATCTGGCCGCGAATGGACAAACCGTCCGCTACGCGGAAGGCACCGGCCGCAGGCGCACAGAGGGCCCAGCGGTGCGGCATGCGACGTCAGAGGCCCCGTCGGGCGCCGCGGCGACCGCCTCGGAGTAACACGCGGGCCGATCCGCTCGCAGTGACACCGAATCAACCCCCAGGCAGTCCGGTCGCCGGCGCCGTCGCCGCCGGCGCGGTTGCGTTCGCTGGCGTGGTCGCGGGAAACGCGGCCGACGGTGTCATCCGCGGGGCCGGATCGAGGCTGAGGCCCAACACCTCCCACTTCCCCTGCGCGGTGCGCACGCACCCCACACGAATGAGCGTCTTGTCGGCGCCAACCGCGGCCGGAATCTCGACGCCGCCGCGCTCGCCCTCGCGGTCGAAACGCACGCGAGCGCTTTCGAAATCCAAGCCATCTGCGTAGTACTGGATCACCGCGGCCCAGTTCTCGACCAGCCGCGCCAGCAGCTGATCATCCTTGATCGCACCGCGCGGGATGAGCTGGGCTCGCTCCAGAACCTGCGCCCGCGCGACCAGCTCGACGACCACCCGATTGCGGGCGTCGTCGGCCGTCTGACGATCGTGCCGGGCCACCGCGGCCAGGTGAATCCGCAGCAGTTCGAGCAGGCTGCGGGCCGCCGCCAACGGCGAATCCGCCTCCACGACCGGCAGCGTGGACGGCAGCGCTGAGCGATTTGTCGGGCGGCACGCCGGGAGCAGCGCGCCGCCCGCCAGCATGGCCGTTCCGAGCACTACCCGCGTGAGACAGCGGACGACGGGCGCGATCATCCCAACGCTCCCGGCTCGAGTTTCGCGAACAGGATGACCGGCGCACCCAGCGGCGCCCCGGCCACGGGCGGCGGCGGATCATCCCAGCGCACCTCCGGTGGGCGGCCGAGCATGGTCAGCATCCGGCGGGCCGCACCCGGCATGAACGGCCAGGCCATCACCGCCAGGTAGTGGATGGCGTGGATGCAGGTCGCGATCGCGGCCGCACAGTCGGCGAGGTCGTCCTTCCGCGAGGCCCAGGGCGCACGGACGCTGAAGTACTCGTTGCAGACCCGGGCGTACGCCATGAGCTCCTCGAGCGCGGCGCGAAAGCGGTACCCCTCGAGATGCGCGCCGACGGTGCGCAGGGCCTCGCCCCCCCGCGTGACATGCGCGCGGTCGGCGTCGGTCTGCGCGGCCGCTTCGGGCACGCGGCCGTCGAAGTAGCGGGCCGCGAAGGTCAGGCTGCGATTGACGAAGTTGCCGAGGGCGGCGACGAGCTCGGAGTTGTTGCGGGTGATGAACTCGTCGGGATCGAAGGCGGTGCGGGCGGTCTCGGGGGCCAGCGCGGTGAGGTAGTAGCGCAGGGCATCGGGATCGAGCCCCTTTTTGAGGTATTCCTCGATCCACACCGGGGCGTCGGGCGCGGTGGTGCTCTTGCTGATCTTGAGCAGCTCGCCGCCGACGCGGTGGTTCATGAAGTTGTTCGCGACGACGGCGGCGGGGAGCTGGAAGCGGCGCTCGGCCATGAGCATCGCCGGCCAGGTGAGGGCATGGAAGACGGTGTTGTCCTCGCCGATGAAATGCACGATCGCGGTCTCGGGATCGGCCCACCACGGCTCGAAGCGCCGCCAGTCGCCCTCGTGGTCGCGGCACCAGCCCGCGGTGAACGAGATGTAGCCGATGGGCGCGTCGAACCAGACGTACAGGACCTTGCCGCGGGCGTCGGGGTCGTCCAGCGGGATGGGGATGCCCCACGAGATGTCGCGGGTCATCGAGCGCTCGGGCAGGCCCTGCTTGATCTGCCCCAGCGCGAAGTTCAGCACGTTCGGCCGCCACTGCCCCTGCTTCGACTCCAGCCACGCCCGCAGCGGTTGCTCGAAATCGCTCAGCCGCAGGTACCAGTGCGTCGTTTCGCGAACCTCCGCCGGCTGGCCGCTGATGACGCTGACGGGGCGGCCCAACAGCAGCGGGTCGATCATTTGCGTGCAGTTGTCGCACTGGTCGCCGGTGGCGCGGTCGTAGCCGCAGTGGTGGCAGGTCCCGCGCACGAAGCGATCGGGCAGGAAGCGGCCGGCCTGCGGGTCGTAGAGCTGCTTCGTTCGGCGCTTCGTGAAATATCCACGCGCCTCGATCGCGCGAAAGAACTCCTGGCTGAAGCGCTCGTGAAGCTCGACGAAGTCGGGGTGATGCGTGCCGCCGTAGACGTCGAACTCGATCCCCAGGCCGGCGAAGTCGCGGGCCTGGAGGTCGTGGAAATGCCCGGCGATCTCGGCCGGCGTCCGATTCTCCTGCAAGGCCGAGATCTCGATCGCCACGCCGTTGTCGTCACTGCCGCAGATGAAACGCACGTCGCGCCCGGCCGCCCGCAGGTAACGCACGTACGTATCGGCCGGCAGATATGCCCCGGCCACGTGACCGACGTGCAGGCGGTTGTTGGAATAGGGCAACGCGGCCGTCACCAGGTAGCGCTTGGGCATGCACCTTCTCGACTGTGGATGACGTACGGGGGGATGGTACGGTCAGCATCCGGGGCTGGCAACGGACCTGAGGGCAGGACGGACGGACGCGGGGGAGAGTCAAAAAAAGTCATCGTCCGCGGGCGGCACGGGGCTGCGCGCGGACGATGACGGGCTCCGCGGGTCGCACCGTTTAGGTGAGGACGCCGCTCACGAGCCAGAAAAAGCCGAGTCCAACCAGGATCCAGATCAGGATTCCACTTCCTCCGAACATGATCCCTGCTCCAGTCAAGCAACCACTCGCTTTGGCCCCGCCGCGCCGGCGGGTTCTACCGCAACGATTCGGGGCGGCATTGTGCCGGGCCAACCCTTGGCCGTCAACCGCTCCGGGCAGCGAAATTGGGGAATCGCCGCCGCCTACCGGTGGGCCGCCGGAGAACGGTATCATGCCGCCGCATGGCGTCCAGCTCACTCCAGCCCGGACTTTCGCTGGTCATCCCCATCTTCAACGAAGCGGACAACATCGCGCCCCTGCTCGCTCGACTCGGGCCCGTCCTCGCCACGACCGCGCCCGCCGCCGAGATCCTCTTCGTCGACGACGGCAGCAGCGACGACTCCGCTGCCCGAGTCCAGACCCACGCCGCCCGCGACCCACGGATCCGCCTGCTCTCCCTCTCCCGCAACTTCGGGCACCAGGCCGCCATCGTCGCCGGCCTCACCCACGCCCGCGGCGACGCCGTCATCACCATGGACGGCGACCTCCAGCACCCGCCGGAACTCATCCCGATACTGGTCGAACGTTGGCAACGCGGCTTCGAGGTCGTGCAGGCCATCCGCCAAGAGCCCGCCGACCGCAGTCCCCTCAAGCGGGCCGGTTCGCGCGGCTTCTATTGGCTGCTCTCCGCGCTCACGCGCCTCAACGTCACCCCCGGCGCCGCCGATTTCCGCCTGCTGGCGCGCCCCGCCGTCGACGCCTTCCTCGCGTGCCGCGAACGCCGCCGGCTCAACCGCGCGCTCGTGCACTGGATCGGCTTCCGCTACACCGAAGTGCCCTACCACGCCGAACCCCGCCACGCCGGCCGCTCCAAATACTCGTTCCGCGCCATGTTTCGGCTCGCCGGCGACGCGATCTTCTCCTTCTCATCTTGGCCGCTGCGCCTCGCGGGACTCGCCGGCGCCCTCGTCTCGCTCGCTGCACTGGCGTACCTCCTGTTCGTCATCTGGGCCAAGCTTTTTACCGACCGCACCGTGCCCGGCTGGAGCTCGCTGCTCGCCGCCGTACTCATCCTCGGCGGCGTCAATCTGATCGTGCTCTGGATCCTCGGCGAGTACGTCGGCCGCCTCTATGAGGAGGTCAAGCAGCGCCCGATCTACATTCTTCGGCCACCCGCGCCACCCTCCGACTCGAACAGCACCGACGTGGCGTAGCCCGGGTCACCCGCGAAATCCTCCGGCCCCGGCGGCGGCTCCAGCGGCCGCACGCGTTGCCCGCAGGCTCCGGCCGCGCGCTCGACCGCGTGCCGCAGCCGGACCCGCGGCGTCTCGCGGTGATTGACAGACAGCAGCAACCGTCCGCCGGGGGCAAGCAGACTCAGCGCCCCTGCAACCAGCCGATCGAGATCCGCGCGCAACACGAACGGTCGGCCGGCGCGGTTGCGTGCGAAGGTCGGCGGATCCAGCAGCACGAGATCGAAGCGGTGTCGCTGCCGCGTTGCCCGGCGGAAGTACTCGAACACGTCCGCGGCGTAGAAACGGTGCGGCCCCAGCGTCATGCCGTTGGCCGCCAGGTTCCGTTTGCCCCACTCCAGCGCCTTGCGCGACACGTCCACGCTCGCCGTCGCGGCCGCACCGCCCGCCGCCGCCGCGACGGTGTATGCGCACGTATACGCGAACAGGTTGAGGATGCGCCGGCCGCTCGCTTCGGCGCGCACCCACCGCCGCGCCCCCCGGTGATCGAGAAACAGCCCCGTCAGGTAGCCGTCGTACGGCCGGACCAGGTACGTCAGGCCGTGCTCGAGCACCGGTAGCTCTGCGGGGGCCGGCGTGCCGAGCCACGGTCGCGGGTCCCGATGTCGCGCGTCGAGATCCGGGCGGACCGATGTCCGCGCGGCCGGGTATTGCTTCTGGTAGACGGCCGTCGCCCCGAGGCGTTCGGCCGCGGCGGCACACAGCTCGCGCGCAGTTTCCTCGGTCAGCGCGAGCCGCTCCTCGTGAAGCTGGACGATCAGCAGCGGGCCGAGCCGCTCGAGCACGAAACCGGGCAGTCCGTCGGCAGCGGCGTGAACGAGGCGGGCCACGTTCGTGTCGGCCGCGGCCAGCAGCGCCGCGCGGCGGACGAGGGCCGCATCGAGGCGGCGATGCGCGGCGGCGGTGTCCAAAAGGGCGGCTGGTCGGCGGGGCGGAGTGCGTGTGCTCATGGTCCGCTGATGCGGAGCACGTGGAAGTGCTTGCGTCCTTTGCGGAGAATGATGAACCCGCCGGGCAGGACGTGTTCGGCGCCGAGCACGAACGCCGGGTCGGTGATCGTCACGTTGTTGACCGAGACGGAGCCGTTGGGCAGGTCCTTGCGGGCCTGGCCGCGGGACGGGAATAGACCGCTGTCGGCCAGGACGGCGAGCAGGCCGGCCGCCGGGGTGCCGAGCGCGGCGCGATCGAGCGCGGTCGTGGGCGCGCCCTGGAAAGCCTCGCGCAGCTCCTGCTCGGAAAGACGGTGATAGTCGGCGCCGCGGGCGAACAGCACCTCGGTGGCGCGTTCGGCGCGGGCCAGCGCCTCGGGCCCGTGCACCAGACGCGTGACCTCGCGGGCGAGCAGCCGCTGCGCCGCGCGCTCGGCCGGGGCCGCGGCCAGGGCGTGCGCCGCGCCATCGATCTCTGCCAGCGAAACAAACGTGAAAATCTTGAGATAACGGATCACGTCCTGGTCGTCCGTGTTGAGCCAGAACTGGTAGAACTGGTAGGGGCTGGTGCGCTCGGCCGCGAGCCAAACGTTGCCCTCCTCCGATTTGCCGAATTTCTTGCCGTCGGCGCGGGTCATCAGCGGCGTCGTGAAAGCGTAAGCCTCAGCCCCGCGCAGCCGGCGGATCAGGTCCGCGCCCGACATCATGTTGCCCCACTGATCCGAGCCGCCCATCTGTAGCCGGCAACCAAAGCGGTCGTACAGCGCCAGAAAATCGTAGGATTGCAAAAGCATGTACGAAAACTCGGTGTACGACAGGCCGCTCTCACGCGTTTCCAGCCGCATCCGCACGCTGTCACGCATGATCATCTGGTTGACGGAGAAGTGCTTGCCGATGTCGCGCAGGAACTCCACCAGGTTCAGCCGCGTCAGCCACTCGGCGTTGTTGACCAGGATGGCTCCGGCGTCGAAGTCGAGGAACCGCTCGATCTGCCCGCGGATGCCGGCCAGGTTGCGCTCGAGCTGCTCCGTTGTCAGGAGCGTGCGCTCGCTTTCACGACCGCTGGGGTCGCCGATCAGGCCGGTGCCGCCCCCGAGCACGGCAATCGGACGGTGTCCGGCACGCTGGAAGCGGGCGAGGTTGATCAGCGGGACGAGGCTGCCGACGTGCAGCGAGTCGGCGGTCGGGTCGAAGCCGGTGTAGCCGACGACACCCGGGGTCGCGAGCAGTTGCTCAACCTTTGGGTCGGAGACCTGGTGGACCAGGCCCCGCTGCTGGAGTTCGGCCAGGTAGCTGGTGCTCATGGTCGGGGGATTGTACCGGGCGAGCGGGCGGGCGGCACGGTCCGGAGGTGGCGCCAGTGACGGCAAAACCCCGGCGCGGCGCGTCGGCCGAACCCGACACCCGCGAACATTCACTCCAGGGAGAGGATTCGCGGGGTCAGAGCGGATATTTCGCGTCGTTATTCGGCGGGAGCGGAATGCGGGACGGATCCGGCCGGCGCCGCAGGCCGGCCGTTGCCGCAGGGTCGTGGTATCGGCCGCGTTGCTGCCTCGGGGGCCAGCGCGGCAATCAGCCCGCGGGGCGGTACCAGGGCGCGGGGCCGCGCGGCTGTACCTTGCACATCCGAGACGGCAGCGGCATACGTGGACAGACCGGTCGCCGCAGGCGACTCGCCGGGGCGTGCTGGAAGCCGACACCACGCAGGCAACCGCACACCGGGGTCGCCCGGTTACTCGCTCGCCGCTATCCGGAAGACGCGCACCGCCTCGTAGGTTTGCCCGTAGACGTCGGTGGTGCGGACCGCGAGCTGATGCGTGCCGGGCGGCAGGTCGGCCGGGAGCTCGCCCTGCCACAGATGGTGGCACTTCTCGACCTTCGGCAGTTTCCGCCCGCGCGGCGGCGGGTCGCCCTTTTCGGCCGCCTTCAGCGCCGCGTACTGCGGGTCCTCGCGCAGCGTGCGCACCAGCCGGCGCCACGGCCCGCCGTCCACTCGCATTTCGACGCTCGACCGCTCGGAGCCCGCGAATACGTTGACCACCACCTCGCGTCCGGGCGGACTTTCGCCGGCGGGCTGCGAATCGGCCGCGGCACCTGTCGCGGGTACGGCCGGCTCGAGCACGTAGACATTCATCTGCCAGTCCGCGGGGCGCCGTGCCGGCCGGAGCTCGAGCGTGTGCCGCGTGCCGTCAACGTGGAGGACCGCCCAGCCGTTCGGGCTGCCGTCGGCCATCGTCGCGTGCGGAATCCCGGCTTCGTCGGGGGCGCCGGCCCACCAGCTTCCGCAGGTCGCCCCGACGGTGACGTGATGGTGCGGGGCGGGCCCGGGCCAGCCCTGTTCCTCATCGAAGAACCAGTGCCGCCATTCGTGGTTGTGGCCCGAGAAGGATACGACCTGCGGATGCCGTGCGAGAATGCGGAACAGATCGGCCTTCTCTTCGATCTGCTGGATCGGAATGTGCATCAGCAGCACGACCAGCCGGTCGTTTTCCACCAGGGCCAGGTCGTTGCGGACGAACGCGAGCTGCTCCGCGCCGAGGCCACCATGGTACTTGTTGCTCTTGCCGACCTCTCCTTCCCACACCACGTCGTCGAGCACGAGGAAGTGCACCCGTCCATAGTCGAACGCATAGTACGGCGGACCGAAGTCGCGCTCGAACACGTCATCCGCGTGCGCATCGTCGGTGGCCGTGTAGTCCATATCGTGATTGCCCTGCACGTAGTACACCGGCACGCCGAGCCGGCCCAGCGCCGCGGCCATAGCCCCGTTCATCGACAGGTCGTCGAACACGTTGTCGCCCATCGCAATCGCGAACGCGGCCCGGGTCCCCGCCAGCGGCTCGACGATATCACGCGTGACGTAGTCGACCTCCTCGAGGTTCCGCGGCTGCGGGTCACCCAGCAGCAGCACGTCGAACTTCTCCGGCTCGTGCTGCCGCCGCAGACCGAAATCCACTGCGGCCGGCAGCGGCCCCGTCGGCGGTACACCGCCATATTTCAGCGGTGGTGATCCGTGCGGCTTGTGTAGGTAGTGAAACTGCGGCACGTTTCGCCCATCTCGTCGCACCCCCCAGCCCGCCGGCTTGATGACGAACACGATCGTCTCATCGTCCACCGGCAACTCGTACCGGCCGCTGCGGTCCGTACGCACGACTTCACGCCCGTTCGAGACCCGGACCCCCGCCAGGCCCCGCTCACCTGCGTCCCGCTGGCCGTTCCCGTTCGCGTCCTCGTACACCACGCCCCGCGCAACCGGCTCGCCCGCCGGCCGCGCGGTTATCGGAACTCGGTCCGCACACCCGCCGCACGCGGCCACCGCCCCAGCCACCCACACCAGCCCTCTCGTCAGTCGCATCGCGCCGCACTCCTACGCTGGAAAACGCCGGTTCGCCCCCGACGCCTGCAAATGTACCCGCCGGTCGCGGCCAGCGCCAACTGCGGTAGCGGTGGGCCGCGGGGACCGAATCCCGGCGCGCTCCGCGTGCGAACGGGCCGAGAATCACGCGCGCAGCGCTCCCGGATTGCGAGCGCAAGACGATGCGACGCCGCAATTTGCCGCGAGCACCGCAGCCAAAAAGCTTGACTGCCGCCGACTTGTGAGATACGCTCAACGGTGGATCGGGGTGCATAGTCGAACGCCGGTTGGGCAACGTCGTTTCTTCAGCCTAGGGCGAAAGAGCTCCGTTCCTCGATCGTCGCACCATCGGCCTGCATCCTGATCGGGTCGGCCGGTCCGCTGTCGCGGCAGGCCAACGAAGTCGCGTCCAGACCGCGGCCGCGTTGCACGGCACGGTCCTTGTTGTCGATCACAGCCAGGGAGAGTCGTGATGAGCGCTGGGATGCATTTCCGCAAGTGGTTCGGCCTTACGCTCGTGCTCGCGGCCGCAGGCGCCGCCGCGCTGGCCCAGAGCGGGCTCGGCCCCGTCGCGGCGCGTTCGGTTCCCACCTATGTGGTGCCCGGCGAGTCGCAGGTCAGCACGCTGTACGCGGATGGCAGTCAGATCGTCATTCAAACCGAGCAACGCTGGAAGCTCATGTGCGGGTCGGCCCCGGTCGCCGGTGTGGACGACCTGCGGACTTGGGCCACCCATCACCAGCTCGAGATGCAGAACGGGCCGGTCCGGGTCATCGACACGCCCAACCGCAACCGGGCGATCGACATTATTTTCAACGCCGGCCCGTCGGTTCCGACCGAGGCCGAGGTGGCCCTGGGGATCGCCGAGGCCTATCTGGAATCGCTGTTTGCGGACACGATCACGGTCAGCATCAACGTTTCGTTCCAGGCCATGGGCGGCGGCGTAATCGGCTCGACCGCGCCCTCGTACGTGAACGGCGTGTCGTACACGAACTCGCGCAACGGCCTGATCAACGGGATGGACCGGGACGACGTGATCCAGGATTGGCTGCCGAGCGGCAACACCGTCCCGGTCCGTTTTGACGGCAGCTCGGGCACCATCTCGCAGGTCAGCAGCGTGAAATGGACCCGCGCCGCGTATCGCGCGACGATCGGCTCGGTGACCGGGCTGGCCGCCGACATGACCTACAATACGAATTTCGATTTCGACTACGACCCGTCCAACGGCGTACCCGGAAATCTGATGTCGTTCGTGGACGTTGTGTGCCACGAGGTCGGGCACGCGCTGGGGTTCGTTTCGTCGGTCGACTTCGGCGCCAATGAGCTGATCGATCTCGACCTCTATCGCTTCCCGCTCACGGACACGGGTAACGACTGGAACCCCGACACGTTCCAGGAGTTCCAGACCAAGCCGCGGCTGATGGACTTCAACAACCCCGACGACGGGCACATCTCGGACATCATCACGGGCGAGTACCGCATGGAGGACGGCAGCCCCGCGCAGGGCAGCCACTTCCGCGAGCAGGGCGGCTCGCTCTACATCGGCCTGATGGACCCCTACTTCACCGAGGGCGAGACCCACTATCCCGACTATTTCACCCTGAACGATCTGGCGATGTTCGACGCCATCGGCTACGACTACCCGAACTGCCTGATCCCGCTGTTCACGCAGCAGCCGCAGAGCCAGGTCGGCTGTGTCGGCGGCCTGGTTCAGTTCACCGTCGCCGTCGACCTGCCCAACTGCGGCTTCCAGTGGTACCGCGGCGTCACGCAGCTCGTCGATGACGGTGTCCACATCAGCGGCGCCACTACCGCCACCCTGACCATCACGAACATCGACGTCGGCGACGTCAGCACCGATTACCACTGCTTCGTCACCAACCTCGATGACGGCTGCACCTCCACCTCCGACAACGCCACCCTGGGCGTGATCACCCCGGTCACCATTACCACGCAGCCCCAGGATCGCACGGTCCTGGAAGGCGCGAATGTCAACTTCTCGGTCACCGCGACCGGCGAGCCGCCGCTCACCTACCAGTGGCGCCGCTACGGCGTGAACCTCGTCAACGGCGGCAACATCTTCGGCGCCACCAGCGCCTCGCTCGCCATCCTCGCCGTCAGCCCCAACCAGGCCGGCGATTATGACGTGGTCGTCACGAACGCCTGCGGACCGGTCGTCAGCAACACGGTGCACCTGACCGTGAGCACCGGCTACGGCAGCGGCCCCGGTGACATGGACTGTAGCAACAGTGTCGGCTTCAGCGACATCAACGCGTTCGTTCTGGCGCTCTCCGGAGGCGAGGCCAACTACTACGGCGTCTACCCCGATTGCCACTGGTGGAACGCCGACATCAACAGCAACGGCGTCGTCGGCTTCGACGACATCAACCCGTTCGTCGCGCTGCTGGCCGGCGGCCAGTAGGAACGCGGACGCCCCGATTCGGGAAACGGAAGCCCACGAGCCCGCGACCGGCACCCGCCGCGGGCTCGTGCGTTTATGGGGCCGCGGCGGACGACTGCGGGTGGATCGTCTGCCAATTCCCCATCGGTTCTGGTACACTGGAGCCCGTAGGCGCGGCGGCCGGTTCTTCCGCCGCGGCCCGTGCGACCCCGGGGGAAAGGAGCTGCGCATGTCATCCCGCTGGTCGGTGATCGGTCTGTCCCTGCTGCTGTCCGCGTGGTGTGCCGCCCAGTCCAGGCTCGCCCCCCCACCCCCTTCCGTCTACAACGAGCAGAACCCCCTGCCCGCCGGCATGACGCCGGAAGAGCAGCGCATGCCGCTGCCGACCGTCCCGCCGGGCTTCCGGGCCCCCCCCACCGGCTTCGTCCACACCCCGGCCGAGTACGAGCCGATGGACGGCCTGTTCATCGCCTGGGAGGGCTTCACCAACATCCTGACGCAGATCGCCGACTATGCGACCGAGGACCCGGCCGTCACCGTCTACTGCGTCGTCGATAGCGTGAGCGAGCAGACCACGGCCTACAACGCGCTCAACGCCGGCGGCGTCAACATGAGCCAGGTCGAGTTCATCGTCCGCACCACCGACAGCGTCTGGATTCGCGATTACGGCCCGCGGTTCATCTTCGAGGACGGCTTCCGCACCTTCGTCGATCACACGTACAACCGTCCCAGCCGGCCTAATGACGACGCGTTCAACGACTACCTCTCCACGCTCTGGGGCATCCCCCATTACGACATCCCGCTGGTGCACGGCGGCGGCAACTTCCACCTGTTCGCCAACGGCGACGCCTTCATGACCACGCTCATCCAGACCGAGAACCCCGGCCTCAGCGCCGCCGACATCATCCAGCTCTTCGCCGACTACGAGAACGTCAACCTGACCATCTTCCCCGCCTTCCCGACGTCGTACGACTCGACCCAGCACATCGACATGTGGATGCTGCCGCTCGGCGACTTCAAGGTGATCATCGGCCAGTACCCGCCCTCCAGCGGCCAGCCCTACACCATCACCGAAAACGCCGTCACCAGCCTCCAGGCCCGCGGCTACACCGTCTACCGCACCCCCGGCTGGAACTCCGGCGGCACGCACTACACCTACACCAACGCCGTCATCCTGAACAACCAGTGCATGATCTCACGCTTCAACGTCGGCCAGGACGCCCAGGCCCTCGCCGTCTTCCAGCAGGCCCTCCCCGGCTACACCATCCGCCAGATCGACTGCACCAGCATCATCGGCTCGGCCGGCGCCCTGCACTGCATCGTGATGCACGTGCCCGAGGAGTCGCCCATCCCGAGCGTGGCCGTCTCCGCCCCCGACGGCGGCGAGACTTGGTACGTCGGCTCCACGCACGACATCACCTGGACCGCGACCGACAGTGGCGGCGTCACCGGCATCGACCTCTACTATTCGACCGATGGCGGGCTCACGTTCCCCTACACGCTCGCCACCGGTGAGGAGAACGACGGCGTGTTCACGTGGACCATCCCCGACACGCCCTCGTACACCTGCCGCGTCCGCGTCGTAGCCCACGACGCCGACGGCAACACCGGCGAGGACGTCTCGGCCGGCGATTTCACGATCAATTACGCCCCCCAGCCGATCCACACGTTCCCCCTCGACACCAACCCCGGCTGGACGGCCGACACCGGCTGGGCCTTTGGAGCGCCCACCGGCGGCGGGTCCCATAACCGCGACCCGCTGGCCGGCCACACCGGCGCCAATGTCTACGGCTATAACCTGGCCGGCGACTACACCAACAACATGCCCGCCCGCTATCTGACGACCACGGCGCTGGACTGCGCGGCCGCGACCGAGGTCGAGCTGCGCTTCTGGCGCTGGCTGGGCGTCGAAAGCACGGATCACGCGACGCTCGAAGTCTCGGCAAACGGCGTCGTCTGGACGCCGATCTGGTCCAACACCACGACGATCAACGAGAACGCCTGGTCGCTCCAGACCTACGACATCTCGGCCGTGGCGGACGGCCAGGCCACCGTGTACATCCGTTGGGGCCTCGGCCCGACCGACGGGAGCGTGACGTACCCCGGCTGGAACATCGACGACGTCGAGCTCTGGGGCGTTGTGCCGCCGAACAATCCCACGCCCGGCGATCTCAATTGCGACGGCGAGATCAACTTCGGCGACATCAACGCCTTCGTGCTGCGGCTGACCAACCCGGCCGGCTGGCAGGCGACGTATCCGGACTGCAACCCCCTCAACGGCGACATCAACGGGAACGGCACCGTCGGCTTCGACGACATCAACCCGTTCGTGCAGCTTCTGACGGGCCTGTAGCCTCCGCTGTGCCACGGCCGTGCCGGCCGTGCCGGCTGTGGTCCCCCCCGTGCCCCCGGCTGCCACCCAACGCACCGCCCCGGCCGGCCGAGCTTCGACCTGCCGGGGCGGACGCGGGATTCGCCGGCTGATTGAATCGGGCGGCGACTATTACCCGCCGGTCAACAAGGACACGAACGGGTTGATGTCGTCGAACCCGAATTCGCCGTTGCCGTTCACGTCGCCGTTCATGATGTCGCAGTCGTACAACTCATCCCACGCGGTGGGATTGGTCAGCGCCAGCACGAACGGATTGATGTCGCCGAAGTCGACGACCGTGCTGCAATCCATGTCGCCCGGCAGCAACGGCTCTTGCTCGCACTCGTCCGGAATCCCGTTGCCGTTGGCATCCTGCGACGTGCCGCCGGCGATGTCGCACGAATCCGGCACGCTGTTCGCATTGCAGTCCGCAGCGCCGCCGGCGATGTCGCACGAATCCGGCACGCCGTTCAGGTCACAGTCCGGCGCCCCGCCCGCGATGTCGCACTCGTCCGGCACGCCGTTCGCGTCGCAGTCCGGCTCCTGCGCGTCCGGAATGCCGTTGTCGTTGCAGTCCGTCGGGAACGGCCAGTGCATCGTATACGCCTGATACACCTCGGCCGGATCGTGGTTCACCGGCGCCTGCGCCCAGATCACGATCTTGATGTCGGCCGAGTGGCTCATGCTGTACGAGTCGAACGTGAACGTCCGCTCGAACAGATACGAGCCCCCGGGCGCGATCGTCACGTCCTGCGTCGTGGACGCCTGCTTGAAGCCGTAGCGCGAGTAGGTGGGGCTCGAAGGCCAGTTGTCGAGCACCTGCGCCATGTACAGCCGTAACGGGCGGGTGGCAGCGTTGGGATCGGCGAAGATGTTGGCCCGGATCGTGTACGTGCTGCCCGAGCCCTCCCCCGTCGACGTGATCGTGAGCGGAGACGAAACGTTGCGGCGCGTCTGGTAGGTGGACAGGTACCAGTTGAACTGCTGCATGACCGTTGACATCGCCCCCACCCGCTCGAGCAGGCCGTCGAACCAGGCCGTGGGCGTGCCCTGGAATCCGTAGAACGAATTCGCCCGGTTCGTGCCCCACGTCGTCGAATAGCCGTCCCCCACGTGAATCTGAAGCAGCGTGAACGTACCGGGCGGAACCTGACCCTGGTAGTTGTCCAGCATCATCTCCAACGCTTGTCCGGCGATGGAACAGTAGCCGCAGGTTACGCTCGTGAACTCTTCGCACAGCACCTGCCGGTCATACGCAACCGCGGGCACGGTTGTCAGCAGCGCCAGCGCGCTGATCCACAGGAACTTGCCTCGCATGAGTGACTCCTGGTTTTGCGGTACCTCGCGCCGCCGCCCCGCCTCTCCAAAGACGGGCTTCCGCTCGGCGGCCGCGAGCCGAATTCGCATTCTCGGTCCATGCCGTTCGTGCCGTCCGCCGTTCCGCGGCCCGGCGGACGCGTCAGCCGCTCAACAGCGCCACGAACGCGTTGATGTCGCCGAACCCGACCTGCCTGTCCCCGTCGCAGTCGGCCAGGACCGCGTGGCACGCCGGGTACTGCCCCGCGTACGCGGCCGGGTTCGTCAACGCCAGCACAAACGGGTTGATATCTTCAAAGTCCAGCACGCCGTCACAGTTCAGGTCGCCCGGCTCCCCGAACACCTGCACGTACACGTGCTCCTCGACGTAGAACAGCGTCCCGTCCCCCTCGAACTGGCCCGCCACCGCCAGCACCACGTCGTAGTAGTCCAGGTCCGCCTCCGGCTCCACCGCCAGCTCGTACTCCAGCACCGCCGGCCCGCTCCCCCACCGGTACCCCACGGCCGGCTGCGTGTAGTACGACGCGTTCTCGCCCCACTCCGGCCAGGCGCAATCCGCCCCGTACGCCAGCGTCCCGCCGTGCTCCACGCCCGGGAATCGCAGCCGCCGCAGCTCCACCGCGTACGTGTCGCCCTCGATCAGCCCGCTCAGACTCACCGCCAGCGTCTCGGTCGTCCCGCGAAAACCGCGAAACACCTTCAGCGTCCCGCGGTCCGGGGCTCCCGTGGCGCTCTCGTCCGGGTCGGCCAGCAGGTCGTAGCCCACGACGCTCAGGTAGTTCGGCTGCCACTGCCCGTGGCACGCGAGACAGTTCGCGCCCCACGGCGGTTCGCCGGCCGCCCGCGCCGCGCCACACACCACCAGCAGCAGAACGCTCAGCCGCCGCATCCTCGAACCTCCTCTCCGCCGTCGCGGACGAGTTCCGCCCGCACCAGTTCCACGACGCGCGGCACCAGCGCCGCCACCTCGGGCGACAGCTCCAGCCCCATCCGCAGGTCGTGCGGACTGACGCCGATTACCACCACTTCGCGCGGCGCGACTCCCAGTTGCCGCGCCGTCGCCAGCGTCTCGTGCAGGCCCAGTTCGTGCGCCGACAGCCTCCGCTCCACGGCCGGGGCAAGCTGCTCGGCCGTCAGGCGCACCACGGTCCCCGGCGGGTATCCCGCGATCGCATCGATCACGATCACCCGCGCCCGCTCCGCGAGCGTGTCCAGCAGCCCCATCCCGAGCGTGCCCCCGTCGCACAGCTCCACGTCCGCCGGCAAATCGCATTCCCGCAGCGCCCGCACCACGTGCACCCCCACGCCCTCGTCGCGCAGCAGCAGGTTGCCGAGCCCCAGCACCAGCGTCGGCGCGCGCACCACCTCGCCCACCACGCCGTCCGGCCTGAGCGCCACGCCTGTCATGCTCCATCCGGCCGCGCGCGACGTTGCAGCGCGCGGCGTTCCGCTAAACCGGGCTCGGATTCACCAGCACCCGCACACCATCCCGCTGCCCGGGCCGCAGCATGTGCACCGAGCACGCCAGGCACGGGTCGAACGAATGCACCACCCGCAACACCTCCACCGGCTGGTTCACGTCGGCCACCGGCGTGCCCACCAGCGCCCGCTCGAGCGGCCCGGCCGTGTTCTGCTCATCCCGCGGCGAGGCGTTCCAGCTCGTCGGCGTAACCACCTGGTAGCGGCTGATCACCGAGTTCGTGATGGTCATCCAGTGCCCCAGCCCGCCGCGCGGCGCCTCGGTCAGCCCCATGCCGCTCGCCTGGACCGGGGTCGAACTCGCGACGTACGCCGGCGCCCCGGGAACCAGCTCATCCAGCCAGCCGTCCATGGCGTCGGCCAGCCGCTTGGCCTCGAGCGCTCGGGCCACGATCCGGTCCATCGCGGAAATCCCGTGCGTATACCACCCGCCGATCCACATCCGCGCCAGCGGCCCCTGCTCGCACGGCTGGTTCAGATAGCGCGGCGCCTTGCCCCACGAGTACGCGCCGGGCTTGTCCGGGTCGGGCTCCGTCACGCCCTGCGCCGGATTCAGACAGCCCGTGCCCGCGAACCACGAGTACGGCACGCACTCCGCGATCTGCGCTGGGTCGAAGCCGCCGCTCTGCCCATTGATGTACCGCCCGGCCGGGAACAGCTTGCTCGTGCCGGCCGCGTTGAGGTCGAACCCACCGTACGCCAGCAGGTTGCCGTAGCCGCCGCCGAGCTGGTAGTACGCCGGGAACAGGCTGCCCAGCATTTGCGCATCCGGGATGTACGTCCCGTCGATGAACGCCCGGATTTCGGTCAGCAGCGTCCGGAACGCACTCACCTTCTCCGCCGTGACCTGCTCGGTGCAGCCACCCACGACGAACGACCCGACGCACGGCAGTTTGCCGCCGAAAACCGCGCCCGCCTGGTGGGCCTTGCGCCGCAGATGCAGCGCCTGCACGTAGTGCTGGACCAGCGTCGCCGCCGCGCTGCCCGTCAGCATGTCGGGCGTGACGTAGCGCGGCGTCCACGGCGGCTGGTCCAGCAGACCGGTCGTGTCGAGGTAATCGAGCACCGACAGGTGGTAGAAGTGCAGCAGGTGCGAGTCGATGAAGTTCGCCCCCGCCACCAGGTTCCGCAGGATCCGCCCGTTCTCGGGCGGCGTGACGCCGAACGCCTGCTCGAGGTTCAGGCACGCCGCCAACGCGTGCGACACCGGGCAGACCCCGCAGATCCGCTGCGTGTACGGGGCGGCGTCGCGCGGGTCGCGGCCGACCAGAATCTGCTCAAACCCACGGTACATGTTGCCCACACTGCGGGCGGAGACGACCTGCGGCTGGCCGGCCACGGTGTCGACGGTCACCTCGACCTCGAGGTGCCCCTCAATGCGCGTCACCGGGTCGATCGTGATCGTGGTGCCCATCCTTCCACTCCGTCCCGTCACGGGGCCGATTTCCGTCCGCGGCGATTGCGGCGCCGCCGGACCTGGCCCTCAGCGGCGGCGCGGCCGCCGTCGGCCGGCAAGTATTCATAAAATGGCGACATGCCGTCCGGGAACGTGGGCTGCACGCATCCCAGGCACGGACTGTTCGCCCCGATACACCAGTTCACGCCGTAGCGGTTCGGGCCGCTGCTGTTCCACTTCCGCAGCGGGCAATCCGAATACGTGTGCTTGCCCTTGCAGCCGAGAAACTCCAGGCAGCCGGTGTCCTCCCCGAGCTGACTCGCCAGAACCGGCTCGCCGCACAGCTTGTGCCGCCGGAAGCAATTGTCGTGAACCCGCTTGCCGTAGAACTCCAGCGGCCGGCGATGCGCGTCGAGCGGCGGCAGCGCCCCGTTGGCCAGAATGTAGCTTATCGTGCCGATCAGCCAGTCGGGGTGCGCCGGGCAGCCCGGCAGGTTCACCAGCCGCGGGTCCGACCCGATGATCCCCGACACGCCCTGCGCTCCGGTCGGGTTCGGCGCACCGCGCGTCACGCCGCCGAACGACGCGCACGCCCCCAGCGCCACGATGTACCCCGCGCCGGCCGCGAACGTCAGCACCCCCTGGTGCATCGACATCCCCGGCCAGAGCTTGCAGAACTTGCCGCCCGCCCCGGTCGGGATCGCCCCCTCCACGATCAGCACGTAGCCCGGCTCGGCCCCCGCCGCCTCCGCGGCCGACACCGCCAGGTCGCCCGTCGCGGCCATGATGTTGCTCTGGAAACGCACGTCGAGCGTGCCGGTCAGCAGGTCCTCGACGCTCGCGTAGTGGATCGAGTTCAGAAATGAGATCGCGCAGCCGTCGCAACCGCTGCCCTGAAGCCAGATCACGCGCGGCGCCGTCCGCCCGTTCACCCGCGCGACCAGCTCCGCCAGCACGCTCGGCGCCAGCCGACCGGCCGCGACCGCCACCGCCGCCGCTTTCAGAAAGTCTCGCCGGCTGAGCCTCATGGATGGACCTCCGCAACCGCCGCCGATGCGCTCTGATTCGCATCACCCGCGGGCACGGCCTGACCGTCCGGCGGCGCTCGCAACTGCCACGGCGGAATGCCGAAGAACTGCTCAGCCTGCGCCAGCAGCGCCCGCTGGAATGCGGGGTTGTGCGAGCCGAACGAGCGGTCCTTCAGCACCATCAGGTAGTCGAATTGGGCAATGATGTACTCGTCGAGCTGCTCGGGCGGCAGCGTGGCCGGATCGACGTACAGCGGATCGAGCGGGTCGAACCGCCGCCCGATCTCGGCCAGGCGATACGCGACCTCCTCGTGGATCGCCGCGACGAGCAGCGTGGCGGCCTGGGCCGTGTGGCAGGGCTGGCAGGCCTTCACGTTGGGCTGGAAGGTGTGCCCGCTGTCGACCGGCTGCTGCGGACCGCCGTAGTTCTGCGTGTAAACGTGGCACTTCACGCACTCGTTCGGGATGCCCCACCAGTGCTCCGTGGGCGGCGCGTCGAGCGGCGTGCCATCGAGCCGCAGCCCGCCGGCGCCGTGGAGCGTCTCCTGTTGCGGCTGCAAGACGCTGCCGGCCGGCAGCGCGTCCGCCATGTTGTGGCAGTCGCCGCAGAGCTGGCTGGGCGGCAACCGCAATTGCCCGATGTTCGGTCCGCCGTGCGGATCGTGGCAGGCCGCGCACTCGATGCTCGTCGAGACTTCCCAGCCGGTCGGCTTGTGGCCCTCGGGCGCCAAGCGGTACTCGGTCGAGTGGCACTGTAGGCATTCGTCGACGAAGTCGGGGTCGAACAGCGCGGTCCACAGGGCCGTCGCGTGCTTCGTGGTGCTCCACTGCTCGTGCTGCGGGTGGTGGTTCTCGCCGCACAAGCCGTGGCACGACTGGTGGCAGGCGCCGCAGCGGTTGCCCCCCAGCAAACCCTGGTCCGGCGGCGCGTTCGGGTCCCCCTGCATCGGCTCGTTCGGATCGAGCACGTGGTTGCTGCCCGGGCCGTGGCACACCTCGCACTGCACGTTCGCCAGGTGCGGTGTGGCCGCCAGATCCACAAACCCGCTCGGCAGCCCGTAGCCCACCGTGTGGCACGGGTAGCACAGCACGTTGTCCCCTTCCCCCTCGTCGATCAGCGTCTGGAACGCCGTCGCGTGAATCGTCAGCGCCCAATCCGCATGATTGACCGTGTGGCAGCTCGCGCACGCCGCCGCGCCCACGTACAGCCGCGGGCTCACCAGCGGCCCCGTGTAGTTCTGAGCGAACACCGCCACGTCCGCCAGATCGACATCCCCGTCGCCCGTCGCGTCCGCGCGTCCGAAACTCTCGGGATCACAGCCCGGCGGCGGCAGCACCACCCCCGGCCCCGCCAGCGCCACCCGCAGCAGGTCCGCGTCGTTCGGATCCACGTCGCAGTCCGCGTCGATGCACCCCAGCGACTTTCCGAACGCATCCGCCCCCCCCGGCGCCATCACCTCCGGGCACGAGTCGCACGGCGTGCCCCACCCATCCCCATCGACGTCGCTCTGGTCGTCGTGGTGCAGAACCGGACAGTTGTCGCATGCGTCTCCGGTCCGATCCTCATCCACGTTCGCCTGGTCCGCGTTCGCCAGTCCCTCGCAGTTGTCGCACAGATCCCCCACGCCATCGCCGTCCGCGTCCGCCTGGCTCGGATCATGCCGCCGCGGGCAGTTGTCACTCGCATCGCCCACCCCGTCGCCGTCCCAGTCACCCGGCCACGACACCAGCGGCCACGGACGCGTCGTGGATTGGTAGATCGCGGCCGGCCAATGATCCAGCGGCTGCTGCGCCCAGGCGATCAGCTTGATGTCCTGGAACTGGGCCCAGCTCTCGGCGTCGAACGTGAAATCGTGGGTGACCGTTTGCGTTCGGCCGGGCTCGACGAACACGTCGACGGTGGGCGCGGCCTGCTTGAAGCCATTCCGATAATACGGCTTCTCGTGCGGCCAGTGGTCGAGCACCTGCACCACATAGATACGCAGCGTCTTCGCTTCGCCGCCGGCTTCGATGCCGACCTCGGCCGTCGCACGGAACGTGCCGCCACCGAGCTCGGACACCCAGATCACCAGCGTGACGTCGGTGGGAATGTCGCGGTCCGGCAGCAGGTGGTTCGTACGGAGGACGACGTATTCCTGCTGGATGTTCGAGATTGCGCCGACCATCTGATCGGTGCCGTCGAAGATCAGCGTCGGTGCGTATTGCCCGTCGTAAAACGCGTAGCGGGCCTCGGTCCACGGATCCATGGGGTAATCGGCATGCAACTGCACGAACGCGAACGAGTCGGGATATGTATCGAGCAGCAGGCTGAGCGCCGGCCCGGCGTACGCGCAGCCGTAGCAGTAGAGGTCCGTGAATTCCTCGCACAGGACGGTGCGCTCGGCCGCCTGCGCCGTCAGCGGCCCTGATGCAAGGATGCAACAAAGGCACACCGGGATCAGCGCTGCCGCACGGGCATGCAGTAACTGCACGTGGTGCCTTGTCATCCCAGCACCTCGGGTTATACGCCCAGGTAAAGCGGCCCTGACTTCTTTCCCGCGACATGCATTCCGGAGCCGCTTGGTGCTTTCATTACACCGTGAAGGAGGGTAACCCGTCAAGAAACAATATTATCCCCGGGTACAGAATTACCCCCATTCCGGGGCCTGCGACACCTGAATCCGTTCGGGACCTGTAAGTCCCCCACAATCTGGTGCCCCCCTGATCCCGCGCGACGCGACCGGCATGGGCCCCTCCGCCTCTCCGGCCGGGCGTGCGTCTCGCAGACTCGGCGTGCGCCGGCCCATGGCAGCCCAATGAAAGAGGGGATCGATGAAAAAAGGGACACGCACCGCGGGATCGGCTGTTGGCACTCCCGTGAGCGTGGGACGGCGCGGAGCCGACCCCCTTTCTCAGGGCTGCTAACCCCTCAGACGCACCGGCTCGAAACCCTGCACCCCCCCACGCCGGACCACGAACACCTCCACCCGCCGGTTCCGGGCCGCGTCCCCGCTCGCCGGCCTCTGATCGCCGTAGCCCATCACCCCCACCCGGTCGGCCGGCAACCCGTCTGCAACCAGCACGTCCTTCACGGCGATCGCCCGGTGCACCGACAGATGCCAGTTCGTCGGGTGTTTTTCAAGCGTCTCCGGCCTCGTAATCGGCGACGCGTCCGTGTGGCCGACCACGACCACCTCGAAGTCCGCCAGCTCGCTGCCCGCCAGCACGCCCGCCAACTCCTTCAGGACCGCGTGGGCGTCGGCACGCACGCGGTCGCTGCCGGGCTCGAACAGCCGCTCATTCGCGAAGCTGACCGCCCCGCGTGTTCGCTCGTACGCCACGCGGTCGCCGAACCGCTCGACCAGCTTGAGCAGCGCCTCGTCCACGCTCGCCGGCAGCGGCGAGGCCGGGATTTCCGGCCGCTTCAACTCGCGGCTCTTCAATCCCTCGACGCGGTCCTTGAGCTCGCGGTACTGGGTGTCGAGCGCCTTGAGTTGATCCTGAAGATGCCCGGTCTCCATCCGCGCCAGCTTCAGCTCAGCCTGCGCATCCTGCAATTCCCGTCGCAGCGCGGCCTCACGTGCCTCGACGCTACGGAGCTGTTCCCGGGCCGCATCGCGGTCCTGCTCCGCGCGCCGCTGCCGTAACTCGCGGTCGTCACCTCCGCCGGTCGACGTGCACCCGCCCCCCGTCAGGGCCACGCCCATCAGTAACACCCACGTCCACCGCCCGCAGGCCATGTCCGCTCCTTGAAATGCGGGCCGCAGCGCTGCCCCGGTCCCCGTCAGCAACGCGCACGAATCACCCGTGTCGCTGAGCACCATCCGCCACGGGGGACGCGGCCGCTACTTCGCGCGCGCCAGCTTCGGGGTGCGCGGAGCACGCGGGGCCCGTGGCCCCATGGCCTTGCCCACAAACCAGCCCACCAGCAGGGCCAGTCCGACCGTCAGCACCGCACCGCCCAGGAAGAACCAGAACTTCGACCCGTCGCCCAGGAACCGGCCGTAGTCGGGCACAAAGCCCTGCACCGCCCCGCCGACCACGCTCGCGGCTACACCCATCAGGATCAGCGCTCCGACCAGCAGACCGGAGAACATCCCCTCGGCCGGGTCGCCGCCTACCGCGGTCGGCACCATCACGACCTCGCCCGCGCCCGCTTCCTCCATCACCGGCTCGTCGGTCTCGGTGGCTTCTTCGGGCTGAGCCGCGACCGGAACTGGCGGTGTCGGGGCGCGTGCGGCCGGCTTGGCCGGCGGCGCAGCCTCTTCGGCCGGCGGAGCGCCCTCTTCGCCGGGGTAGATTTCGTCGAGCAGATCGGCGCCCAGGGCGGTGTCGTCGGCCTCGCGGGCCAGGTCGAGCAGCCCGGATCCGCTGCCGGCACCCTCGAGCGAGACCTGGTCGCTGGCGACCTCGGTGATCTGGGTCTTGGCCATCGGGTCGGCGATCTCGAGTTCGTCGTCATCGAAGACCCCGATTCCGCTGCGAGTGATGACCGTGTCCTCTTTTTTCTCCGGCTCTTCCTCGCCGAGCGGCTCGAGCCCGATGATGCTCGTGCCGCCGGAGGAGTCGGCCAGGCCCGGCAGGCCCGTGTCGCTGCGGGCGGCCGGCGGCTCAGTCAGATCGGGCACGGGCTCGAGCAGGATCTCGCCGGAGTCCTCCGCCGGGGCGCGCGCGGCCGCGGCCAGCTTCTCGATATCGTCCGCCTTGAAGAACACCTTGCCGGCGTCGCGGAATTCGCGGAGCTTGCCGTCGCGCACCAGGGCCTTGACTTCGTCTTGGGACTTGCCCAGCTTCGAGCACACTTCTTCCATCGAGTAGAACGGTTTCCCTGGCATGGCGGAACTCCTGCGGCACACCTTGCGCGCCCGGACGAACCGGCGGGCGGCGCGCTGACACTGCCGGCCCTACTCGCGCCCGGGCGGCGATTTCGGCTGCGGTTCACGACTCGGCGGCTGCTCGCGTCCGACCTCCGGGCCCGGCGACCCGGCCGCGTCCGACGTCTGCGCCCGCTCCTGACTCACGAGCTTCTGCACCATCCGGAAATCCGGCGGGGCGCAATTGAAGTCCTTCAAATAACGATCATACACCCACGTGCGGGCCGCCACCAGCCGCAGCTTGCTCGTCCCCCCCACGGTGTCGAACGCGTAGCACCAGATCGTCCCCTGGTCAACGTCCAGCATGAACAGGCCGTACTGGTCGCGGCCCAGCGGACCGGTGAACGCGAAGATGCCGCGGGCCCCCGCCAGGGCCTGCCCCTGGGCCAGCGCGCTGGGCACCACGGCCGGGCCGCCCCGGGTCCACAACGCGGTCCCGATCACGGCGAGCAGGATCGCGATGATCCAGAGCACAGTCTGGGATCGCTGGGGATGCGCCGCGGTGTGTGAGGCACTTGCGCCCGCCATGTGCGTTCCGTCCGTCGGCATCGCCCGCGCGATGCTAGTGCCCCACCCGCGCGCCCGCAAGCCGGATCGCGTGTCCGCTGCCGCGCGTAAGCACGCCGTCGTGAAGAGGGGCCGGCTCCGCGCCCCGTGCACGGTGGCGCCGACAGCCGCAGCCGCTGTACCTTTCCCTTTTTTCGACCGGCTCGTAGCCATGCCGGATCTCGGAGGCGTCCTGCCCGTATTCCGCCTCGCGAGGGGGGGGCCGGGGGGGCGGCATGGGCGGCCACAATCGTCGGCGGCGAGTCACGCCGCTCCGCGTCAACGTTGGCCGCGAGGGCGGCGAGCATGGGGTCCGGGCTCATCCGTCCGGCCGGGCCGTCGTGGGCAGCCTGAATTGGCCGCCGAGGAAGAGCGAAAAACGGGTCGCACAAACGCTCTTATCGATCATGATCTAATTGTTCGGCCCGCACGATCAATCGTCGAAACACGGCCCGTCGGAACGACTCAGTGTCGAGCGGGTGTTTATATAACGCTATATTATACAGACTTTTATAGTTTCTTAGCAGCGCTCCAGGGTTTTTCTTTGGCCGAGCTTGCCCGGCGTCTGATCGCTTGCTATAATCGGTCAAAACGTTCATGCAGACCACGGCACTTACAACCCGCGAAGCCGCCCGAGCCCTGGGGGTCAGCGAGGCCTCGCTCAAACGCTGGTGCGACCAGGGGCTCCTGCCGGCCGCCCGAACCCCCGGCGGCCATCGACGGGTTTCGATCGGTGCGTTGGCGCAGTTCATCCGCGCGCGGGAGTTCGACGTGGTGCAGCCGCAGGTGTTCGGTGTGCCGCGTCTGGTCCGTGCCCCGCGAGACAGCGGCGATGCCTTGACCGCTGCGCTTCAAGCAGCGCTCGAGCAGGCGGATGAGGATGAAGTGCGGAGCTTGGTCCTCGGGCAGTACCTTGCGGGGCGCTCCGCGGCCGAGATTCTGGACGAATGCGTCGCGCCCGCCTTCCACGGGCTGGGCGAGCGCTGGGCACACGGTCAACTGGCCGTGTACGAGGAACGCCGCGCGGTGGAACTGCTCACCGCACTCCTGCATCAGTGGCGGCTGCTCTTGCCGGCCACGCCGCCGCGGGCCCCGCTTGCGATCGGCGGCACCCTCGCCGGCGACCCGTACGCGCTGCCGACGATCATGGTCGAAATCGCGCTGTGTGAGGCCGGTTGGTGCGCCCGCTCATACGGCTGCGGGCACCCGGCGGACACGCTGCTCACGGCGCTTCGGACGATACGACCGCGGCTGTTCTGGCTGAGCATCAATGCGGTCCCCTCCGAAGCCCAGCTCGTGACGGACGTTCAGGCGCTCTACGAGCTGGCCGAATCGCTCGGCGTCGCAATGCTGGTCGGCGGCCGTCTGGTCAATCCGGAGCTGCGGGCCCGCATCCGTTACTCGGCGTTCTGCGACGACCTGCGGCACGCGGTCGACTTCGCCCGGGCGCTCTACTCGCCCGGCTCCCCTCGGGCTTTCGATGGAGGGCAATCCGCATGAGCGGTTGGGAAATCAAAGTGTTGATCGACGGTGCGTGCCCGTTGTGCCGCCGCGAGGCCGAGCTCTGGCGGCGGCTGGATGCCGGTCGGGGACGGATTGCGCTCGAGGATATCAGCGCGCCCAGCTTCGACCCCGCGGCGTACGGTCTCACGCGTGCGCAGGTGATGGCGGAGATTCACGGGTTGCTGCCTGGTGGCACGCTGGTGCGCGGCATGGAGGTCTTCCGGCGGGCGTACCGCGCGGTGGGCTGGGGCTGGTTGGCAGCGCCGACCGGCTGGCCGGTGCTGCGGACGCTGTTCGACCGGGCCTATTGCTGGTTCGCCCGCAATCGACTGCGGTTCACGCGGGGCGGGCGGGTCTGTGACGCGCGGTGCGGGCCGCGCAGCACGACCGGCGGCGGAGCGGTTGTGGCCGGAGCGGCACAGGCGGCCGAGTGATGGACAAGCCGCGCGGCGGTCGCGCGGATCGGCGTAGTCTTCTGACTGGCGTCCGCTTGGCGTGAGTGAAAAGGCACGACTCCTCGCGCGTCCTTCCGAGGACAAACTGAATCCAGGGGTGTTCGGATCGCCCGGCTTGCAGGGCTGATCGATCGAGTTCGAGGGTAAACGGAGCGCTCCCCAACGTGAGTTGTCCGCTGTCGCGCGCACGGCAGCGGGTCTGGGTTACGCGGCTCGCGAAATCTTCGCTTCGCAGCGGCGAGCCGTGTAGCGCGTGTAGCGTTTGGTGTGATCGAGGGACACGGGACAAGTAAGGAGACTGGTGATGAGAGCTTCCGGTAGCATTTTCATGTGGTGCGCGGTGATCTTGACCCTAACGGGCGGGTCGAGCAGTCTGGGCGGCGCCACGGTGTACGTGGTGCACGGTATCCCAGGGCAGGACCTGGGGGCCGAGCCGGCCCTGCCGGTGGACGTCGCAATCAACGGCGCCTGCGCTCTGACAGGTTTCGAGTTCGGGCAGATCGTCGGACCGCTGGCGCTCGAGGCCGGCACTTACGACGTCGCGATCAGCCTCGCAAACCCGGGTACCCCCTGCGGCAACGCACCCGTCATCGAGGCCAACGGCCTTCAGCTCGAGGATGGGCTGAACTACTCGATCGTCGCGCACCTGACTGCGGACGGTGCGCCCACCGCGAGCGTCTTCGTCAACGACCTGTCGACGAAGAAGTACACGTCGCGGGTCAACGTCTTCCATACGGCGGCCGCCCCCGCGGTCGACATCCGGTTCAAGCGCAACTCGCCCTGGTGGCTGCCGCCCACTTGGCTGTGGGATGTGGCCAACGGCGAGCAGGGCAGCGTCGAGGTGCTCTATGGAACCTACGGCGTGACGATCTTCCCGGCCGGGACGCCGAACCCCGTATTCGGGCCGGCGACGGTCGAGCTCGAGTGTGACACTGCGTACGCCGTCTTCGCCGTCGGTTCGCTGACCAACGCCACGTTCACCCTGCTGGTCCAGCCGATCGAGGATGCTCCGCCGCAGACGACCGAGGTCTACGTGGTGCACGGCATTCCGGGCCAGGACCTGGGAACCGACCCGGAGCTGCCGGTGGACGTCTCACTGAACGGCGCCTGTGCCCTGCCGAGCTTTGAGTTCGGGCAGATCGTCGGGCCCCTGACGCTCGCGGCCGGCACGTATGACATCGCCATCAGCCTCGCCGACCCGAACAGCCCCTGCGGCAACGCCCCGGTCATCGAGGCGCCCGGAATCGCACTCGCGGCCGGCACGAGCTACTCGATCGTCGCACACCTCACCGCGGACGGTGCACCGACCGCGAGCGTCTTCGTCAATGAGCTCGAAATCAGCAATTACCAGGCGCGCCTGAACGTCTTCCACGTGGCGGCCGCCCCCGCCGTCGATATCAAGCTCAAGCGCGAGCGGCCCCGCTGGTGGCCGGCGCGCTTCATCCGCGACCTGATGAACGGCGAGTCGGCGACGACCGAGGTCGTGGCCGGTAACTGGAACGTGACGCTCTTCCCGGCCGGCGGTGAGAATCCGGTCTTCGGGCCGGTGGCGCTGGCACTCGAGGAGTCGACCGCGTATCTCGTGTACGCCGTCGGCTCACTGGCCAACGAGACGTTCACGTTGCTCGTCGCGCCCGCCGTGACTGAATAGTCACGGGCGGACCGTGCCACGCCCGCGACGACCGGCCCGCGCGGCCGGCGATCCGGCTTGTGACGGCACTTCTACGCATACGCCCGGGCTTGCGAACCCCCGCAAGTCCGGGCGTTTTCACATACGCGGGTCGGGGCGACCGGCGTTGAACCTGGACCACCGCGCCGGCGGGCGTCGGAGCGCGGCAGGTGCGCCCGTCCCATCACGCCGCGCGCCGGGCATCCGGCGAGCTGCCGACCCGCCCTTCGCCCCCCGCGCCGTGTGCCGCACATAGTATCTGGACATCCGAAATCGCCGACCGGGCGAAACGCCGCGGTTATCAGACACCCGACTCCGCGTTGCAAACCCGCGCACGAACGGGTAACGTGAACGCACTGGGATGGTCGCGGCACCTCCCCCGTCGCCGCCGCGCTTTCTGGCCGACGAACCGTCGCCGCTGCGTGCTCTCCGAGGGAAACGATGACGCCCCACCGCCCCCTTGCACCGCTGGCCGCTTTGTGCCTTACCACGATCTGTCTGACCGTTCCCGGCTTGGCCGACCTGCCACCCGACTCCCGCCACGGCGGGCAAGCTCCGGTCTGGCGCGGCGCGGACGCGCACGACGGCGCGGGCCTGTCGGACCTCCACCGCGCCGTGCGATTCGGCGATTGGCCGGCCGTGCTCGAGGCTCTGGCCGGCGGTGCCGACCCGGCCGCGGCCGACGCCGAGGGTGTGACGCCGCTGCATTTGGCGGCGATTCGTGGCGACACGGCGATCGTGCGGCTGCTGCTCGACGCCGGGGCCGACGCCCGCACGGCCGACCGGCGCGGCCGGACGGCGCTGCACTTCGCCGCGCAGTCCGGGACGAAGGACGTGTACGCGCTGCTGCTGGAGCGTGGCGGCGCGGTGAACGCCCGCGATGCGCGCGGCGACACGCCGCTGCATGCCGCTGCCCGTCTGGCCCGCACGGACGCCCTGCACGTCCTGCTGGCGGCCGGCGCCGAGGTGGACGCGGCCAACGACGACGGCCAGACCGCGCTGCACGTGCTCGGGACGGCCGCCCGCGATGAACCGGAGGTTGACGGGCAGGTCGTCGAGCTTGCGCTGGTGCTGATCGCGGCCGGCGCCGACCCGCAGCGGAAGGACGTGAACGGGACCCAGGCTTGGCCGCGCGCGGAGGAGCCCGGAGGGGGGCGGACGCCGCCCGGCTATCCGACCACGACGGACGTCGCGAACGCGCTGTTGAACTACGCGAACACGTACCCGCTGCTGTGCGAGCGGCACCTGGTGGGCACGAGCGTGCAGGGGCGGCAGTTCTTCGCCGCGAAGATTTCGGACAACGTCGGCATCGAGGAAGACGAGCCCGAGTTCAAGTGGGTCGCCAACATGCACGGCGACGAAGTCACCGGCCTGGTCATGTGCCTGAACATGATCGATTACCTGCTGGTGAACTACGGCGTGGATCCACGGGTGACCAACCTGGTCGACGAGGTCGAGATCTGGATCGTGCCGACCATGAACCCGGACGGTTACACGCTGAACCGCCGCGAGAACGCCAACTGGGTCGACCTCAACCGCGATTTCCCCGAGGGCTCCGGATCGAATCCCGACGAGAACACGACCACTGGGCGGGCGGCCGAGACGGCCGCGATCATGACCTGGGTCTGGGCGCACTCGTTCACGCACGGTGGGAATTTCCACGGCGGGGCCCTGGTCGCGAACTACCCGTTCGACAACGACGGCATGGGCTCGACCTTTTCGCCCACCCCGGACGAAGACCTGTTCGTCTACGTCGCCGAACAGTACTCCTACTACAACCCGCCGATGTGGAACAGCGCGGAGTTCTATCACGGCATCACCAACGGCGCGGCGTGGTACTCGATCGACGGCGGGATGCAGGACTGGAATTACCGCTACGAGGGCTGCAACGACATCACGTTTGAGATCGGCACCAAGACCCCGCCGTATTCCCAGATGCCCACCTACTGGAGCCAGAACCGCGACTCGATGCTCGCGTACATGGAGACCTGTCTGATCGGCGTCCGCGGCCGCGTGACCGACGCCGATACCGGCGCCCCGCTCGACGCGGTGGTCACGGTGGTCGGCCGCGATCACCCGATCTACACCGACCCCGACGTGGGCGACTATCACCGCATGCTGATGCCGGGGACCTACCAACTGCGATTCGAGGCGGCCGGTTATGACCCCATGACGGCGGTGGTCACGGTCAACAGCGGCCCGGCCACGGTGGTGGACGTGCCGCTCGGCCCGCCGCCGCAGCTCACATATCCCAACGGCGGCGAGACGCTCTATGTTGACACGCCGGTGACGATCACGTGGACCGGCAGCCCGCTGGCCCAGTTTCAGGTGCAGGCCACGTACAACTTCGGCGCGGTGTACCCGTACACGGACGGGTTCGAGAGCGGCGTGTTCGACCCGGCGTACTCGAGCGGCGGATCGCTGCCCTGGCAGATCGTGGGCGGTACCGTGCATTCGGGCACGAAGAGCGCCCGCGCGGGTGCGATCACCCACAACCAGATCTCGTGGCTGACCCGCACGGCCGACGCCGGGCCCCTGAGCTTCTGGTACAAGGTCAGCTCGGAACCGAACTACGACTGGTTCAACTTCTACATCGACGGCGTGCAGACGCTGCACCGCTCCGGCAACGTCAACTGGACCTACTACGCCACGACGCTCGGGCCCGGCCCGCACGAGCTGAAATGGCAATACAGCAAGGACGGCAGCGCCAACGGCGGCAGCGACACGGTCTGGATCGACGATCTGTCGCTGACCGGCGACGCGACGACCTGGTCGGACGTGGTCGCAGCCACGCCCGTGGGCGCGACGTCCTGCGCGTGGACGCCCGCGCAGGCGACGAGCGCCGGCAAGGTCCGGCTGCGGGCCACCTATGGCGCCGGCGTCTTCGGGGCCTGGGACGAAAGCGACGCCTCGTTCGTGATCGCGGAAGCCCCCGCCTGGCCGCCGGGCGACATGAACTGTAGCGGCGCGCTCGGGTTCGACGACATCAACCCGTTCGTGCTCGCGCTGACCGATCCGGCCGCCTGGGCGCTCGAATACCCCGGTTGTCCGCTGAGCAACGGCGACGTGAGCGGCAACGGCAGCTTCGGGTTTGAAGATATCAACCCGTTCGTTGCGCTGCTGGCGGGCGGAGCCCCGTAGCGGTTACGGCGACAGTTCCTCTGCAAACGACTCGGCCAGCTCCGCCCAGAGTGAGCCCGTGGGATACACCAGCACGTCGGGCCGATCCCCCAGGCTCGCGAGCATCTGCGCGGCCTGTCCCATCCGCCAATAGCAATTGCCCGTCTGCGGGGCGCATTCCCACCACGTCAATTCAATGGTGGGCAGCTCGACCATCCCGTCCAAAATGGCACGGGCCTCTTCGTTGTGCCAGTCCGGGTGCGCGTAGCTGACGCCGACGATCCGCGCGGTCGTGACTTCCTGCACCGCCTCAATCATCGGGATCGACCGCGACCGGTACCACTCGTTGCTCATCCGCGCGCCGTACCAGATGACCTCGACTCCTTGCGGAAGATAAGCCAGGCCCTCGCGCAGCAGGTCGAAGTCGATTTCCTGCGTGCCCTCGAAATAGGACACGAGAGCCGTCTCGTTCTCGATCAGAATCCGCGGCTCGCCTGCGGCCGCCACCAGTTCCTCCACGTCGGCGCCGATGAGCTCCCAGCCGGACACCGAGTCGAAGTCATCCGTTCCCAGACGGGCGGAGGTCTTGAGGCCCGGGATGATGGTCATGCCCGGCACGGCCTCGCGGAACTGCGGAAACAGGTGCGCGTGCCCGGGGGTCGTGGAGATTACCGCCAGATCGGTCACTCGGCGCCACGTCCGCAGCGCCGCCACCGTGTTCTCCATCTCCCACGCCGTCCCCGAGTTCACTTCCATCCAGGGAACGATGTGCGGCTCGATCACCGGCTTTGCGAGGCTCACCGCCACCGCGACCGTGCCCGCTTCGCCACCATCGATCGTCAGCGTTGCCGCGTACGACCCCGTGTCCAGCGGCCCCCGTACTGCGCTGACGTTCAGGACCAGCGTGCCAGACTCGATCGCCCCGGCTGCGGGCGACACCTCGAGCCACGCCACGTCGCTGCTGGCCGTGAACGTCAGCACTCCGTCACCGCCGTTCTCCAGCTCCAGACTCCGCAGCACGCTTTCCGTCCCGAAATCCAGCACTTCGCTGCTGACCACGAGCAGGGGTGAGACTTCCGCGTTGGTGACCCGCAGCCGAAGTCCCACCTCCACCGCGTCGTCGCCCAGCGCGACCATCAACCGGCCCGTGTAATCTCCCGGCGACAGCGGCGCCCGCAACGCCGTCACCGCGAGCGCCAGCTCCCCTCCCGCGGCCAGTTCGCTCGGGGCCGGATCCCACGCCGCCCACTCCACATCGCTCGTCACGCCGAACGCCGCCGACGCGCTCCCAACGTTGCGCACGCCGAGCGTCAGTGCGACCTGCGCCGCCCCAAAATCCAGCTCCCTCGCGTCCACTTGGAGCGACGCGGTACCGACCCACTCCTCCGTTTCCTCCGTTTCCTCCGTTTCCTCCGTTTCGCCCGCCACCACAGAGCCGACGTCGTCTCCCGACGCTTCAACCCCGCCGGAATCGTCCGGCTCGTTCGGCTCACCCAGATCCTCGTCCCCCATCCCCAACCCGTTCCACGTGTCGTAGACCGTGCCCCCGCTTGGCGGCGCCACAGTGCCCCCGCAGCCCCCGACCCACACGAGCGTCACGACCAGTAGTGCGGCCGCGGTCACAGGCCATCGGGCGTACGGATACATGGTGCTCCACCCTCCTGCGGTCGCAGTCGCCACGCGACGCGGCGCCGGCGTACATCTCTCTTCTGGAAAGCTGCGAATCGAGGGCAGCCCAGGCAAGTCGGCCCGCCGACCCGCCCCATAACACCGCTCGCCGACCCGCGGCACCCCGCCCGCACCGTCGGGCGTCCGCAGCCGACCCGGAATCGTCTTTCCTTGGCCCCCCAGGGTCCGCTATTCTGTACCCATACGCTGGGAGTATCGTGAGCATGCCCGATCCACTTGTCGCCCTGCTTGTCGCGAAACCGACTGGCATATGAAAGGAGACCCCATGCGCTGGAGAATCGCCGCAATCCTGGTCTTGTCCCTCACTATCTGCGCGCACGCCGCCGCGCCTCAGCCGGCCGCAGCCGCGCGCCTGGCCCAGTCCTATCCCGGCGTACAGTGGTACGTCCGCGACGGCGAGCTGACGCGCGTCTGGGCCGGTCCATTCGGCCTCGGCCGCAGCCCGGAACAGACCGCGGAGTCGTTCATCCGCGACCATGCCGACGTCTTCAGCGCCGCGGCCGAGGACCTCGTCCCGGGTGACGCGCGCGGGGTGTACGCACTCCCCGTGATGCGCGATCCGCTGACTGGCGGCCCGAAGTTCACCTTGCTCCACTACGCGCAGCAGCGCGACGGCGTCCCCGTGTACGGCGGCGAATTGCGACTGCTGGTCCGCAACCTGCCCGGCTACCCCCTCGTCTTGGCCGCCTCGACGGTGCGACCGCTCGGTGACTTCCGGCCCGACGCGGCGTTCGCCCCGGCCACGGCCCGGGCGCACGCCGCAGCCGGCGAGCGCGTTCCGGGCCTGGTCAGCTTTGAGCCGGAAGAGCTCGTGATCTGGGCCGGGACGGAAGGCCGACCTTCCGACCCGCGACTCGCGATCGTCTTCGTTGCCGACAACGGCCGGCCGGCTGCGGCGGACTACGCCCGTTGGCGCTTCATCGCCGACGCCGCGAGCGGCGCGATCCTCGATCAGCAAAACCTCATTCTGCACGTCGACATCGTTGGCAGCGTGCACGGAATGGCCACCACACCACCGAAAGCCGACGTCTGCAACCCCGAAGTCGACACGCCCCTTCCGTACGCCCGCGTGACGATGGGCAGCACGACCGTCTATGCGGACGTGAACGGCAACTTCGTCATCCCCAACGCCGGGTCCAACCCGGTGACGGTCAACTCCGGGCTGGCCGGCCTGTACTTCTCGGTGAACAACCAGGGCGGCCCCAACACCATCCTCTCCCGGAGCGTCACGCCGCCCGGCCCGGCCGACTTCCTGCACAACGCCACCAACTCGAGTGAGTACAACCGGGCCGAGGTCAACGGCTATCTCCAGGCCAACATCGTCCGCGATTTCGTGCTCGCCTACGCCCCCGACTACCCGACCATCGGCGGCCAGACGAACTTCCCGGTGAACGTCAACATCTCCAACACTTGTAACGCCTACTACGACGGCAGTTCGATCAACTTCTTCCGCGCCGGCGGCGGCTGCTCGAACACCGCATTCGCGAACGTCATTCATCACGAGTACGGGCACCACCTGGTCCAGGTGGGTGGCAGCGGCCAGGACGCGTACGGCGAAGGCATGTCCGACTGTATCGCCATGCTCATCGCGGACGACCCGATTTGCGCCGCCGGGTTCTACAGCAATAACTGCACGGGCGGCATCCGCAACGCGGATAACGACTTCCAGTACCCGTGCAGCGGCGAGATCCACTACTGCGGCCAGCTCCTGTCCGGCTGCGTTTGGAGCACCCGCAACGCGTTGCTGGCCAGCTACCCGGAGACGTACCGCGACATCCTCGCCGAGCTCACGATCTACTCGATCACGCTACACACGGGCGGCAGCATCGCCCCCGACATCACGATCGACTTCCTCACGCTCGACGACGACGACGCCAATATCGAGAACGGCACGCCCCACTACCCCGAGATCTGCGCGGGCTTCAATGCGCACAACATGGACTGCCCGGCCCTGCTGCCGCTCGGGTTCGCCTACCCCGAGGGTCGGCCGGCGGTTGTCCGTCCCGGCGGGGGAACCACCGTCCGTGTCGTCGTGTCGCCCATCACCGCTCAGCCCCAGCCCGACACCGGAACACTGAACGTCCAGGTGGACGGCGGCGACTGGGTAGGCGTGCCGATGAGCAGTCTGGGACCCAATGACTACCAGGCCACGTTCCCGGGCGCGCCGTGCGCCAGCCGTGTGCACTACTATTTCACCGTCCAGACCACCACCGGCGAGATCATCTTCGATCCGGCCGACGCCCCGCTCGTCGCGTACGAGGCCATGGGCGGCTACGCGCTGGTGGTCGCCGTCAACGACCCGTTCGAGACCGACCAGGGCTGGACCGTTGGTGACGTCGGCGACACCGCCACAACCGGTATCTGGACCCGCAACGTTCCTCAGGCCACCGCCGCCCAGCCCGGTGCCGACCACACCCCGCCGCCCGGCACCATGTGCTGGGTGACCGATTACCGCGCCGGGGGCAGCCTCGGCGAGTTCGACGTCGACAACGGCAAGACCACGGTCAAGTCGCCGATCTTCGACCTTTCGACCTACGGCATCGCCCGCGTCAGCTACTGGCGCTGGTACTCGAACGACACCGGTAGTTCACCCAACGCCGACACCTTCCGCGTCGACATCTCGTCCAACGGCGGCACAACCTGGACCAACGTCGAAACCGTCGGCCCCGCCGGCCCAGAGACCAGCGGCGGTTGGTTCTTCCACGAGTTCTACGTCAACGACGAGATCCCCCTCACCGCGCAGGTGCGGATGCGCTTCATCGCCGAGGACGCCGGCTCCGGATCGCTGGTCGAGGCAGCAATCGACGACTTCCGCCTCGAAACCGTCGATTGCAGCCCGCCGGTGCTCGTCGGCGACCTCGACTGCGACGGCAGCGTCGGCTTCGGCGACATCAATCCCTTCGTCCTGGCACTCGCCGACCCGGCCAGCTACGCCGCCGCTTATCCCGACTGCGACATCCTCGCCGGTGACGCGAGCGGCAACGGCGCGGTGGGCTTCGAGGACATCAACCCGTTTGTAACGCTCCTGACGAACCCGTAATCCACCAACCCGGACGTCCGGCCCACGCGCCGGACCTGCAAACCACCCGGCGCCGGTCGTACTCGGCCGGCGCCGCCGCCGCTTCAGCGCCGGTCGCTGCGTGAGTCTTTTCGTCCCCTCCCTACGCGGATAACTAGCCAACGGTCGGTCGCGCAATCCCGCCGCACATCGTCCGGCCCCGCCGATCGTCTGCCCGGTTGCAAGAAGGCGAGGCGCGAGCCATCCGCCGATTCAGCCTTTCGCGCCGGTCACTGCAACCGGCATCCCCCGGCCGCGATGGCGGCTCGCTCCATCCACTGCCCACCTTGCCGGCCCTCCGGCGCAGCGGGGCACCCGGCCGGTTTGGGGGCCGACCGGGTGCCGTCGAGAGAGGAAGCAGTCTGTTACGCGTGGGCCGCAGTCACATGCCAGCGGCGCTGGATCGCCTTCAGGCTGAGGGCTTGGTATGCGGCCGCAAGCCCGACCACGATGTAAACGACCTTGCTCAGCAGCGCCGTGTTGCCGCCGAACAGGGCGGCAACCAGATCGAACTGGAACGCGCCCCAAAGTCCCCAGTTCAGCCCACCCACCACCAGCAGAATCGCAGCAATCACATCAACCGTCTTCATCACTGGCTCCTTTTGCACGATTGTTCGTTCAAATCGTCCAATTCGTATGAAGTGTATCCGAAGGAAGTCCACAAGTCAAATCAGGATTGCAAAAATTCGTCCAAATCATTAAAATCGTTCAAGTGCCTCCAGTGTTCAGTCGACCTTGTGGTTGGCCCCCCGGCCCAGCGAGAGCTCTATGAAGCCGACGTTGACCCCCAAAGAGTTGGCCACCGCTATCGGAGTCAGTGAGTCATCTCTCAAACGCTGGGTTGACACCGGCCTCCTTCGCGCGGGCCGTACGGCCGGAGGGCACCGGCGGATCCCGGTCGCGGAGGCAATCCGGTTCATCCGTCACACGAGCGCCACGCTGGTTCGGCCGGAAGTTCTTGGCCTGCCGGACCTAGCGCAGTCCCGAGACCCCTCCCGGGCGCACGACCCCGACGCCGCGCTATACGAGCATCTCGTGGAAGGGCGGGCAGCCGAGGCTCGCGGCCTGATTCTGGCCGAATACCTTGAGGGCCGGAGCGTTGCGGCAATCTGCGACGGCCCGGTCCGGACCGCCATGCATCGCATCGGCGAGCTCTGGCAGCACGATCGGCGCGGGATTTTCGTGGAACACCGGGCGATCGACATCTGCGTCCAGGCCCTGGTGCAGTTGCGGATTCTCCTGCCGGCTGCGGCCGGCCCCACCGCCGTGGGTGGTGCCCCGCCCGGAGACCCCTACCTGCTGCCGTCGTTGATGGTGTCGACCGCGCTGCTCGACGCGGGCTTGCAGGCGATCAACCTGGGCCCCGACACGCCGCTCGACATCCTGGCCGCAGCCGCGTACGACCTCGACGCCTGCGTGGTCTGGGTGAGCATCAGCTCAACCCCAGACGAGGCGGCTCTCAAAACCGGGCTGCGAGCACTTGCGGAGCGATTGGCAAGCCGCGGCATCCCCTTGGTTGTCGGCGGCCGGCAGCGGGAGCTCGCGCGCGAGTTGTCGGGCGCGCGGATTGTTGAATCCCTCTCCGAGCTGTCCACGATTGCGGCATCGCTTACGGTCCCGGCGCGCGGCGCGCCGTGAATCGGTTCATCAATCGCTCCTCGCCCCGCAGTGGCGACGATTCGTCGACGATCAACCTGACGCGCAGCGCGATGAGCAGCGTGCAATGCCGAGACGGCAGTGGCACGTGCCGCCTGCCCGTTCACCCGCCAGACCTTGACCGCACCCCACGCCCTGCCGGCACGGCAGTGGCACACCGTGACTTGACATCACGACCGCGTCCGGCGACGCTAGGGTATCGGGCCGTTCTTCGCCGGGCGCGGAGTCCCGGCGCTGTCTTGGTGACCGGATGTACGCGTGGTGACTTCCGCTTCGCCCATCGTTCGTCTCGCCGGCCTGCGCAAGGCCTTCAACGGCCTGGTAGCCGTCGACGGCCTGAGCCTCGAGATCGGCCGCGGTGAGATCTTCGGCCTGCTCGGCCCGAACGGCGCCGGCAAGACCACCACGATCAACATGCTGATCGGCCAGCTCCGGCCGGACTCGGGCACGGTCGAGATCGGCGGCGCGGGCTCGCCGCTTGATCCACAGGTGCGGCGGCAGATCGGCCTCGCCCCGCAGTCGCTGGCGCTGTACGATGAGCTTTCGGCTGCCGAGAACCTGCGCTTCTTCGGCCGGCTCTATGGCCTGGGCGGAGCGGCGCTCCGCGCCCGCGTGGCCGAACTGCTCGAATTCGTCGGGCTGGCCGACCGCGGCCGCGACCGCGTGAAGGTCTATTCGGGCGGGATGAAACGCCGGCTGAACCTGGCGGTCGCCGTGGTCCACCGCCCCGACCTGATCCTGCTCGACGAGCCCACGGTGGGCGTCGATCCGCAGTCGCGCAACGCGATCTTCGAGTTGGTCGCGGCGCTCCGCCGCGACGGCTGCACCGTCCTCTACACGACGCACTACATGGAAGAGGCCCAGCGGCTCTGCGATCGCGTCGGCATCATCGACCACGGCCGGCTGCTGGCGCTGGGCACGGTCGGCGAGCTGATCGAGCGGCACGGGCAGCGCAGCTTCGTGATCGTCGATCGCCCGGCCGGTCCCGAGCGGATCGAGACCTCCGATCCGATGGCGGAGCTGGTGCGGGTGCTGAGCGAGCCGGACGTGCTGGGCGTGCATGTGGAGCGGCCGGACCTCGAGTCCGTGTTTCTCGCGCTCACCGGACGGAGGCTGCGCGACTGATGCCCGCGATCTTCACACTGGCGGTCAAGGACCTGCGCCTGATGCTGCGCGACCGGCTCGGGTTCTTCTTCACCTTCTTCTTCCCGCTCATTTACGCGACGTTTTTCGGTGTCCTCTTCGCCGGGGCCAGCGCGGGCCCGACGGCCATCGGCGTGGTCGTCGTGGACGAGGACCGCACGCCCGCCTCCGCCGAGCTGCTCGGCCGCCTGCAGAAGCTCGGCTCGCTGAAGGTCGACACGGCCGAGCGCGGCGCGGCCGAGGAGCTGGTCCGTCGCGGGCGCCGCGCCGCGTGCATGGTAATCCGGTCGGGGTTCGCCGCGGCCGCCCGCCGCGTCTTCTGGGGCGACCCGATGACGGTCGAGCTGGTGGTCGACCCGGGGCAGAGCATGACCGCGGGGCTCGTGGAGGGGCTCGTCACCGCGGCCGTTTACGAGCAGATGCAGAAGATCTTCACCGACCGCGAGACGATGACGGCCAGCGTGCGCGAGGCGCGCGCGGCCGTCGAGGCCAACGAGGGAATGCCCGTGCTGCAACGCACGCTGCTGGGCGACTTGCTGAACAGCGTCGAGGCCGTCGGCACTTCGATGACGATCGGTGAGTGGAGCGAGCGCAGCAGCACGTCGACCACGACAACCGGGGTCAGTTCGGCGACGGAGAGCGCCTGGCGGCCGGTCCGGATCGAGCGCCGGGCCACGGAGCGCCCGGCGGCCGCGGGCGGCGGGCCGCAGCTGCCGCGCAGCCCGTTCGCGATCTGTTTCCCGCAGGGCATCGTGTGGGGCGCGATGGCGTGCGCGGCCACCTTCGCCGTCTCGCTGCTGACGGAACGGATCCGCGGGACACTGCCGCGGCTGACAGTGGCGCCGCTGGCGCGCTGGCAGGTGCTCACCGGCAAGGCCGGAGCGTGTTTCGTCACGACCGTGGGACTGATTGCGGTTCTGCTGGTCGTCGCCCGGTTGGGCTTCGGCGTGCGGCCGGACTCCCTGTCGCGGCTGGCTGCGGCCGTCGTGTGCGTCGCGGTCGCCATCGTCGGACTGATGATGGTGTTGTCGGTGCTGGGGCGCACGGAGCAGGCGGTCAGCGGCATCAGCTGGGCGCTGATCGTGGTGATGGCGATGCTGGGCGGGGGAATGCTCCCGCTGGTGTTCATGCCGGCGTGGATGCAGCCCGTGAGCAACGCCAGCCTGGTGAAGTGGTCGATCCTGGCCCTGGAAGGGGCGATCTGGCGCGGGTTCACCTGGAGCGAGATGGCGCTGCCCTGCGCACTGCTGCTCGGCGTCGGCGTCGGCGGATTCGCGGCCGGCACGCTCCTGTTCCGCCGTGCGACCGCTTGAGTCAGGCCCAGATTCCCACCGTCGTCGCCAGCATGACTACCGTGCGCGGCAGGCCGTGCCTGTGCCGTGCGTTGTGCGCCGTGTTCACGCCGGTGTAGAACAGGTGCCACCGACCGCCCCGCTCGACGCGCCCGGCCCCCGCGTAGACGCCGTAGCAGTCCGCCGCAGGCAGTACTCCCCGCGCCAGCCACGCCCGCCGCACCGGCCGCGATTCCTCCGCGCGTGTGTGCGGCCCCCAGACCGCTGCGGCTGCGGCGCTGGAGCTTTTTCGCGGTAATCGTCGGCGGGACATTCGCAACGCTGCGCCCGCGCTCACTGCCACTCGATCGTCGCCGGCGGCTTGCTCGACACATCGTACGCGACGCGGTTCACGCCCCGCACCTCGTTGATGATCCGGTTGCTCACGGTCGCCAGCACGCCGTAGTCGATGTGCACCCAGTCCGCGGTCATGAAGTCCCGTGTCTCCACCAGCCGGATCACGATCAGGTGCTGGCCCTCGTAGCTCCGCCCGTCCCCCATCACCCCCACGCTCGGCACCGGCACCAGCACCGCGAACCCCTGCGCTACCTTGCGGTACCAGCCCGCCGCAGTCAGCTCCTCCAGCAGGATCTCGTCCGCCGCCCGCAGGATCTCGAGCCGCTCCTCGGTCACCTCCCCCGCGATTCGCACCGCCAGCCCCGGACCGGGGAACGGGTGCCGCCACACCAGCGTCTCCGGCAGGCCCAGCGCCTCGCCCACCAGCCGCACCTCGTCCTTGAACATCAGCCGCAGCGGTTCCACCAGCTCGAACCCCAGCTCCGCCGGCAGCCCGCCCACGTTGTGGTGGCTCTTGATCACCGCCGCGTGGCCCGTCGCCCCGTGGCCGCTCTCGATGACGTCGGGATAGATCGTGCCCTGCGCCAGGAACCGCGCCCCCGGGATCGCGCGCGCCTCCTCCTTGAAGACGGCGATGAATTCGTGGCCGATGATCCGCCGCTTCTCCTGCGGGTTCAGCACGCCCGCCAGTCCGTCCACGAACCGCCGCCGCGCGTCCACGACGTGCAGCTCCATCCCGAAATGGTCCTGGAATGTCGTCCGCACCAGCTCCGCCTCGCGCCGCCGGCACAGACCGTTGTCCACGAAGATGCACACCAGCCGCGCGCCGATCGCCCGGTGCACCAGGGCCGCCGTCACCGCGCTGTCCACCCCCCCCGACAGCCCGCAGATCACCCGATCCGTCGGCCCCACCTGTCGGCGGATCCGCTCCACCGACTCCTCGATCATGTTCTGCACGCGCCAGTCGCCGCGGCAGCCGCAGAGCTCGTACACGAAGTTGCGGATCATCTGCTCGCCCTGCGGCGTGTGCGTCACCTCGGGGTGAAATTGCACGCCCCAGATCGGCCGCGATTTGTGCCGCACCGCCGCCAGCGGGCAATTCGGCGTCGCCGCCAGCGGTTCGTAACAGTCGGCCACCTCCGTCACCACGTCGCCGTGGCTCATCCACACCGACACCTCGGTCGGCAGGTGCGCCAGGACGCCGACCGGCTTGTGCACGCTCAGCCGCACCCGGCCGTACTCGCGGGCCGCGCCGCCCTCGACCCGCCCGCCCAGCGTCTGGCAGGCAATCTGCATCCCGTAGCAGATGCCCAGCACGGGCACGTTCAAGTCGAAAATCGCCGGGTCGCAGCGCGGGGCCCCGGCCTCGTACACGCTGGCCGGCCCGCCCGAAAGGATGATGCCCTTCACCCCCATCGCGCGCAGCTTCTCCGGCGGGGTGTCCGGCGCGAGCAGCTCGCTATAGACGTGCGATTCGCGCACCCGCCGGGCGATGAGCTGCGAGTACTGGCTGCCGAAATCGAGAATCGCGATGGTCTCGTGTGCGGGCATGGCCCATCGGTACCGCGCCGCCCCTCCGCGGTCAAACTCGGCCACCACTCCCTTCCTGCGCACGGAGCGGCCGGGAGACGCCCCGCGCCGCCTAGCCCCGCAGCTTCTCCTCCACGCTGCGGATCTTGTCCGCCATCGTCTGCGGCCGGTCCGTCCGCGTGCCAACCCGCAGCGTGGACGACACCCGCGGCGCCCCCATTTGGTGCACCACCTCGTGGCAGCGCTTCACGGCCGCGAACACCGCGTCCCACTCGCCCTCGATGTTCGTCCCGTAGGCGTGGAGCTGGTGCGACAGGCCGGCGTCCTTCAGCACCCGCTCGCACGCGGCCACGTATTCGGACACTGACACTCCGACCCCCAGCGGAATCACGCACAGGTCGACAATGACGTTCACGGCCGAACCTCCACCCCCGCGCGATCATAGTAACCGGCCGGTCCGTGTGCCAGGCCGCCGGCGGCACTCCAACGGGGCAACGCTCGCCCGCCCCGCCCAACGCGAAGCGTACGCGCGCGGCGTTTTTCCGCACGCAAGACGCGCGCGTCTGATAACCCGGCGATAACTCGCCCCTGCCGTGCCGGGCGTCGATAAACGAATCAGGCCGCGCCGTCGTTGCGGCGGCCGCTTGCCTGCCCGTGGAGGGCCAGGACCGGGAGCCGCATGCCTCCTGTGCAACTGCCACCCGCCGTGCGGAGGAGCCCGTCGGGGTCGTTGATCCCGGTGATCGGCGACAACGACCTGACGCTCTACGTGCGCGAGGACGTGTTCGATCTGAAAAAGTACCCGCGCGAGTGCCCGGGCGAGTTGCGGATGGGCACGTGGCAGATCGACCGCTCGTTGCTCGTTGTGCTCATTCTCCGACTGGCGCGATCCGATGCGGCCACGTTCGACTGCCCGCTCGACGTCGGCAACGCACAGGGTGTGCGCATCCTACAGTGCCTTGCAAGCCAGAACTCGATCGACGTCTTCATCGTGACCGACCGCGTGGTCCGCTCGTTGCGGCTGCCGAACCCACTGCGGGCCTTCGCCGGCAAACTTGTGAAGCGTCTCCACAACCGCACGGCCTGGTCACCGGAGGAGTGGCATACGGCCCTCGCCCGCCTCAACCAGCTCTATCCCACCGCAGTCGCGCTGTGGCGCAGCTTGGAGCAGGTCGTTCGGCGTTGACTGACCGCCGCGATCGTCAGTCGGACACTGCGGCGCTGCGCGCGGCGTAGCGCCCCGCGCTGTCATGCGCCAGATTCGCTCCGCAGCGCGGGCACGCCGACTCCGATCCGTCGCCCACCGCGTGCCCGCATCACGCACAGGCCGGCGCGCCCACTCGTTTGCCCCGGCGGCCGGGCCACGTTCTCGTTTCCACCTCTGTCCGTCGGCGGGCCTTTGCGGCGCTCATCACGTGAGCAGCGGCAGCCCGTGCTTTTCCCGCACGTACTTGTCGATCGCCGCGGCCGCCTTCTTGCCGTCGCCCATCGCCAGGATCACGGTGGCCGAGCCGCGGACGATGTCGCCGCCGGCGAACACGCCCGGCTTGCTCGTCGCCCCGTGCTCGTCCGCCTCGATGTAGCCCCACTTGTTCAGCTTCAAGTCGGGCGTGGCCTGCGTCAGCAGCGGGTTGGCCCGCGTCCCGATCGCCATGATCACCAGCTCGCAGTCGAGCACGAACTCGGAGCCCTTCACCGGCACCGGCCGGCGGCGGCCGCTGTCGTCCGGCTCGCCCAGCTCCATCTTCAGACACTCGACCCCGGTGACCCAGCCGTCGGGCCCGCCGATGATCCGCACCGGGTTGGTCAGCATGCGGAAGTCGATGCCCTCCTCCTCGGCGTGGTGCACTTCCTCGATGCGGGCCGGCATCTCCTCGCGGCTGCGGCGATACACCAGGATCGCGTCGGTCGCGCCCAGCCGCTTGGCCGTGCGGACCGCGTCCATGGCCACGTTGCCCCCGCCCACGACGACCACTCGCTTGCCGCGCGCGATCGGCGTGTCGAACTCGGGAAACTCGTACGCCCGCATCAGGTTCGAACGCGTCAGGTACTCGTTGGCGGAATACACGCCCTTCAGATTCTCCCCCGGAATGTTCATGAACATCGGCAGCCCGGCCCCGTTCGCCACGAACACCGCCGAGAAGCCCTCCTCGTTCAGCAGCTCGTCGATGGTGAACGTGCGGCCGATGACCACGTTGCACACGATCTTCACGCCCATCTGCCGCAGCCGGTCGACCTCGGCCTCGATGATCTTGTTCGGCAGCCGGAACTCGGGGATGCCGTAGGTCAAGACGCCCCCCGGGGTGTGCAGGGCCTCGAAAACCGTGACATCGTGGCCCTTCTTCGCCAGCTCGCCCGCGCACGTCAGCCCGGCCGGCCCGGAGCCGACCACCGCGACCTTGATCCCGGTCGCCGACGCCAGCAGCGTCTTCATCTCCAGGTTCTCGCGGGCCCAGTCGGCCACATAGCGCTCCAGGTGCCCGACCGCGACCGGCTTGCCGTTCTTGCCCTTGGCTCGCACGCACACCTGCTCGCACTGCTCTTCCTGCGGGCACACGCGCCCGGTGATGCCCGGCAGCGCGTTGGCCGACAACAGCAGCTCGGCTGCGGCCTTGAGGTCGCCGGCCGCGATGTGCTCGAGGAACCCCGGGATGTCGATGCCGACCGGGCAGCCGTAGGTGCACTTGCCGTCCTTGCACCGGAGGCAGCGTTCGGCCTCGAGCTTGGCGAGCGACTCGCCGAAGCCGAGATTGACCTCCGCGAAGTCGCGGTTGCGGACCTCCGCCGGCCGCTCGGGCATCTTCTGACGGTCGATGGCGAGGCGTTCTTTGGGGGTTAAGGGCATCGGAAGCTCCCTGCGGGAATCAGGAACACCGACCAAGTCGCACGGCGACACCGGCTCGACGGCTGCGGGCCCGGAATCACCGGCACGTGGTCACTCTGTCAATCTGCTGCTTGTCAGATCATCAGAATCGCCCATCAGGCACCAAGGCCGATCCTACATTTGTGTTCCCACCGCTCCAGCGCCACCTGCTCTTGGGTCTTGTACGCGCCCAGGCGATCCCACAGTTCGGCGTAGTCCACCGCATGGCCGTCGAACTCGGGGCCGTCCACGCAGGCGAATTGCGTCTTGCCGTTGACCGTCACGCGGCAGCCACCGCACATCCCGGTGCCGTCGACCATGATCGGATTGAGCGAGACGATGGTCTTGATCCCGTATGGACGCGTGAGCTCGCTGACGGCTTTCATCATCGGGACGGGGCCGGCGCAGTAGACGGCGCCGATGGCCCCCGGCCCTTGATCCCTCGATCCCTTGATCCCTTGATCCCCCTGCTCGATGAGCTCCTTCAGCTTGTCCGCCACCGTCCCCTTGAACCCGTAGCTGCCGTCATCCGTCGTCGCGAACACGCGGTCGCAGACGTTTCGCAGCTCGTCCTCGAGCACGACCAGTTCTTTCGTGCGCCCGCCGGTGATGGCGGTCACGGAGCAGCCGGCCTGCCGCAGGGCCGGGGCGAGCGGGTAAATGACGGCTGTGCCCACACCGCCGCCCACCAGCACCGCATGCGCGCACGGGTGAATCTCCGTCGGCTTGCCCAGCGGGCCCATCACGTCGCTGATCGTGTCGCCCGCGTTCTTCTCGCAGAGCATCTTCGTGGTCTTGCCGATCGCCTTGACGATCAGTTCGATCGTGCCGCTTTCGGGGTTGGCCGCGGCCATCGTGAGCGGGATGCGCTCGCCGGTCTCGCTCAGCCGCAGGATGACGAACTGGCCGGGCTGACGGTGGCGGGCGACAAGCGGAGCCTCAATGCGAAACCACTTCACGTCGGATGCGAGCGGCCGGGCAGCGACAATCCGGAACATCACTGGCTCTCAATTGGGTCGGGATATCGGCAGGCGCAACAACGTGATTATGGCGAAAACCCAGCCCGGCCGCAATCGGGACCAAAAGGCTCCCGCCTTTCAGCGCTGCGGCGGATCGGAGGCGGTCATTCCGACGAGCGCAGCGACGAGGAGTGTGGCTATGGATGGAAAGAGCACACCCCCGGCGCTGGCACCGCAAATCCGCAGCCAGATCCTTCGTCGCGCGTCTGCGGCGACCTCGCTCGGGATAACACGGTGGACGCCGTCCGGCGCTACTCGCCGTGCGGAGCGCTCAGCACCACGCCGCCGACCGCGGGGACCATCATGCCCAACTTGTCGTGCGAGCACACGAGCGAGATGCCCGTGTCTTCCGCGTCGGCCGGCCCGCGCCCCCCCGCACCGCCCGAGTTGAAGATCACCTGCCACGTGGCCGGCAGACCCCCCGCCAGCGGCACCTGCACGCTTCGCGGCGCATCCGACGCGTTCAGCACGACCAGCACGTGCTCGCCGCCGTTCGTTCGCACGAACGCCCACACGTCGGCCGCATCGTCCGTCAGCAGCGTCTGGAAGCTGCCGTCGCGCAGCGCCCGATGCTCGTTGCGCAGGGCGATCACCTGCTTGTAGAACGCGAGCTGCTCATCGAGCACGCAGTTCTCCTCGGGCTTCTCATACGGCTCGAGGTCCTTCCACAGCATCGGCTTGCGGTTCGTCGGATCGTCGGCCCCCCACATCCCCACCTCGTCGCCGTAATACACCATCGGCGAGCCCACGTACGTCATCTGGAGCAGCGCCACCAGCCGCGCCCGCGCATACGCCGCCGGCGTCGGCCGCCCGTTGTTGTAGTCCGGGTTGTTGTCCTGGACCCGGTTCTGCCGGTCGTACTCGCGGTCCGGGTTCAGCGCCATCGACGCCAGCCGGTCCGTGTCGTGGCTGCTCACCAACGTCTGGCACGCGTACGTCGCCGCGGCCGGGTACGCCAGCCGCAGCTCGGCCAGCCGCCCGTCGGCCTCGCTGGCCGTGATCTTCCGCTCGCGGTCGAACACCCAGCCCACGGCCACCTTCGCGAACTCGTAGTTCATCACCGCGTCGAAGTGCCGCCCGTCGAGCCACTGATCCGCCCGGGCCCAGATCTCGCCCGTGATCAGCGCGTCGGGGTTGATCTTCTTCACATACGCCCGCCACTCTTCCCAAAACGGCCGCGGGATGTCGCTCGGCACGTCCAGCCGCCAGCCGTCGATCCCGTCGGCCGGGTTGCCGTCGCCGTCGGGGTCCATCCAGCGGCGTGTGATGTTGAACAGGTGCTGCTTGAGCGTCGAGCTCTCGAACCCCTCGCGCGACTTGCGGAACACCGGCATGTGCTCGAAGCCGGCCCAGCCGTTGTAGTCGAACGGCTCCCAGCTCGTCACGTCGAACCAGTCCGCCATCGGCGACTTGCGGCCGTTCTTCTGCACGTCGAGGAACGCCGGGTGCAGCAGCCCAGTGTGGTTGAAGACGCCATCGAGGATGACCTTGAAGCCCGCCTCGTGGGCCCGCTGCACAAACGCGAGGAATCGCCGGTCCGTCGGCGTCCACTGCCACGTGGCCGGGTTCAGCAGGTCCTCCTTGGCAGCTACCGCGTCGTAATCGCCGCGCGTCCCGAACCCGTCGTCCACGTGCAGGTAGTTCTGTACGTCGTACTTGTGGTTCGAGGGCGCTTTGAAGATCGGGTTCAGGTACAGCGCGTTCACGCCCAACGCTTTCAGGTATGGAAGCTGCTGCTCCAGCCCTTCCAGGTCGCCTCCGTAGAACCGATCGAATACGTAGTTATTGTAAAACGTCTGCCCGTCCCGCCCTTCCCACGGACTGGCCGTGAACCACTCGCTCGTCCACGGCCGCACATTCGGCGGATCGTTCGCCGGGTCGCCGTTCCGGAAGCGGTCGAGAAAGACCTGATACCACACCGCGTGCCGGGCCCACTCCGGCGTCTCGAACTGCTCCCCCGGCGTGAGCGTGTAGTTGTACGTGTACGGGTCGGCCACCGGCGGCCCGCCGTCCTCCAGCACAAACGTGTACTCGAGGCTACGCACGTTGCCGCGGCCCTTCACCGCTTCCGGTGCCGCCGCCCGCGCCTCCCAGTATGTGAACAGCGGACCTTCCGCCACCGGCCGCATGTCGCGTATCTCCGCCCCACGCACCGCCAGCGCCACCCGCTTCACGTCGTGGGCCAGCGTCCGGTAGCGAATCGAGACTTCGTCACGTTGCGGCTGCACGTACATCGGCCCCGGTGGCCGGTGCGCCAGCCCCACCAATTCGATCTTCCCGTCACCGACTTGCGCCTCCGACTTCCGCATCTGCGCCAGGCGCCCGAGCCGCAGCACCGAGTTGAACCCCCCGAATCCGTCCGGTACGCGATCGACGTTCGCCGGGTCGGCGAACCACTCGTCGCCGTTGATCAGGAACTTGTATTCCCAGACCCCCGTCCCGACCGTGACCTCGCCGACCCACTCACCCGCCGCGCTCGGCCCTCTCAGCGGGTTGGCCTGCCGGTCCCACCCGTTGAACGAGCCGACGACAACCACGCTTTTCGCCGCGCCGGCCGGCCGGAACCGGAACCTGCACCGCCACTCGTCCCGCTCGGTGGGCTCGGCCGCGATGGAGTCGGGGAGCGTGGCCGCCCCCTCCGCAGCGCGGGGTGCCTCAAGTGGCGGCGCCGGGGGCCAAACCGCGGACGAGCTCGCCCGGCTGGCGAATTGTCCGGGGGCTTTCTCTGGTGCCTGACCGCGCGCCGATCCGGCGGTGAGCCCAATCACGCCGAGCGACATGACCAAGACCCGCGCGGCGTACCGCGCGCCCGTTGCAGCATTTAACCCGGTTTTCATATCCCCACTCTAGCGATCCGGCCCGCCCCCGCAACCATCCACCGCGTAATCCCACCGCAGGTAACTAAACCTGACCATCCGGAACCCGCACCTCCGGAACGGCTCTCGAAATCCGACCGTCCTTCCTGAATCGCAACATCCAGTCGGGCACGGCGGCCGCCGTCACGTGCAACCACACGGATTTTCTGAGGCTACCCAGCATCTCCTTCCGCGCGGGGCTCCGATGTCGGTCCGGCCTCTCCGCCCGGACCTGACTGCTCACGCAGCAAGCCGCGGCTCCGCACGGCCTCGCGCAGCAAGTACTCGACCTGCGCGTTCAGGCTCCGCAGCTCCTGCGCCGCCCAGCGGCTCAGGGCTGCGTGCAGCTCCGGAGCGATCCGCAGCATGATGGGCTTCTTTTCGGCCATGAGCCTCGAGTCGTGAGTCGTGAGTTCCGCGCCGAAAACCGGCGGCGCGTGTGGCTCACGCCGAATACAGCGTGCCCGCATTCACCACGGGTTGGGCCGCCTGCTCGCCGCACAGCACCACCAGCAAGTTGCTGACCATCGCCGCTTTGCGCTCGTCGTCCAGCTCGACCGTCTTCTTCTGCTCCAGGCGCTCGAGCGCCAGCTCGACCATGCTCACCGCACCCTCCACGATCCGGAGCCGGGCCGCCACGATCGCCTCTGCCTGCTGCCGCCGCAGCATCGCCCCCGCGATTTCCGGGGCGTACGCCAGGTGGCTCAGCCGCGCCTCCTCGACGACCACGCCCGCCCGCGTCAGCCGCTCCTGGAGCTCATGCTGCAAATCGCGCGAGACGTCATCCATGCTCCCCCGCAGCGACAGCTCGCCGTCCACCTGCGTGTCGTACGGATAGCGGCTCGCCAAATGCCGCAACGCCGACTCGCTCTGGATCCGCACGTAGTCGCGGTAGTCATCCACGTCGAACGTCGCCTGGGCCGTGTTCTGCACCCGCCAGACGACCACCGCCGCGATCTCCGTGGGGTTGCCACGCTGGTCGTTGACCTTCAGCGTGTCGGTGTTGAAGTTCCGCGTCCGCAGCGACACCTTGATCCGGGATTATTCACCATCCCGGTGCTGATAGCATAACGCGTTGCGGCGGGG
>CAZMCT010000010.1:0-52961 GCA_964564785.1 uncultured Planctomycetales bacterium
GCCGTATAGTGACCTGCGGTCGGCGAGCCGGCCGCGGAGACCATGAAACCCCGACGCGGAGCCACCTCCCGAAGCACGACCGCGGCGGCGCGCAGCCGCCCGCGCCCCACGCGCGTGCTCGTCGTCACCGCGGTGCTGGCCGCGGCCGTCGTCCTCGGCTGGCTGGCCCTGCGGACCGCGGCCCCGGGCGCCCCCGCCCGGCCACGGAACGTCCTGCTGATCACCCTGGACACCACCCGAGCCGACCACCTCGGCTGCTACGGCCGCCGCCCGAGCCGCACGCCCAACCTCGACCGGCTCGCGGCCGAGGGCGCCCGTTTCACGCGCTGCACGACCTGCTCGCCGCTCACCCTGCCGTCGCATTCGAGCATTCTGACCGGACTCTATCCCTTCGTGCATGGCGCGCGGCAGAACGGGACCGGCCGCCTCGCGCCCGGCAACCAGACGATCGCGGAGGTGCTGGCCGAGCGGGGCTTCGGCACGGCCGCGACGGTCGCGAGCTTCGTGCTGAACGCCCGCTTCGGGACGGCCCAGGGCTTCGCCCAGTATCACGACGTGCAGGCGGGCGGCGGGAACGAGGCCGAGCGGCGCGGCGACGAAGTCTGCGACGACGCCCTGCGGCTGCTCGCCGGCCTGAAGGACCGGCCCTTCTTCCTCTGGGTCCATTTCTACGACCCGCACTTCCCGTACCTCTCGCCGCGCACCACCGACGTCCTCTCGCCGCTCGCGTACGAGGACGAGGTCGCGTTCATGGACGCCCAGATCGGCCGCCTGCTCGACGGTCTGCGGGCGGCCGGCCGCGAGCGGGACACGCTGGTGGTCGCTGTCGCGGACCACGGCGAAGGACTCAACGACCACGACGAGTGGAAGCACGGGTATTTTCTGTACGAGACGACCATCCACACGCCGCTGCTCCTCCGCTGCCCGGGCATCGTGCCGGCCGGCGCGGTGATCGACGCGCAGGTGCGGACAATCGACCTGGCGCCCACGATGCTCGACTTGCTGGGCGTCGACGGCTTGCCGCAGGCCCAAGGCACGAGCCTCGCGGGTCTGCTTCGCGGGGCTGCGGACCCCGGACTGCTGGCGTACAGCGAGGCGCTCGAGGCGTACCACGAGTACCGCTTGTCCCCGCTGCGGAGCCTCTCGGCCGGGGCGTGGAAGTTCATCCTCGCGCCGGAGTCTGAACTGTATGACGTGCTGGCTGATCCGCGGGAGCAAAACAACCGCCTCGCCGACGAGGCCGCCCGCGGCGCGCGGATGCGGGCCGACCTGCGGCAGGTCATCGCGGACTCGCCGCCGCCCCCGCCGCCGGAAGAGGTCGCGGTGCAGCTCCAGCCCAGCGAATCGGCGGTGCTGGCTTCGCTCGGCTACGTCGGGGCCGCGGGTACCCCCCAGGCCGAGGGCAGCAGCGAACTCGAGCGCTTCGAACCGGTGGGCGGCAACCCGCGCGACTTCGCCCGCTCGTTCAAGTTCGTCTCGTGGGAGCTGCCGCAACTGCTCCGCCGGCGCGACTACGCCCGGGCCGAGGAGCTGCTTCGCCCGCTGATGGAGCAGCTCCCCCAGGCCGCGTATCTCTACGGCCACCTGGCAATGGTGGTCGAGCAGCAGGGGCGCGCCGACGAGGCCGCCGCCGCTTACCGCCGGGCCGTCGACCTGGCCCCCGACGATTACAACATGCGGATGAAATACGGCGTGTTCCTGCGCCGCACGCAGCAGCCCGAGGCCGCGCTGGCGCAGTTCGCGCTCGTCACCGAGCGCTGGCCCGACGACCTCGATGCGCTCAAGCACGGCGCGCTGGTGCTGATGACGCTCGGCCGGCTGGACGAGGCCGAGCCGAAGCTGCGCCGGGCGCTGGAGATCGACGCCCGCAACGCTTCGCTGCTCCGCGTGATGGGCCTGCTGCGCGAGGCCCAGGGCCGGCTGCCCGAGGCGGTCGAGTATTTCAACCGCGCGCTAGCCGTCCAGCCCGACTTTCCCGAGTGCCGTCAGGAGCTCGAGCGCGTCTTGCGGGCCCTCGGCGCCTAGCAGCCGGCTAGCAAGGGGGACATGCACGGCGAGAGTAAACCGGGAGCAGGAACACGGCCTGATAACCTGTGCCCCAAGGGTGGGTCGGCGCGGAGGCAGCCCGCATGCTCATCGGGCTGCTAAAATGCACCGACCTGCACGAGGATACCATGGCCGCACCCGACCGAAAGCGACGCGACCTGCGGAAAACGCCCCCGGCCCCCGATCCGCGGCGCCGCCGACGCGCGCTGCTGATTGTGGCCATCCTCTGCGCGGCCGGAATCCCCTTGGGTTGGAGCGCGTTCCGCCCCGGCGGCTGGTTTCGCGCGACCGCCCGCCCGCGGAGCGTCCTGCTCATCACGCTCGACACGACGCGCGCCGACTACCTCGGGTGCTACGGCCGGCGGCCCAGCCGCACGCCGAACCTCGATCGCCTCGCGGCCGAAGGCGCGGTGTTCGACCGCTGCACTTCCGCCTCGCCTCTGACGCTCCCCTCGCACTCGTCGATGATGACCGGTCTGTATCCCTACGCGCACGGGGCGCGCCGCAACGGCGCGGGCCGGCTGGCCGAAACGAACACGACGCTGGCCGAAGTGCTGCGGGGGGCGGGTTATCGGACCCGCGCGACGATCGCGAGCTTCGTGCTCAACGCGCAGTTCGGCATCGGGCAGGGTTTCGAAGTCTATCGCGACGTCGTGCCGGCGGTCGGCGGCAACATTTTCGTGGCCGAGCGGAAGGGCAACGTGGTGTGCGACGAGGCCCTGGCCATGCTCGCCGAGCTCAAGGACGAGCCGTTCTTCGTCTGGGTGCACTTCTACGACCCGCACCTGCCCTACGAATCACCGCGTCACCCCGACCCCTATTCGCTTGCCGCGTACGAGGACGAGATCGCCTTCATGGATCTCCAGGTCGGCCGGCTGCTCGACGCGCTTCGCACCCACGGGCGCGAGCGTGACACGCTGGTCATCGCCGCGGCCGATCACGGCGAGGGGCTGGGCGAACACAACGAGGAGTCGCACGGCTATTACCTCTACGACACGACGATCCACACGGTGCTGATCGCCCGCTGTCCGGGCGTGATTCCCGGCGGGCAGCGCATCGCCGCGCAAGTCCGCACGATCGACATCGCCCCGACGATTCTCGATCTGCTCGGAGCGCCGCCGCTGCCCGCGGCGCAGGGCCAGAGCCTGGCGCAGCTTTTCCGCGAGCCAGGCCGCGACGCCGGGCTTTCGGGCTATGCGGAGGCATTCGACCCGCAGCTCGAATTCGGCCTTTCGCACCTGCGAAGCTGGTCACAGCGCGACTGGAAGTACATCCACGCCCCGCGGCCCGAGCTCTACCATCTTGCGACGGATCCGGCCGAGAAGCAGGACCGGGCCGAGCTCGACCCGGCCCGCACCGCCGCGCTGCGCGAAGAGCTGCGGCAGCTCATCGCCGACGCACCGCCGGCCCCCTCGCTCACCGAAGCGAGCGCGGTCTTGAGCTCGGAGGATGTCGAGCGGCTGCAATCGCTGGGTTACCTGGGCGGCGGCGGCGATGTCATCGAGCCGGGGCAGGTCGAACTCGACATCTTCGAACCGCGCGGCGGCAACCCGCGCGACCACGCCGCCCTGATCCGCCGCGTCACGACCGAGTTTCGCCGGCTCCAAAGCGAGCGCCGCTGGCCCGAGGCCGAAGCCGTGCTGCGCGAGGGTCTGTCGGTCATGCCCGACTCGTCACGGCTCTACGTGCAGCTTGCCGCGACCCTCGCCCAGCAGGGACGCACCAATGACGCCAACGTCGCCTTCCAGAACGCCGTCGCGCTGGCGCCCGACGACGTCGACGTGCGGCGCAAGTACGGCTCGTTCCTCGCCCGCCACGGCCGCCTGCGCGAAGCGCTCGAGCAATTCCAGCGCGTCGTGCGCGAATTGCCCGACGACACCGCCGCGCTCGAAGACGCCGCCCGCTGCCATGCCGAGCTCAAGGAGTTCGACGCGGCCGAGAAGCTCATCATGACCGCCGCCAACATCGCCCCCCGCAGCGCGCGCATCCGCCGCACGATGGGTTTCATTTTCGAGCGGCAAGAACGGCTCGACGACGCCTTGCGGTGCTACAGCGAAGCGGTGCAGATCGAGCCCAACTTCCGCGAGGCGATCGAGGACCGGGCACGCGTGTTGAAGCAAATCGGGGGTTGAGCGCGAGGCTGGCACGGCCCAAGCGCAAGCGGCCCGCGGCGGCGCGGCGCGCAAGACATTCAGCCGCCACCGCTTAAGTGGAAACTCCGCGCGTACGATGGTACAATGCTGATTTGCGGCGGGACCTGCGTCGCCGGCAACCCCCGCGTGTCGACCTGACGATGCCCAGCGAGCGCAGCGGATTGGAAAAGTCTGTCCAGAAGCGACTTGCGCGCTACACGGCCCGCGGACCCAACCGCCGCTTCCGAACACGGGGGCTGAGCGCGGCCGCGGTCGTGGCCGTTCTGCTCCTGGTGCCGGCGCCGGCCGAGGCGTACATCGGTCCGGGCGCAGGAATCGCCATCGGCACCACCCTGTTCACGCTTTTCTTCGCGGTCTTTTCGGCCCTTGCGGCGGTCCTGCTCTGGCCGTTCCGCTGGCTGATCCGTTCGCTGCGACACCGCCGGGCCTTGTCGCGCGCGCGTGTCAAGCGCGTGGTCGTGCTCGGCCTCGACGGGCTGGAGCCCACGCTGCTCGAGCGCTTCCTGAACGTCGGCAAGCTGCCGAACTTCGCCCGGCTGCGTGACCAGGGCTGCTACCACCGTCTCGGCACGACCGCGCCGGCGATGACGCCCGTAGCGTGGTCCACGTTTCTAACCGGGTGCAACCCGGGCAAACACAACGTCTTCGACTTCCTGACCCGCGACCCGCGGACGTATCTTCCGAAGCTTTCGTCGGTCGAGATCCACCCGCCGCGTCGGACGCTGAAGCTCGGGAAGTACCGTGTACCGCTGGGGGGGGCCGAGATCCGCGGCCTCCGCAAGGGCGAGCCCTTCTGGAAGCTGCTCGGGCGGCACGGGATCTTCAGCAACATCATTCGTATGCCGATCACGTTCCCGCCGGAGCCGTTTCACGGCGTGCTGCTGGCGGCGATGTGTGTGCCCGATCTTCGCGGCAGCCAGGGGACGTTCACGTACTACACCACGACCGCCCCGGATGCGGACGAGCCGACCGGGGGCGAGCAGATTCGCGTGCAGCGCGCCGGCGATCGCGTCCGCGCCGACCTCATCGGCCCGGAGAACACGTGCGTCGCGGGCGGCGGCCCGATGCGCTGCCCGTTCGAGGTCCGCATCACCGGGCCCGACAGCGCCGTGCTCAAGGTCGGCGGCGAGACCGTCAAGCTCACGCGCGGCGAGTACACGCCGTGGGTTTCGGTCCGCTTCCGGGCTGCGCCGGGCATCACGGTCAGGGGCATCTGCGAGTTCCTGCTGCTGGAGACCGAACCCGAGTTCCGGCTGTACGTCACGCCGATCCAGATCGACCCCGCTTGCCCGGTCCTGCCGCTGTCGCACCCCAAGGTGTATTCGACGTACTTCGCGAAGCTCCTCGGGCCGTACGCGACGATGGGGCTGGCCGAGGATACGTGGGGGCTCAACGCCCGTGTGCTCGATGACGAGGCCTTCCTGCATCAGTGCCGCGAGGCCGACCGCGAACGGGTGGACATGTTCTTCGATGCGTTGGAGAAGGTCCGCCGCGGCCTGGTCGTATGCGTGGTCGACGGCCCCGACCGCATCCACCACATGTTCTGGCGCTATCTCGAGCCCGACCACCCCGCCCACGCCGGCCCGGGCGGCCGCGAGCGCCGCGACGCGATCGAAGAGATGTACGTGCGGATGGACGAGCTGGTCGGCCGGACGCTCGACGCCTGCGCCGACGACGGCACGCTGCTGCTGGTCCTGTCCGACCACGGCTGCGCCTCGTTCCGCCGCGGCATCGATCTGAACGTCTGGCTCGAGCAGCACGGCTACCTGAAGCTCAAGCCCGACGGCCGGGGCCAGAAGTATCTCCAGGGCGTGGACTGGTCGGCGACGAGAGCGTACGCGATCGGCCTGACGGGCATCTGGCTGAACCTCCGCGGCCGCGAAGCACAGGGGATCGTCGCGCCGGACGAAGCGAGCGCGCTGCGGGACGAGCTGCGCGAGAAGCTGCGCGGGCTGCGCGATCCGGACACCGGCGACGTCGCGATCGTGCGGGCGCTCGATGCACACCGCATCTACCGCGGCCCCTACAAGGACGATGCGCCCGACCTGATCGTCGGCTACAACCGCGGTTATCGCGTGAGCTGGGAGGCCGCGATCGGCCAGGTCACGGACCGGCTGTTCACCGACAACACGAAGGCCTGGAGCGGCGACCACATCATCGACCCGGCCCTGGTGCCCGGTGTGCTGCTCTCTAATCGAAAGATCGCCGACACCGCTCCGCACATCGGCGACCTGGCGCCGACGATCCTCCAGCTCTTCGGCGTCCCGGTGCCCGCGCACATGGACGGCCGGCCGCTGGTGGTCGCCGACGCCGACGGCACACTGCCTGAGCCGCCGGGGCCGACGCGGGTCCCGGCCCGGCCGCAGCGCGAAACGGTGGAGGTCGGTTCATGAAACGCATGCGTGCCGCGCTCGCGCTGCTCGCGGCGGCCCTGCTGCTGCCGGCCTGTCGCCCGGCCACCAAGATCACGGACCGCGCCCGCGGCAACGCGGGCGACAAGCGTGTGATCGTCATCGGGGCCGACGGGCTCGATCCGCGGCTGTGCGAGCGGCTCATGGATGCCGGCGAGCTGCCGAACCTCGACGCGCTGCGCAAGACCGGCGGCTATTCTCCGCTCGGCACCAGCACGCCTCCGCAGAGTCCCGTCGCCTGGGCCAACTTCATCACCGGGGCCGACCCCGGTGTGCACGGTATCTTCGATTTCGTGCACCGCGACCCGGCCAAGCAGTTCTCGCCCTACTATTCCGCGTCGCAGACGATCGAGTCCGACGACGGCTGGGACATCGGCGAGCACAGGATTCCGCTCGCGTTCTGGCCGTTCAACCACAACCCGACGCAGACGCTGCTGCGGCGTGAGGGCACGCCCTTCTGGCACTACCTCGACGCGGCAGCGATCCCGTCGCAGGTCTACGATATCCCGTCGAACTACCCGCCCACGCCCTCGCAGTTCGGCTGGCACTGCTGCCTGTGCGGCATGGGCGTGCCCGACCTGATGGGCTCGTACGGCACGTACCAGGCGTTCTCGCCCCGCAACCGCGACGTGACCAACGACGGCGGCGGGCTGCGCAAGCCGCTGGTGTTCAAGGGCCACACGGCCGTCGCCACCCTCACCGGCCCGACCAACACGCTGCTGCGGCAGCCCGAGCCGGCCGAGATCGAGTTCACCGTCCACCGCCACCCGCTGAAGTCCCTCGCCCGGATCGAGATCCAGGGTCAGACGATCGTGCTGCGGGCGGGCGAGTGGAGCGACTGGATTCGGGTCGATTTCGATCTTCGCATGCCGCCATTCCTGCCGGACGAGCACGTCGGCGGCATCTGCCGCTTCTTTCTCCAGGAAGTGCGGCCGACGTTCCGGCTGTACGTGACGCCGATCAACATCGATCCGTCCGACCCGGGCGAGCTCCAGCTCAGCGAACCCCGTGAGTTTGTCACGCGAATCTCAAGCGAGCTGGGCCTGTTCTACACGACCGGCTTTCAGGAGGATCACAAGGCCCGCACGAATCGCGTCTTCACCGACGAGGAGTACCTCGCCCAGGCCAACGCCGTCCTCGACGAGCGCTTGAGGCTCCTCGACTACGCGCTGACGCATTATGAAACGGGCCTGCTGTTCTTCTACTTCTCGAGCACCGACCTACAGGCCCACATCTTCTGGTGGGACGGGGACGAAAAGCACCCGGTGCGCGACCCCGACGCCGCCCGCAAATACAACGGCGTGGTGGCCGACCTGTACCGCCGCATCGACGGCGTCATCGGCGACATCGTCCGCCGCTTCGGCGACCGGGCCACGATCCTGGTCATGTCCGACCACGGCTTCGCCAACTTCCGCCGCCAGTTCAACCTCAACACCTGGCTCCGCGACAACGGCTACATCCAGCCACCCGATTGCGACAACCTGCTCTTTTCAACCACCGGGCACAATGTCGACTGGTCGCGGACCCGGGCCTACGGCCTCGGCCTCAACGGCCTCTACCTGAACCTCCGGGGCCGCGAACGCGAGGGCATCGTCGAGCCGGCGGAGCGCGATCGGCTGCTCGAGGAACTGCGCACGAAGCTGCTCGCGGTCCGCGACGTGGATGGGGAACAGGTGATCTCGCAGGTCTACCGCGCGGACGAAGTCTACCGCGGCCCCATGGCGGAGAAGGCCCCCGACCTGATCGTCGGCTACCGCCGCGGCTGGCGCTGCTCCTGGACGGCGATGCTCGGCGAGATTACACCCGAGCTGCTGTCCGATAACGACTCGGCCTGGAGCGCGGACCACTGCATGGCCACCGACGAGGTGCCCGGCGTGATTTTCAGCAACCGGCCCATTCGCCGGGCGGCCCCGTCGCTGGTCGACGTGGCCCCGACCATCCTGGCCGAGTTCGGCGTCCCGCGGCCGGACACCATGACCGGCGGCAGTCTGTTCGAGCCGGCAGATGCCACGCTGGCGGTTCGCTGATGTGTCATCCCGCGGAGCGAAGCGACGAGGGAGCTGGCCGCGGATGAAGAAAGGCCGGGCAAACCGAAGCGCCGTAGCGGCCTGCGGCTCGCAGGCCGAGCAGAGCACACAAGGAGCACCTACGTGGCGAAGATCAAGATCGACGACAACCTCTTCGAGCGGGTGAAGAAGCTCGCCCAGACCGCGGGTTACCCCTCGCCCGAGGAGTTCATCACGCACATGATCGAGAAGGAGCTGGCCAAGCTCGAGACGCCGACCGAGGACGAACAGGCGGTGCTCGAGCGGCTGCGCGGCCTGGGATACATCGAATAGTCGTCCGCCGTGAGCGTTCAGTCGTCAGCCGGAGCGTGACGCTCGTCGCTGACGGCCCGGGAAACCGATGAGCGTCCTGAACTGGCTCCTGCTGTCGCTCGGCTATGCCGCCCGGCATGGTTGGCACGCGCTGGGGGCCTTCCTCGCCGCGCTCGGCCACGGCCTCGACCGGCTGCTCAACCCGGTGCTCTCCCCGCTGCTGGGCGTGCTGAATCCGTTCTGCACCGCCGCCGGCAACGCGGTCTACGCACTGCTCGCCCCCCTGCCGGTCTGGGCCGGGCTGCTGATCCTCTCCGCGATCTCCGGCGTGCTTATGCTCATCGCTTTCCGCTACACGTCGCATCAGAAAGCCATCGGCCGCGCCCGCGACGACATCACCGCCAATCTGCTCGCGCTCAAGCTCTACAAGGACGAGCTGCGCGTCACGTTCCGCGCGCAGGCCCGGCTGCTGGCGGCCCTCGGCCGGCTTCAGATCCACATGCTGCTGCCGGTGCTTGTGCTGGCTCTCCCGCTCATGCTGGTCGTCGCGCAGATCGGCTTGCGGCACCAGTGGCGGCCGCTGCGGCCGGGCGAATGGACGATCCTCACGGTCCGCCTGTCCGAGTCGGCCGCGACGGGCACGGACCGGATCGAGGACGCCGTCCTGGCCGACTCGCCGGGCGTGGCCGAGGCGGTCGGGCCGGTGCCGGGCGGCGGCGCGCTGGTGTGGCGGATCCGCGCGGGCGAGCCGGGCCGACATACGCTGCGGATCGAAATCCCCCCCAGCGGCGGAGCCGCCGGAAACACGCTCGTCGTGGAGAAACTGCTGGTCGTGGGCGAGCCGTTCCAGCCGGTCAGCGCCGAGCGGCCAGGCAAAAACTGGACCGCGCAGATCCTGCATCCGTTCGAGCCACCGCTGCCGCCCGGCCCGGTGACGGCCGTCCAGATCGCGTACGGCGGCTTCGACTCCCGGATCTACGGCGCGAACTGGTGGCTGCTGACGTTCTTCGTCGTGTCGCTGGTGTTCGCCCTGCTGCTGAAGCCCGTCTTCCGCGTCCGCTTCTGACCCCTCCGTCCACGAACCGCAAAGACGCGGAGAGCGCGGAGGACGCAGAACACTTTTCACGAACGGTGCGTTACGGGGCTCAATCGCAAGCCCGGGGGGCCGATTTTCTCCGGTGCCGGATTCCTCGTCGAGCGCCCGCGGCGACTTCCTCGCCATGACAGGCGCCGGCGGAACGGCATTGTGGCTGAAAGCCGAGAGCTGGTAGCTGACGGGGGGAGCCGCAGGCTCCTTAGAACCACCACGCCTTTCCCGCCTGCTCGCGGATGATGATCCCGCGCAGGAAGGCCACCGCCTTCTCAAAACCCTCCTGAACGCTCATCAGCGAATCCTCATGCTCGATGCTGATCACGCCGTCGTAGCCCTTCTGCCTGAGCATGCTGATGAACGGTTTCCAGAACTCTTCGCCGTGGCCGTAGCCGCAGGTGCGGAACACCCAGCTCCGGCTGCCGACATCGCCGTAGCTCTTGGTGTCGAGCGCCCCGTTGCGGCGCGTGTTATGCGCGTCGATCGACGTGTCCTTGCCGTGCACGTGGAAGATACAGCCGGCGTCGCCCAGCACGCGGGCCGCCTCGACCGGGTCGATCCCCTGCCAGAAGAAATGCGACGGGTCGAGATTCGCCCCGAGCTGCGGCCCGCACGCCGCCCGCAGCTTCAGCACCGTCTCCGGGTTATACACGCAGAAGCCCGGGTGGGCCTCGAACGCGATCTTCACGCCCTCGGCCGCCGCCTCCTGGTTTTTCCGGCTCCAGAACGGGATCAGCACCTCGTCCCACTGGTACTTCAGCACGGTTTCGAAGTCCGGCGGCCACGGGCACGTCACCCAGTTCGGCGACTTGTCGCCCGCCGCGCCCCCCGGGCAGCCCGAGAAATTGATGACCACGTCCGTCCCCAGCTTGCGTGCCAGCCGTACGGCCGTGTCGTGGGCGGCCGCGTGTTGCTTGGCGATTTCCGGGTTGGGGTGCACCGGGTTGCCGTGCACGGCCAAGCCGGCGATCTGCAACCCGCGGCGTCGGCAGTCGTCGACGATTCTTCTCTGGGCGCCCGCGTCCTTGAGCACCTGCGGGGGGTCGAAGAACGGTTGGCCGGGGTAGCAACCGACCGGCAGTTCAATCGCTTCGAGCCCGACCTTCTGGCAGTAGTCGAGAGCCTTGTCCCACCCCATCCCGGCCAGGCCGGCCGACATGACGCCCAGTTTCATCGCTCGCTCCTGTGTGTGTTCTGCGAGGCCGCCACCGCGTGAGCTGCGCTAACTCGTGGAACCGCCGGCCCCGCCGCCGGTCGTCGAGGGCAAGCCAAGCTGGTCCTCGACCGCTTCGAGCGCGAGGATCGTCAGCCCGTCGAAAACCCCCCTGATCACCGCCTCCGTCACCTGCGCCGTGCACGGCCCCAGCGCCAGCAGCGGCAGCCCCGAGGCGGCGAGCTTCACGAGAAACGGCACTTGACGCGTACGACTCGTGCGGCGCGGCTTCATTGCGGTGCACCTCGACCGCATTGTACGGCCGAACCCGGCCTCGCGATACCATCCCGCGCGCTCGACCGTCACGCCCGGATCGCCCGCATGTTGACGCCGCCGCCGCTCCGCTCGGCACGAAGGATGCGCACAGGTTCTCATCAACAAAACTCGGCCGGTCCAACGTCGAACAGACCGCCCGTCGGAAAAGCGGACAGGCACCGCGGGAGTAAACGAGGAGTAGGAACAGCGGCCAATAGCCTGTGCCACAATGGTAGGTTGGCGCGGAGCCCGCGCCCTTTCTCAACGCGCGGCTCACGGTCGCGGCGCGGATCAGGGATAGCACGCGCGCGGGCCGACGGCCCCGGGCCATAGCCCGCGCTGCACGAGCCACTGCCGGATGTCTGCGCACAGGTGGCACTTGCTCCCGTAGCCTCCCGGACGCTCGACGTAGCCCAGCGACCGGACGCGCTCGAGCAAGGCATAGCTGCCGCCGGAGACGACCGCGCCGAGCACGGGATGGGCCGGCCAACTCGCAGCCAGGTCGCGCCAGAGGGCATCGACGGAGGCGTAGGCTGCGGTATCGGCTTCCGTCTCAGTGGTACCGGTTTCCGACCCGTGTCCCGGTTCCCTGTTCCGCGTTCCCTGTTCCCACCGGCTGGAAGCCGATACCACGGGGAGAGACCGGCCGGAAGCCGATACCACCTTCACCGGCTGTTCTCTGGCCCCCGGTCCCTGTTCCCTTGTCCGTGTTCTCTGTTCCCTGTTCCCTGTTCCCTGTTCCCTGGCCGCGTCCCGGACACGGCCCAGGATGATCCCGCCGCAGGTGCCCGGGAATACGTAGCCGAAGGGATCGATATGCACGTGCCGGCTCTGAAGGATCTCCCTCACGCAGCTCTGACCGGCGAAGTCGGCGGCCGGCCGGGCGGGCAACAGGTCAGCCAGCTCAAGCGCGGCGCGGCCGGTCATGCGGTCGGGGTGCTTCTCGAGCGCGGCCCGGAACACGGCCCGCTTCTGCTCGTACGGCAGGTCCCGAGTGTCGATCGGATCGTTGAAGTAATCCCACCAGCGGACGATCAGCCGGCCGGGACCGAGAACCTCGCGGGCGACGCGCACGCAGCGCTGCACGCGCGCGATGGGGATGTACTCCTGATGGAATACGTCGCAACTGACGGTCAGCTTCTCGACCTCCAGATCGCGCAGCAGCGTCAGTCGGGCGCGCGTTTGCTCGTCGTCGGCCGCCCAGCCTGCGTTCGTCTCCACTTTCTCGAGCGGCGGCAGGCCGGCCGCCCGGCCCGCCTGCACAATCGCGGCCAGCGTCTGCCACTCCTGAAACGGCTCGCCGCCGGCCAGGTGCACTTTCATCGTCCGGCCATGCGCGGCGGCGTGCTCGGTCAGCCCCCGCCACAGCCGGATGGCCTGGTCAACACTCATGCGGCCACCGCGGTCCGGCCCGGAGCTGACGTAACAGAATGCGCAGCGGGCGTTGCAGCCGTAGGTGAGCATCAGGCCGGCGAAGTCCCAGGGGGACAGGGACGGGGGGGCCGGATGGGCAGCCGTGGTCGTCACGGGGCAATTCTAGCTCGGCGGCGGGGGCCGGTTGAATGCGGAACGATGAAAAGCGGGCTGTGCGTGCGGCGGGAGGCGTCGTCATTTTGCATTCTGGACGGGACATTTTTCATTCCGGCTTGCCGTCGGGCCGCGTCTCGCGTACGGTGTTTTTCCGTCCGGTATTGTTGGCGCGGAGTTCTATGAACGGCCGGCGATTGGCCGAACTGGCCAGCCAGTACGCGCGTACTCCTGCCGAGCGACTGCCCGCGGTGCTCGCGGAGCGGCTGGCGCAAGCGCCGCGCTGTCCCGTCGCCCGCTACGTTCTCGGCTGTCAGTGCTTCGATCGCGGGCGCTCGGCCACGGGCGTGCAGCACCTGATGATCGCGCACCACGCGGAGCCGCAGCTCGAGTCGGCCGCCCTGCTCGCTTTCGCCGGGATGAACTGGGTCGGCCGCCGCGGAGAAATGCTGCTGCCCGTGCTGGTCGAAACGTGGGAGGAGTTTCGCCGGCCCGAGTTCGACCGTCGGCCGCACGAGCGGCGGTTGCTCGACGCCTTCGCCGCTCCCGACCCCGGTCTGGCAGCCATGCCGCCGCTCGCCCGGCGCCTGTGGCGGCTGCCGATCGCCACGCTGCGGGCTCAGATTCGGCAGGCGATTCTGTCGCGCGACGCCGGGCTGTATCCGCTGCTGACGGCTCGGGCCTGACGACTGGCCAGAGGAAACTTGTAGCGTCCGATTCGCTCCGCTTGACTGGTAACTGGCGTTCCCATGCTGCTCTCGATTGTCATGCCGGTCTACAACGAGAAGGACACGCTCTTCGAGATCGTGGGCCGGGTGCTTGAAGCCCCCGTACCGATCGAGCGCGAGATCATCCTGGTCGACGACTGCTCGACCGACGGTACGCTCGACCTTTATCCGCAACTCGGAGCCCGCTTCCCGAACGCCCGCATCCGACTATTCAAGCAGCCCATCAACCAAGGCAAAGGCGCGGCCCTCCGGCTGGGCTTCGCCGAGGCCCTGGGCGACATCATCCTCGTTCAGGACGCCGACTTGGAGTACAGCCCCCAGGACTACCCCAAGCTGCTGCGGCCGATCCTGGACGGTCGGGCCGACGTGGTCTACGGCTCGCGCTTCGTCGGCGGCGACGAGCACCGCGTGCTGTACTTCTGGCACTACGTCGGCAACCGCTTCCTGACGCTGGTCTCCAACATGTTCACGAACCTCAACCTGACCGACATGGAGACGTGCTACAAGGTCTTCCGGGCCGAGGTGCTTCGCAACTTGCGGCTGCGATCGAACCGCTTCGGCATCGAGCCCGAGTTGACCGCCAAGGTCGCGCGCGGCCGCTGGCGGGTGTACGAAGTCGGCATCAGCTACTCCGGGCGGTCGTACGAGGAGGGCAAGAAGATCACCTGGAAGGACGGCCTCAAGGCGCTGTGGTGCATCCTCCGCTTCGCGTGGGCTGATTAGCGGCGCCGCCCGCTGAACTCGGCGATTGCATGCTGCTGAAGACCGCCCGCAAACTGATCGTCGGCGTGTTGGGGGGAACGGTTGTCCTGATCGGCGTGATCATGCTGGTGACGCCCGGGCCGGGGCTGGTGGTCATTCCGCTCGGGCTGGCGATTCTCGCGACCGAGTTCGTGTTCGCCGCACGCCTGCTACGCCGCATGCGCCAGGGGGCAAACGCCGCCGCCGAGTTCGCCGGCCTGCGCAAGCCCGGCGCCCCGCCGCCCGACAAACCGACCCCCGATCCGGAATGAAACGCCGCCGCCCCGGCTGGTCCGTCAGTGCGCCGCGAGCTGGAAGCAGGCCGCCTGCTTGAGATTCCGGGCGTACAACCGGCCGCCGTACAGCGTTGGAATCGTCCAGCTTCGCCCGCGCAGCAGCTCGACCTTCGTCGTCGGCTCGAACTTCTCGGTCGACACGGGGGCGATCTGGAGCTCCCCGTCCTCCCCCAGCACGACCAACTGCCCGTCGGCCAGCACGACGGTGCCGTTCGACACGCCGCGCTCCGCCCACTTCTCCTTGCCCGTCGCGAATTCCACGCACTTCAGCGCCCGTTCCTCGCTGACGTACAGGTGCCCCTCGTACAGCACCGCCGACTGGAACTTGCCCAGGATGACCTTGCTGGCCGGAGCGTCGGCCGGCCACACCTTCGTCGCGTGCAGCCCCTCCCCTTCCGGCGTCAGCCGGAACACGGCCGAGCCCGTGCGGTAGCCCGAGCTCAGGAACAACAGCCCGTCGTGGTAGATCGGCGCCGCCGCGTTCACGTCCCAATCCGTCTTCCACGGGATCGTGCAGGCCAGACGCCCCCCGACGGCCTCAGCGATAATGGCCGCGTCCGCCAGGAATGCGACGATGTACCGCTTGCCGGCGTGCGTGAACGGGTACGGCGTGGCATATCCCGCAGTCCCCTCCGCGCACGCCCACACCCGTTCGCCCGTCTTGCGATTGAACGCCACCAGCCCGCCCTGATCGCCCCCCGCCGTCGCAATCGCCAGCTCGCCCTCGATCAGCACCGACCCGCTGTAGCCCCATTGCGGGCGCTTGCTGAAGACCTGGCTCCACTGCACCGTGCCGGTACGGGCGTCGCAGCAGATCAGCCGACCGAGCGCCCCGAGCACATACACGCGGCCGTCGTGCACGGTTGGGGTCGCCCGCGTGCCGTCGCCGCCCTGCCGCTCCTCGTATTCACCTTCGATCTCCGTCTTCCAGATGATCGCCCCGCTGCCCGCGTCCAGACAGAACAGCATCTGCTTGTGGTCGCGGGTGCCGCAGGTGTACGCCTTGCCGTCCACGCACGAAAAACCGCTGAACGCCGGACCGAGATCCGCCGTCCACACCGTCGGCGGCGGCTGGTCCCACTTGGTCTGAAACCCCTTCTCCGCGCTGATCCCGTCGTGGTTCGGACCGCGCCAATTCGGCCAGTCGGCAGCCCCGGCGTTGCAAGCACACAGACCCAGGACCACGATCCCGAGGCTCGGGCGGGCGGAATGGCGCATCGGTACACCTCCTCGTTCGGCCGGGCAGGATAACCGCCCGGCGGGCGAAGCGCAAGACAACACCCGCAACCGTGCCCCGCCCGCGGCGGAGCGCAACTCCGTCCCGTCGCCCCTGCAACCTCCCCCCGGCGTTGCGGCGGTCGGCAGCCCGCGGTCGTGCCGGGGTCAATAGCCCGGTGCGACCCGCATCTCCGCCGCCTGTCGCCGCAGCAGCTCGATCCGCTCGGCGATGGGCGGGTGCGTCGCGAACAGGCCCGCCGCGCCGCCCAGCGGCAGCGGCTCAACCGTGTACAGGTTGTGAAACGCGGGGTTGGTCGGCGTCGGGATGCGTTGGTTGAACGCATCCAGGCGCTGGAGCGCCGCCGCCAGCTTCAGCGGATTCCCGCATAGCTCGCCCCCCAGCGAGTCGGCCGCGTACTCGCGCTGCCGCGAGATCGCGAGCTGGATCAGCGTGGCCGCGATCGGCGCCAGGATGATCATCACCAGCGCACCGATTGCGGCCAGCGGGTTGCCGCGGCCCTCGTCGTCGCGGTGCAGGCCGCCGCCGAACCACAGCATCAGGTGCCCCAGCATGCTGATGGTGCCCGCGAGCACCGCGGCCACCGTGCTGATCAGCATGTCGCGGTGCTTGATGTGGGCCAGCTCGTGCGCCATCACGCCCTCAAGCTCTTCCCGCGGGAAGTTGCGCAGCATCCCCTGTGTCACGGCCACCGCGGCGTTTTTCGGGCTGCGCCCCGTCGCGAACGCATTCGGCGCCTCTTGCGGACAGACGTAAACCCGCGGCATCGGCAGCCCGGCCCGCGCCGCCAACCGCTCGACAATGTCGAACAGCCACGGGACCTGCTCCCGGGACACCTCCTGTGCGCCCATGCTCGCCAGCGCGATGCGGTCGGAGAAGAAGAACGCGATCAGGTTGCCGAGCCCGCCGAACAGGAAGCCCACGAACACGCCCTGCACGCTGCCGCCCCCGGCCCAGTAGCCGATCAGCATGCACAGACCCATCAGGCTGCCGAGCAGCAGCGCCGTCTTCATGTTGTTCCACATCCGCATATCGTGCCTCGCACGGAATTATAGACGCCCAGGCCGTGAACCGTGAGCCCTCGCCCGCAGGCCCGCGGCGGGACGACGGACCCCGGGCGCACAGCTCCCGTCGGGGCTCGACGAGCATGGCTCACGGCCCGCGGCTCCGCTAGAATCGCCGCCCGGTGTCCCGCCTGTGGGCCCCGGAGGAAGACGATTGCGCGCTTGTCTGCGGTGCCGCTGGCTTCGCCCGCCCGCAACGGCCGTCTTCGCGGCGGCCGTGCTGCTGCTGCCCGCGTGTGACCGCGCCCGTGCGCCGCGCACGCATCGGCTGGTCGAGGGCGTGGTCGAAAGCGTGCGCCCCGATGCCGGCCAGTTGATCGTCCGCCGGACGCCGATCGGCCGCGACAAGGGTGACCCACGGCTGGCCTGCCTGTTGACCAGCGATTCGGAAATCTACATCAACGACCGGTTTTGTCGAGCCGAGGAGATCGTCGCGGGCGACACGGTGGAAGTCATCGGGACTCCGGACACCAACCCGCGCAGCGACTGGTTCCTGGTTCTGTCCGCCCGGATCACGCGCACCGCGGAAGCCCCGCGCGACCCCGAGCTGCCCCGGGCCGTCCCCGAACCCCGTTCCCAGGAGAATTGAACATGCCCGATGCGCCGTTGATTGAATCCATCGTCGCCCGCGAAATCCTCGACTCGCGCGGCAGCCCGACGGTCGAAGCCGACGTGATCCTCGAGGACGGGACGTTCGCGAGCGCGGCCGTCCCCAGTGGGGCCTCGACCGGCGAGAACGAGGCCCTCGAGCTGCGCGACGGCGACCCGAGCCGCTACCTGGGCAAGGGCGTGCTCCAGGCCGTGCGCAACGTGAACGAAATCATCGCCCCCGCGCTGTGCGAGCTCGACCCCCGGCTTCAGGAAGAGGTCGACCGCAGGATGCTCGAACTCGACGGCACGCCCAACAAGGCCAAGCTCGGCGCGAACGCGATGCTGGCCGTGTCCGTCGCGATCGCGAAGGCCGCGGCGACCTGGGCCGGTCTGCCGCTCTACCGCTACCTCGGCGGGTCGGCCGCGCACGTGCTGCCGGTCCCGATGATGAACATCTTGAACGGGGGCCGGCACGCGGACAGCAACGTCGATTTCCAGGAGTTCATGGTGCAGCCGTGGGGCGCGCCGAACTTCCGCGAGGGGCTCCGCTATGGGGCCGAGATCTTCCACGCCCTCAAGGGCGTGCTGAAGGACCGCGGCTACAACACCGCAGTCGGCGACGAAGGCGGTTTCGCGCCCAGCCTCAAGAGCAACGACGAGGCCCTGGAAGTGATCGCGCTCGCCGTCGAGAAGGCCGGCTACAAGCTCGGCGAACAGGTCTTCATCGCGCTCGACCCCGCCACCAGCGAGATGTGGGACAAGGACCGCCAGCAGTACCGCTTCTTCAAGTCCGCGCCCGACCGGTTCGCCACGTCCGACGAGATGATCGACACCTGGGCCCGCTGGTGCGCCAAGTACCCGATCCGCAGTCTGGAGGACGGGCTGGCCGAGCACGACTGGGCCGGCTGGAAGAAACTCACCGCCAAGCTCGGCGACAAGATTCAACTCGTCGGCGACGACCTGTTCGTGACCAACGTCAAGTATCTCGAGCGCGGCATCCGCGAGAAGTCGGCCAACGCGATCCTGATCAAAATCAACCAGATCGGCACGCTCACCGAGACCTTCGCGGCCGTGGACCTGGCCATGCGCAGCGGCTGGGCCGCCGTGATCAGTCACCGCAGCGGCGAGACCGAGGACACCACGATCGCCGACCTGGCCGTGGCGACCAATGCCGGCCAGATCAAGACCGGCAGCGCCAGCCGCAGCGACCGCATCGCCAAGTACAACCGGCTGCTGCGGATCGAGGAAGAGCTGGGCGAGGAGGCGGTCTACGGGGCCGCATTCTGGCGCCGCTAGCGATGCCGCGCCGGCGTGGCACGGCCGGCCCCGGCAATCAATCTCCGAGGCGCGTCGCCGACGCAGCACCCGCGTGCCAGTGCCGCGTCGGGGGGGCGCGGCGTCCGCTGTGCGGACCCGACCGAGGTCTCCGTGGGCGGTATCAACCCCTATCTACGGACCCCCGACCCCCGTTTGCCGTCGTGTACCTACACGTTGACGATCACCGACCCCGCCGGCCGCCGCCATGTGATCACGGTCGACCCGGCGCGGATACCGTACGGCCACACCGGGCGGCCAGGCTCGATTCTCGACGTCGCCCTGGCCCACGACGTCGAGATCGATCACGCCTGCGGCGGCGTATGTGCCTGTGCGACGTGCCATGTCATCGTGCGCCGCGGCCTCGAGTCCTGTAATGCACCGGCCGACGACGAGGAGGACCAGCTTGACGAGGCCCCCGGCCTGACGCCTTGGTCGCGGCTGGCTTGCCAGTGCGTCCCCGACGGCTCGCAGCCCGTGGAGGTCGAGGTTCCGGCGTGGAACCGCAACCTGGCCCGCGAGGCGCCGCACTGAGCGCCGGCCGCACGGCCACCGGCGCTGGCTGTGGTCCGGCGCCTCCGCGCACGATCCGCTGACGGCCTTGCCGGCTTTGGCCGATGTCATATAATGCGGCGTTGCGGGCCTCCCGGCGGGCCGGCGACAACCTGCGGGCGTGTGTCCGAGTGGCCAAAGGAGACGGGCTGTAAACCCGTTGGCTTATGCCTACGTTGGTTCGAATCCAACCGCGCCCAGTGGAGCAAATCCGACCGCCCGCGAGCGGACAGCGACGCGCGCCGACCGGCGTTCGACTCGTCGCCGCTCGGGGGGGTGGCGGTCGCGCAGGCGTTTACTCTTCGTCTTCTTCGCTTGTCCCGCGGCTGCCGGCCCAGACCCGGTACGCCAGGATTCCGCGGCGCGACGGGCTGCGCAGGAAATCGAGCAGCCGACGGCCGACGTCGGTCTGCACGATCTCGGCCACACGCTCCACGGCCTGCGGCAGCGGCAGTCCCTGGCGATAGAGCACCCGATAGCATTCGCGGAGTTCGGTCCGCTCGCGGGCGCCGATTCCCGCCCGGCGCAGGCCCACCGTGTTCGTACCGAGCACCACCTCGGGATAGCGTACGAGCATGAAAGGCGGCACGTCCTGCGCGAGAGCCACGCTGCCTCCGATCATGGTCAGCTCGCCGATGCGCGTGAACTGGTGCGCCACGACGTTACCGCTGATGAAGGCACGCCGGCCGACCTCGATATGCCCGCCCAGCATCGATCCGTTGGCGATCGTGACCTCATCGCCCACTACGCAGTTGTGGCCGACGTGGCTGGTCGCCATGAGGTAGCATTTCCGGCCGATGTAGGTCGTGCTGCCCGGCATCGTGCCGCGGTGCACGCTGGCGTGCTCGCGCACCACGGTCTCTTCACCGATCTCCGTGTAGCTCGGCTCCCCGGCCCACTTCGTGTCCTGCGGGTGATGGCCGACGACGGCGAACGGGTGGATCTGGCAGCGGGCGCCGAGCGTCGTGCCGTCGGAGACGTACGCGTGCGGGTACAGCCGCACGCCGGGCCCGATGCGTACGTGCCGCTCCACGATCGCGTAGGCCCCGATCTCCGCGGTGGGGTCGACTTCGGCTGTCTTGTCGATGACGGCGGTGCTGTGTATGGACATGCGCTCATTCTAGAGCGCCCCCCCCAGCACCGCCTAGGTGCCGGTCCTCCGCGCGCGGCGAGCATCGCTGCGAAACGGCGGTCGGCGGCCGGCCGCGGGGTTCACGCGTGCTCCGCGTCGGTCACATCCGCCGCGTTCCTCGCGGCTGCCGGCGTGCTGGGTGCCCGCCGGCCCGCGCGGAGCTGGATCACGTAGTAGAACACCGGCGTCAGGAACAGGCCGAAAACCGTCACGCCCAGCATGCCGGCGAACACCGCGATGCCCAGCGTCACGCGCATCTCGGCCCCGGCGCCCTTGGCCAGCGCCAGCGGCACCACACCGAAGATGAACGCGAACGAGGTCATCAGGATGGGCCGCACGCGCAGCTTGCAGGCCTCCAGCGTCGCCTCGCGCCGCGGCATCCCGCCCGCCTGCTTCATCTTCGCGAACTCGACGATCAGGATCGCGTTCTTGCAGGCCAGCCCCACCAGCGTGACGAACCCCACCTGCGTGAAGATATTGATGTCGAGTTTCGCCGCCGCCACGCCGATCAGCGACGAGAGAATGCACATCGGCACGACCAGGATCACCGACAGCGGCAGCGTCCAGCTCTCGTACTGCGCCGCCAGGATCAGGAACACCAGCAACACCGCCCCGCCGAACGCGAAGATGGCCGTGTTGCCGGCCAGAATCTGCAGCAGCGTCAGCTCGGTCCACGCGTAGCCCATCGACGGCGCCAGCTCGCGTTTCGCCAGATCGTCGACGATGCGCACCGCCTCGCCCGAGCTGACCCCGGGTGCGGCCGCGCCGTTGATCGCCGCCGCCGGATACATGTTGTAGCGCACGACCATCACCGGCCCGCTGATGTCGTCGATCTTCGCCAGCGTGCTGAGCGGCAGCATCGCGCCGCGCGCGTTGCGGACCTTCAGCCGGCCGACGTCGGACGCGTTGATCCGGAACGGCGAGTCCGCCTGCAGGTTCACCTGCCAGGTGCGGCCGAAGCGGCTGATGTCGTTGACGTACTGGCCGCCGAGGAAGACCTGCAGCGTGTTGAAGACCTCGGACAGCGGCACGCCCAGGGCCTTGGCCTTCGTGCGGTCGAGGTCGACGTAGAGCTGCGGTGTGTTGGCCCGGAACAGGTTCAGCATCCCGGCGATGCCGGGTGTGCGGGCCCCCTGCGAAGCGAAGTTGTCGGCCTGGCCCTCGAGCATGTCCAGGCCCGCGTCGCTGCGGTCCTGGATCATGACCTTGAAGCCGCCGGCCGTGCCCAGGCCGTCGACCGGCGGAGCGCCGAAAGCGGCCACGACGGCCTCGGGGACCGCCTGGTAGGTCTGCTGCTGGAGGCTTCGCAGGATCTGGGTGACGTACTTGTCCTTGCCGTGCCGGTGCTCGAAGTCCTCGAAGATGACGTACAGCGAGGCGAAGTTGGAGCCGTTCGCGCCCAGCAGGGCCGACTGGCCCGCGATGCCGAGCGTGTGCTGCACGCCCGGCGTCTTCCGCGCGAGGTCGTCGACCTGGGCCAGCACGGCCAGGGTGCGGGCCAGCGAGGCGGAGTCCGGGAGCTGGATGTTGACGATCCCGTAGCCCTTGTCCTGCGCGGGGATGAACCCGCCCGGCACGCGCGTGAAGCCCCAGTAGGTCGCGTACAGCAGCCCGCCGTAGACGATCAACACCAGCACGCTGACGCGCAGCAGCCCGCCCACGACGCGGGTGTAGCCGACCGTCCCGACCTTGAACGTCCAGTTGAAGGCCTTGAAGAACCACCCCAGCAGCGCGTTCAGCAGCCACGTCAGCGGGTCGCGCTGCTCGGCGCGGGCCCGCAGCAGCACGGCCGACAACGCCGGGCTCAGCGTCAGCGAGTTGATGCCCGAGAAGATCACCGCCACCGCGATGGTCAGCGCGAACTGCTTGAAGAACTGGCCCGTGATCCCCGTGATGAACGCACACGGAATGAACACCGACGCCAGCACCAGCGTGATGGCGACGATCGGGCCCGAGACCTCCTCCATGGCCTTGTAGGCGGCCTCCTTCGGTCTCAGTCCGTGCTCGAGATGATGCTCCACGGCTTCCACCACCACGATCGCGTCGTCGACCACGATCCCGATCGCTAGCACCAGCCCCAGCAGCGAGATGTTGTTCAGTGAAAAGCCCATCAGGGCCATCACCGCGAACGTCCCCACGATCGCCACCGGCACCGCGATCAGCGGGATCAGCGTCGCCCGCCAGCTCTGCAGGAAGATCAGCACCACGATCCCGACCAGTACGATCGCGTCGCGCAGCGCCTTGAACACCTCGTGGATCGACTCGTTGATGAACGGCGTCGTGTCGTACACGATCGCGTAGTCCAGGCCGGCCGGGAAGCGCTGCTTCAGCTCGGCCATCTTGGCGCGGATGCCCTCGGCCGTGGCCAGCGCGTTCGAGCCGGGGAGCTGGAAGATCGCCAGCCCGACCGACGGCCCGCCGTCGAGCGTGCAGGCCTGGTCCTGGTTCTTGGCCCCCAGCTCGATCCGCGCCAGGTCGCGCAGCCGGACGATCTCCCCCCGGCTGCCGGTCTTGACCACGATGTCGCCGAACTGCTCCGGCTCCGCCAGCCGCCCCAGCGTGCTCATCGTGTACTGGAAATCGACCCGCCGGTCCCCCGTCGGCGGCTGGCCGATCTGGCCCGCCGCTACCTGCACGTTCTGCTCCTTGACCGCGCTCACCACGTCGCTGGCCGTCAGCTGGCGGGCGTCCAGCTTCTCCGGGTCGAGCCAGACCCGCATGCTGTAGTCCTGCTGGCCGAAATAGGCCACGTCCCCCACGCCCGGCATCCGCGCCAGCTCGTCCTTCACCTGGATCGTCGCGTAGTTGCTGATGTAGAGCTGGTCGTACCGCCGGTCGGGCGAGAACAGGTTCACGCACAGCAGGATGGCCGGCGATTTCTTCTTGGTCGTGACCCCGGTCTGCTTCACGATGTCCGGCAGGGTCGGCATCGCCAGCGACACGCGGTTCTGCACCAGCACCTGCGCCATGTCGAGGTTGGTGCCGAGCTGGAACGTCACCGTCAGGTTGTAGGTGCCGTCGTTCGTGCAGTTCGACGACATGTACAACATGTTCTCCACCCCGTTCACCTGCTGCTCGATCGGCGCAGCCACCGTCTCCGCCACGACCTTCGCGCTGGCCCCCGGATACATGCAGCTCACCTGCACCGTGGGCGGCGTGATCTCCGGATACTGGGCGACCGGCAGCGTGAAGACCGCGGCCAGCCCCGCCAGCGTGATCACGATGGACGGCACCGACGCCATGATCGGCCGGTCGATGAAGACGCGTGACAGCACGGTGTACCCTCGCTCAGCCGCCGCCCGGGGCGGCGGACCGCGCGGGCGCGGACGCCGTCGCCGCTGCGGCCACTTCCGAGCCGACCGGCATCGGGGCCTCGACCGGCTTGACCGTCAGTCCCGGGCGCACCCGCTGCATCCCGGTCACAATCACCCGCTCGTCCGGTTTCAAGCCGGCCACGATGACACGCAGCCCCCGGTCCAGCGTTCCGACTTCCACCGGCCGGTACTCGACCACGTTCTGCTCGTTCACCACGTAGAGGTAGCGCTGCCCCTGGTCCGAGCCCAGCGCCCGCTCCGTCACGGTCAATGCCTTATACGGCGCGCTGACCGGGATTCGCACGCGGACGAACAGTCCGGCCAGCAGCACGCCGTCCTGATTCGGGAACCGCGCCCGGGCCTGGATCGTCCCCGTCGTCGGGTCCAGGGCCGGCGCGACGTAGTCGATCACGCCCTCGTGCGGAAAGCCCTCGTCCGTCATCACGCCGATGAACACCGGCACGTTCTGGTCCTTCAGCTCCGGACGGTCCCGGAGCGACTTGCCCTCGGCCGCCAGCCGCTGCCGCGTCCGCTCCTGGAGCGTCAGCACGTCGCGCTCGCTCAGGTCACAGTAGACGTACACGTCCTCGTCGTTCGTGATCGTCGCCAGCGTGGTCACGTCGGCCTGGATGACGTTGCCGGGGTCCACGAGGTTACGGCTGACCCGGCCGGCGATCGGCGCCGTCACTTCGCACCACGCCAGCTCGAGCTTGTCCTGCGCGAGCGCCGCCTGTGCGGCCATGACCGCTGCCCGCATCGCGTCGCGGTTCGCGTTCGCGGTCGAAAACTCGTCGGCGCTGGCTTCCCCGCGCGAGTACAGGTCGTTGATTCGCACGGCCTCGAACTCGGCCTTCTCCCGCTGCGCCTCCTTGAGCGCCAGATCGGCCTCCGCCTGCGCCACCGCGTGCTCGAACGGCCGGGCATCGATTTTCAATAGAACCTGACCGGCCTTGACCTTCGCCCGCGGCGCTACCACCACCTGTTCGAGGAAGCCGCTGACGCGGGCCCGCACCTCGACCGATTCCAGCGCCGCCGTCGCCCCCGTCAGCACGATCTCGTCCGTCACTTCGCGCAGCACCGGCCGGCTCACGCTCACCTCGGCCGGTGGCGCCGGTGCAGCCGGGGGGGTCGCGGGCGAACACCCGCTCGACCCGGCGGCCAGGCCCGCCACACTCAACAGCAACAGCCCGCTTAGGACCTTGCGCATGGCTCCTCCTGCGGAATCGCCGCGACCCGCCTGCGACGGCCTACCCCTCGGCGGGATTGCGGGGACGGCTCTCTTGGCCCGAACGAGCGCCCAACCAGGCACGTCAGTGTAGATGTTCGCAGTTCCTCCAGCAAGCCCCGCGTTTCACGCCCGCGCCGCTCGCGTTGACCGGCACGCGCCCGCTCCCCAGAATGACGCCGGTCGCTGGAGGAAACCATGTCCGACCCGAGCCTGCTCTGGACGCCGACGCCCGACCGGGCCCAACACTCGCAGATGTATCAGTTCATGTGCCACGTCGCGCATCACCGCGGCGTCGCGCCCGAGTGGGAAGCCCTGCGGCACTGGTCGATCCGCCGCCCGGACGAGTTCTGGCCCGACCTGCTCCAATTTGTGGGGATCGAGCCCTCAGCGCCCGCCCGCCACATCATGTCCGGGGAGGGCCTGCTCGGCACGCGCTGGTTCGAGGGCCTGCGGCTCAACTACGCCCGCCACCTGCTGCGCTTCGATGGCGCGCAGGACGCCCTCATCCACGAAAACGAAGCCGGCCTGCGCGGCCGCATCTCGCGCCGCCAGCTCCGCGAAGAAGTCGCCCGCTGCGCCGCAGCCTTGCGGGCCGCCGGCGTGGCCAACGGCGACCGCGTGGCCGCGTTCATGCCGAACGTGCCCGAGACGGTCATTGCCATGCTCGCCGCCGCGTCGCTCGGGGCGATCTGGTCCTCGTGCTCACCCGATTTCGGTGTGCGCGGCGTGCTCGACCGCTTCGGCCAGATCGAGCCCAAGGTGCTGGTCGCGTGCGACGGCTACACCTACGGCGGCAAGCCCTTCGAGACGCTCAGCCGGCTGGCCGAGATGCGGCCGCAGCTTCCCAGCGTGCGCCAAATCGTCATCGTCCCGTTCCTGGAGCCGGACCGCACCGCCGCCGGTTTGCCGGGCGCCGTGTTGTGGCGCGAGTTCCTTGGTCCGCTCGAGCGGCCGGCTCCGCCGCTGACCTTCGAAGAAGTGCCGTTCGACCATCCGCTTTTCATCATGTACTCGTCCGGCACGACCGGGGTGCCCAAATGCATCGTGCACGGCCACGGCGGGACGCTGCTGCAACATATGAAAGAGCTGATGCTGCACACCGACTTGCGCGCGGGGGAGCGCATCTTCTACTTCACCACCTGCGGCTGGATGATGTGGAACTGGCTCGTCAGCGGCCTGGGCACGGGTGCCACGGTCGTGCTGTTCGAGGGCAACCCCGGTTACCCCACCATGGACCGGCTGTGGAAAATGGCCGAGGAGACCGGTTTGCACGTCTTCGGCACCAGCGCCAAGTACATCGCCGCGTGCCAGAAGGCCGAGCTGCACCCCGGCCGCCAGCACGACCTGGCGCACCTGCGCTGCGTCTGCTCCACCGGCTCGCCGCTCTCGGTCGAGCTGTTCCACTGGGTTTACCGGGAGGTGAAGGCCGACCTCCAACTCGCCTCGATCTGCGGCGGCACGGACATCATCTCGTGCTTCATGCTCGGCAACCCGATGCTGCCGGTCTACGCCGGGGAGATCCAGTGCCGCGGCCTGGGCATGGACGTGCAGGCCTGGAACGACCGCGGCGAGCCGGTCGAAGGCGAAAAGGGCGAGCTCGTCTGTTGCACACCGTTCCCCTGCCAGCCGGTCTCGTTCTGGAACGACCCGGACGGCTCGAAGTACCGCGCCGCGTATTTCGAGCACGAATGGCTCCGCAGTTCTGCCGACGCGCCCGCGCCCGTCGTCTGGCGTCACGGCGATTTCATCGAAATCACCGCGACCGGCGGCATCATCGTCTACGGCCGCTCCGACGCCACGCTCAACCCGGCCGGCGTCCGCATCGGCACGGCGGAGATTTATCGGATCGTCGAGGGCCTGCCCGAGATCGTGGACAGCCTGGTCATCGGCAAGGACACGCCCGACGCCGATGTCGAGGTGTGTCTGTTCGTCGTGCTGCGGCCGGGGCTGACGCTCGATGCCGCGCTCGAGAAGAAGATCTGCGCCGCCATCGCCGCGGGCGCCACCCGCCGGCATGTGCCGAAGCATATCCGCCAGGTCCGCGCCATCCCGTACACCATCAGCGGCAAGAAGGTCGAGATGGCCGTCCGCCGCGTGCTGCACGGCCAGGATGTGCCGAACACGGACGCGCTGGCGAACCCGGAAGCGCTGGAGGAGTATCGCAACCTGGTGTGATCTCCTCGCCGCGCCGGCATTTCGAGGGCCGCGGCGGCTCGCGTCGTTCCGGGCCGATCGCCCGCCGCGACCGAGGAGGAATCCGGCACCGGACGGAAAGGTCGCTCGCACGCGAGGCGCCCGCCGCCCTCCGCGGCCGGATTCCGCCGTGCGCCGCGCGCCGGAACGACACCCCGCCGCGCGGCGCGAAATGACAAGCCCCGGACGAGCCGCTACATTGCTGGGGGCCGGGGCAGAAGCCGGTGAGACCGTGCGAATGACGACCCGCTTCCCAATCTCCCTGCTGGCGCTCGGCCTGATGCTGGCCACCTCTTCGGCCGCGCAGCCCGTCGCGGAGCCGCCGGTCGTCCAGCCTGCAACCCTCCCCGCCAGCCAGCCGACCACGGCCGAGACCAACCCGCTGCTCTCGCCGGCCAGCATGATGCAGTATTTCCGGACCGCCGTAGCTGAGGGCCGGCTCGAGGACGCGGCCCGCTGCCTGAACTTCGCCCAGGTGGATGAGGACGTCCGCCGGGCCCGGGCCGGTGAATACGTCACCCAGGTCGCCGAGATTCTCCGGCAACTCGAGGCGACGGGCTTCTTCGACCCGCGCCGCCTGCCCGACGAGCCCACCGCCCCGCCGCAGTCGATCGGCAAGGACCCCATCCTGCTCGTGCTCGAGCGCACCACCCGCGAGCTCGAACCGGCCCCGCCGCCCGCGAAACCCGATGCTGCGGCCACGCCGGAACCTGCCGCTCCACGCCGCGCGCTGCGCGAGTGGCAGTTCTCGGCCTCGACCGTCGCGGCCATTCCCACGCTGTTCGCCAAGCTGCCGACGCTCACCGAATTGCAGGCCACCGAGCACGCGGTCCGCACCGAACAACCCGCCACGGAAGTCGCGCCCGACGAGTCCGACCCGCTCCGCTCGCCGTACCACATGGTGCAGTATTTCCTCGTCAAGGCGGCCGACGCCGAAAAGAACGCCGCGGCCTATCTCGACGCCATGCGCTGCCTCGACCTTTCAACCGTCCACACGACCGCCGGTGAGTTCGAGCGCGGCCCCGAGTACGTCGACGGCCTCGCCGCCGTCATTGCCGCGCTCCGCGCCGACGGCGACTTCGACCGCGAGAGCCTGCCCAAGACGCGGGCCGATGACCTCGACACCATCGTCTTCGGTAGTGACCCGCTGCTGGCCATCGTTGTGCGGCAGGAGCAGAGCCGCTGGCGCTTTTCCGCGACCACCGTCGAGCGCGTGCCGGAGATGGTCCGCGCGCTCAAAGCCCGCGAGGCCGGTCCCGCAGCCGCCCCGCCCACCATGGCGCTCGACACCAGCTCGCCGCAGGCCACGCTCAATCTCTATCTCACCGCCATGAACGCCGGCGACATCGCCACCGCCGTGCGCTGCCTCGATCTTTCGCAGCTCGGCGCGGCGCAGCGCGAACTCGCCGGCGTCCTGGCCGGCAAGCTCTGGCTCGTGCTCAACCGTCACCAGGTCATCGTTCTCCAGGACGTCCCCCGCGATCCGAACGGCGTCGAACCTTACGCGCTCCTGAAGCACCCCGCCGGCCGGATCGAACTCGATCGGCAGCGGAGCGGCGAGCGGACCGGGGAGTGGCTCTTCACGGCCGCGACGGTCCGCAGCATCGAGCCGTTGTACGAGAAGTTCCAGAACCGGCCGATCCTGCACGACTTGCGCGATGCGCGGATCTCGTTCTGGCAGTTTCCCTCGCTGTACGTTCGCGAATACGTCGTGCCCGCGGCCCTGAAGCGGCCGTTGTGGGGCTTGCAGGCCTGGCAGTGGCTGGGCGTCGCGCTGGGGCTGCTCGTGGGCGTGCTCGTGCTGGGCGTGTTCCGCTTCGGCGTGCAGCGGGCGAGCGCGGCCCGACTCGAGGCCGGCAGCGAGGCTGATCGGCTCACCCAGGCGGCGCTGCGGCCGACCGCAGTGCTCATCATGATCGGCGCGTGGTGGGCGAGCTTCCAGCTCCTAGACCTGGGCGCGACGGTCATGGCCTGGATCTGGCGCGGTCTGCGCATCTTGCTGATCGTCTTCGCCGTGCTCGCGTTCTACCGCGCGATCGACATCTTCGTCGCGTACGTCGCGGACCGGGCGACCCGCAGCGCCGGCCGGCTCGACGATGTTCTGATACCGTTGATTCAGAAGACGCTCAAAGTCGTCACGATCATTGCCGGCTTCCTGCTCGTCGCCCAGGCCTTCGGGTTCGCGATCACCCCCCTGCTGGCCGGTCTGGGCGTCGGCGGCCTGGCCTTCGGCCTCGCCGCCCAGGACACGCTCAAGAACTTCTTCGGCTCGGTCAATGTCGTGCTCGACCGGCCGTTCCAGGTCGGCGACTGGGTGATCATCGGCCAGACCGAGGGGACGGTCGAGTCGGTCGGGCTGCGCAGCTCGCGGATCCGCACCTTCTACAATTCCCAGGTGACGATTCCCAACTCCGAGCTGGCCAACGCCCGCATCGACAACATGGGCCGCCGCCGCTACCGCCGCACCCTGGTCAATCTGCCCCTCCGCTACGGCACGCCGCCCGACCAGCTCGAACGCTTCTGCGAGGGCATTCGCGAGCTGATCCGCAGCCATCCCTTCACCCGCAAAGACTTCTACCAGGTTGCCGTCAACAACCTCGGCGTCTCGGCCATCGAGATTCAGGTCATTTGCTTTCACGAGTGCGCCGACAGCATCGTCGAGGCCCGCGAACGCCAGCGCCTGTTCCTCGATCTGCTCCGCCTGGCCGACCAGCTCAACATCATTTTCGCCTATCCCACGCAGACCGTGCATGTGGTCAACGACGACGCCGCGTCCGCTCAGCTCGCAAAGCCCCCCTAGCCGCCCGCGTTGAGAAAGGGGGCCGGCTCGGCCCCAAACCACCTTCGTGGCACAGGCTGTCAGCCTGTGCTTCGACTTCCCGTTTCCTCGCGCGGTGCCCGCCCCCGTTCTCAGCGCACCCCCTTACTCCCCGGGCTGTCAGCCGTCCAATCCCTCGAGGCCCGCCCGCTGCCGCGCCGCCTCCGCCAGCACAATCGCCGCCGCGTGCGACAGCGCCAGCGACGCCCCCGCCTGCGTCGGAATCTTGATGAACCCGTCGCACGCCCGCCGCACGGCCGCACTCAACCCGCGCTTCTCACCCCCGATCGCCAACAGCGTCGGCTGCCGCAGCTTGGCCGTGTAGACGCTTCGCCGCGCCCCCGCCAGGCACCCCAGCACCTGCACCCCGCGCTTGCGCAGCTCGCCCAGCACCTCCACTGTCTCGATCTGCACCAGCGGCAGGCGCTCGTACGCCCCCGCCGCCGGCCGTGCCACCTCGACCGGGTCGAGGTCCCACAGGTGCTTCTTGATCAGCACCGCGTGCCCGCCGAAGGCGTCCGCGCTTCGCAGCGTGAACCCGAGATTCCGGGCGTCATCCACCCCCTCCAGCAGCAGCAGCAGCGCCGGCGCCCGCAGCCGGCCCAGCATGTCCAGAAGCTGCGCGGGGCTCATCCGCGGCTTTGCCGAGCAGATGGCCACCACGCCCCCGTGCGTCGCACCATGCGCCACCGCGTCGATCTCCGCCCGCGGCACGAACCGCACCGGCACGCCCCGTTCGCTCGCCGCCGCCAGCAGTTCCTCGACCCGCCCGGGATGCACGCCTTCGCGCACGAGGATCACCCGGAACTGCCGCTGAAACGCCCGCAGCGCCGCGAGGACCGAAGCCTGCCCTTCCAGGTGCTCCATCCCGCCAGTCTACCGCCCGTGACGGCCCGCGCCGCACACGGCCCCCCTGCCAGCGCAACGGCCGACACCCCGGCCATGCACGCCCCGTCGATCCGGGCTAACATATCGGGCTGCGGCGCTCCCGCGGCCGGGGTTGTGCCGGATGCGCCGGCCCGGTCGCCGGCGGCCTTCCTCGGGATCAGGATTGAGGCGCGTATGCCGGTTTCGGAATTGCTCGAAGTGGCCCGTTCGCGGGGGTTGGAGGCATTCGAGAATCGCTGCCTCCAACTCCTCGAGGAGGGCCGCCTTTCGCTGCCCCAGCTTGCCACGGCCTTCGAGCAGCTCGAACACGACGGCCAGGCCGAGCGACTCGCTACGCTCGCGCAGATGGTCCTCGAGAACGCCGACGTGACGGCTGATCCGCACTCCGCCCTGCCGCTGGCCCGCGTCGCTCTCACCACCGCCCCCCGCAACGAGGCCCTCATCCGTCTCACCGCCGACCTCTACCGCCGGGCGTTCGGCCAGACCCCCGGCTTCGACGTGGTCCTGGCCGCCTCCGGGCTGACCGCCGGCCGGCCGGTCCGCAACGCCCTCAAGCTTCTCGACCTGTGCCTCGCGCTCCAGCCCGGCGACGCCCTTTACAGCCGCTTGGACGATCGCGTGGTCGAAGTCGCCGAGATCGACCGCGCCAACGGCCTCTTCGTGCTGCGCCGCGAGGGCCGCACCACCACCGTGCCGGCCGCCGAGGTCGCCCGCGATTACGACCGGATCGCCGCCGACGATTTCCGCGTCCTGCGGCAACTGCGGCCGGAGCGGCTTGCGCGCCTGATCGAGGACGATCCCGTGGCCGTGGTGCTCGGCCTGATCCACGCGCACGGCAGCCATATCGACGTCGAGGTCCTCAAACACGAGCTCGTGCCGCGCTTCATCGAGAGCAAGGACTGGTCGCGCTGGTGGACGCGGGCCCGCGGGCTCATCAAACGTGCCCCGAACATCGTCATGGAAGGCCGCGCGCCCGTGATCCTCTCGTACCGCGCAGCCGCCCGCACGCTCGAGGAAGAGACCTGGGCCGCCCTCGGACGACACAACGACCCACTCGATTGGATGGCCACCATCGAGAGCTACCTCCGCGAGAAGGCCGATCGCCAGGAACCGGCCGACAGTGCCCTGCTCGAACGTTTCGCCGGGCACTTGCTCCAGTATGTCGAAGCGGTCCGCGCCCGCCGCCCGGCCGAGGCGCTCACCTGCGCGCTGATCCTCGATCGTTTGGGCGAGCGCGGCGTCCCGCTGCCTGCGGAAAGCGCCGGGCTGTCCGGCAACCTGCTCCGCGAAGCCGCGGATCCCGGCCGGCTGCTGCGCGAGGTCGATCACGAGGGCCTGCGCGACCGCGGTATTGAGGTGCTCCAAGCCGCCCGCCCCGACGACTGGCTCACCTTTGCCCTGGCGTGGCTACCCACCGCGCCGGCCCCGCTGTTGGACAGGATCGCCGCCGCCGCCGTCGACGCCGGCCAGACCGCGGCCGTCCAGGCCTTCATCGACGCCGGCCTGGGCGACCCGGCCCGCAATCCCGAGCTGCTCTTCTGGCTCTGGAAGGGGCCGCGCTGCCGCGACGCGCTGCGGCTTCCGACCGACGACGATCTGTTTCGCCTCATTCTCGACACGCTCAGCGCCCTCGGACGCACCCTGCCGGCCGAAGCGGAAGTGATCAAGGTCTTCCGCCAGCGCATGAAGGCGGCGCTGTCGTTGCGCGATTACGACAAGGTTCGGCAGGTCTTCCAGCGGTTGAGCGACGCCGCGGCCATCCCCGTCCGCCGGCAGCTCGAGCGGCTCGAGGGTCTCGGCGAGAACGCTCCGGCCCGGATGAAGGACCTGCTGCGCGACGTGCACCCTCAGCTTTGGGTCGTGCGGCGGACCGAACTTCAACCGTGGGAGGATCAGGAGACGATCTGGTGCACCGCGGAGGGGCTGGCGCGCCGCACCGCCGAGCGTGACGAGCTGCTCAACAAGCACCTGCCGGAGAACGCCCGCCGCATCGGCGAGGCCGCCGCCCACGGCGATCTCAGCGAGAACTCCGAGTACAAGTTCGCCCTCGAGGAACGCGACCTCCTCCGCGCCCGTCTCGCCAAGCTCAACGACGAGCTCTCACGCGCCCGCCAGCTCGAGCCGCACGACGTCCCGGCCGATTCCGTCGGCATCGGCTCACGCGTCACGCTGCGCCGCATCGACACCGGCGAGCTGCGCGTCATGACCTTCCTCGGCCCCTTCGAGACGGACGTGGACCGCGGCATCTTCAGCTACCTCGCCCCCGTCTCCCAGAAGCTCATGGGGGCCCGCGCCGGCGATCGAGTGACGCTCATCACCGACAATCATGAGCAACTGTACGAGGTCGCCAGCGTCGAACCCGTGCTCCGCCGCCCCACGGTCGGCTCCGATTGACCACCGCGAGGCAGGTCAACCCCAGAGGCGCGCAGCGCGGAGCGACCGCAGAGAACAGCCGAGATCGGCGAGCGCGTTCGCGCGGTCATGCCGAGGACCGCGGTGACGAGGAAGATCACCGCGGCGGTGGCAGGCGTCCTCCGCGCGGAAGACCTGAATCTTCGAAGCCAGCTTCCCCCTCGCTGCGCTCGGCGGAATGACACATGGCGGCGCTCGGCGGAATGCCGGTGTTCGTGCGTTGCCCCGGCTTCCGGCTCTTGTTCGTGGCCCGCTGCGATTCTCCGGGTCTGTGCGGTGAATCAGCCGCGGTGGCGTTCCGCCCACGCCACCATCGCCGGATACGCCTGCTCGCAGGCGATCGGCGCCGCCTCGAGCTCTCCATGCGCGACCTCCGGGTACAACCGGAACTCCTTGTCCGCCGACCGGATGCGCTCGAAGAACTCCGCCCGGGTGACGGCCGCACAGGCGATGCGGTCACGTCCGCCCTGCACGACCTGCACCGGCAGCTCAACGGATTCGTAATGGTCCGAGTACACGTGGTCCGGGCGGCCCAGCAGGCTCACCAGCGCCCCCTGCCGGACGCACTTGCTCATCTGCCGCAGCACCCCCGCCTGCATGTCGTCCAGCACATGCCGCCGCCCGCGGACGAACACCTCGGCCCGGTGGTGCGTCGCGCCGGTGAACGTCCCCGCCAGTTGCAGCACACGCGCGATCGCCGCCCGCTCCACGCACTCCGCGGCCCGCGCCGCCCCCGCCGGCAGCCTTCGGTACCAGGGCTCCGTGCGCTGCGGCACCAACCAGTGAACCGGGATTTTCCCCGCCGCCTGCAACAGGTCCATCAGCAAGCGAATCCGCGCCGCCAACTCAAACGGGAAATTCGCGTCCGCGTCCTGCCGGTACCAGTGTCGCGCCAGGCACCCCCAGCGGACCCGCCCCCGGGCGTCAAACAGCGGTTTGGGCCACCGCAGTCGTGCTGGAAACTCCACGAACACCGCCCCCGCCAACCCCGCCTGACGCCGCCGTCCCAGCCCCGCGTCGGCCACGATCCGCCCACTCTCCTCCCACCGCGCCCCCTGCAAGTAACCCGCCAGGGCGATCGCGCCCATGCTGGCCGCGATGACCAGCGGCCGCCGCCCCGTCACGGCCGCAACTCCCTCGATTGCCGCCGGTAGGTCGTACAGCACGAAGTGGTCCGCGCACCAGTCGCGTTGCCCTCGCGGCGGACGGCTCAGCATATGCGGGGCCCCGTGCCCGCGCAGATTCGCCAGCCACACGTCCCAGCCGCGCTCGTGCAGCAGGCTCGCCAGGCTCCGGTAGTGGAAATCGCGGCCGCGCACCTCGGGCAGATCCCAAAGGTTCGCGTTCACCGCCAGACCATGAAAGAACACCACCGGTGGTCCCCCCGCGCAGATCCGTCTCCGGACGGCCACCAGGCCGCCGTCCGCGGTTTGGAAACGAGCGATCGATCCCGGAACAGGGCGGGGAAACGGGGGGTCTTCGTGGCGCCGCACTTACACCGCCGCGGTCTCGTGCGACCGGGCCAACGCCACCAGTTTGTCGAACGCCGGCGGATCCGCGATTGCGACCTCGCTGAGCATTTTGCGGTTGAGATACACCCCCGCGCGGCGCAGCCCGGCCATGAAGCGACTGTACGAGATTCCGCGGGCTTCGCACGCGGCTGACACACGGGTAATCCAGAGCGCCCGGAACTCGCGCTTTCGATTGCGGCGGTCACGAAAGGCGTAAACACCCGCCTTGAGCACGAACTGCTTGGCGGAGCGGAACAGCTTGCTGCGACTGCCCCAATAGCCCTTCGCGGCACGGAGCATTTTCTTGTGGCGGCGGCGGGTGGCATGCCCGGGGCGAACGCGTGGCATGATCTAACTCCTTGGACAGAAGATACTTATTCCGCGCAGAGCGCCCGCCGGACGCGGTCCGCAATGGCGCCGGTCAACGTGGCGGGACGCCGCAGCCTCTGCCGCCGTCGCCCGCTCTTACTGCTCATCAAGTGCCCCGCGAAGGGTTTCTTGTAGCGCGGTTTGCCGCGGGCGCTCAGTTTGAACCGTTTGCGCAGACCTTTATGCGGCTTCTGCTTGTACTTGCCCATCGGGTGATCCTCGAATAAACCGAGCCCGGTAGTATATGGCGTTTCGAGACCCGCAGCAAGCGTTCTGGGCGCGAATCCGCGGCAGCCGTTGCGGATGAACCCCTTCAGCCTTATAGTACTGTTTTACGCCGCGGTCGGCCCGCCAGGGTTCTTCCGCGGGGCGGCGGGCACTGCGTGCATATCGCCCGCCACCCGGGGGTTGTCCGGCTCCGGGTCTGCTGGCGGCGCGGCCGATGAGCGCTCCCGGACGGAACCGATAGGTAAGTGGTACTCGCAGCGTTGTTTGGGCGTAGACGGCCCTAGGATCAATCGGAATACGCAAATGGCCATGCAGCGTTTGGGAATCATCGTGGGGGGTGGACCGGCACCCGGCATCAACGCCGTCATCGGCGCCGCGACCATCCAGGCCATCAACTGCGGCTATGAGGTGGTCGGGTTCTACGACGGGTTCCGATGGCTCGTGTCCGACGAGTTCGACCCACCCACGCACATCATGCGGCTCGAGATCAAGCAGGTGGCCCGGATTCACTTCGACGGCGGTTCCATCCTTCGCACCGCCCGCACGAATCTCATCGATCCCGCCGCCCTCAAGGCCACCGGCCGCGCCGAGCCGCATGCCGAAAAGACCACGGCCGCCCTTGGTCGGCTGCGCGAGCTGGGCATCAACTGCCTCTTGACCATCGGCGGCGACGACACCGCGCTGTCCGCCCGCTTCCTGTCCGAGGCCGGGCAGGGCCGCCTGCGCGTGGTGCACGTGCCCAAGACCATCGACAACGACCTGCCCCTGCCGCAGAACCAGCCCACCTTCGGTTTCTCGACCGCCCGCATGATCGGCGCCCAGCTTCTCAAGAACCTCATGACCGATTCGCAGACCACCGGTCGCTGGTACCTGGTCAACGCGATGGGCCGCAGCGCCGGCTGGCTCGCGATGTCGATCGGCCAGGCGGCCGGGGCGACCATCACGCTGATCCCCGAGGAATTCGAGGAACACAGCAGCGTCCAGGCGATCGTCGACGTGCTCGAGGGCGCGATTCTGAAGCGTCACGTCGGCGGCCGCTGCGACGGCGTGGCCGTGATCGCGGAAGGGCTGGCGTACCGGCTGGGCGACCTGGCCGAACTCGAGCGCCTGCTCGGCCGCGAGGTTCCCCTCGATGCCGCCGGCCATCCGCGGCTGTCCGAGGTTCCGCTGCTCGAACTGGTCAAGAAGGAGTTGCAGGGCCGATTCAAGGCCCGCGGCGACAACCTGGCCCTTGTGACGCACAACATCGGCTACGAACTCCGCTCGGCCGACCCGACGCCGCACGATATGGCGTACTGCCGCGCCCTCGGCTACCACAGTATCCGGCTCTTCAACGACGAACGCTCGCGGAAGGGCGTCATGGTTACGCTGGTCAACGGCAACCTCATGGCCGTGGATCTGGGCGACATCGTCGATCCGGTCACGAATCGCACCCGCACGCGGCTGGTCGACGTCACTTCCGACGAGTACCTCGTCGGCCGGGCATACCAGATTCGGCTCGAGAAGAGCGACCTGGAGAACCCCCTCATGCTCGCCCGGCTCGCGGCCGCCGCGCGCATGTCGCCGCAGGAATTCGCGGAACGCTACCGCCGCGCCGCCCTGCGGATCACCGATCTGCGGAGCGGGCCCACTCAGCCACCGGCCGACGCACGTCCGGCCGATGGCCTGCACCCCGCACGCGCCGGGACGTAGAGCACGATCATGTCGTGCGCGAGGATCGCGCCGCGTGCCTCGTGCTGAGTTGACGACCTGCGGATTTGACGACCGCCGTGTCGTCGCGAGCCACGCGAAGCGGGTCAGGAACCGGACCGGTTCCGGCCGCGAGGCGCGGCGGCGCAGACCCGCCGCGAGGCGCTCGTCGACGGCCGCCGGAGTAGGAGACTGCCCGTTGAAAAAGGGGACAGGCACCGCGGGGGTGGCTGTGGGCGCTACCGCGCGGGCGCTCTGGCGCGGAGCCAGACCCTTTTTCAACGAGCGGTTATAATCGCGGGCCATGAGCGACGTTCAGACGCCCGAAACGCCCCCGAATCAGAACATCCCCACGCCCATCGCGCAGGAGATGCAGGAGTCGTACCTCACGTACGCGATGAGCGTCATCATGGCCCGCGCGCTGCCCGACGTGCGCGACGGGCTGAAGCCCAGCCAGCGACGGATTCTGGTCGCGATGAACGACCTGAACCTCTCGCCCCGAGCCAAGCACCGCAAGTGCGCCAAGATCTGCGGCGACACGAGCGGCAACTACCACCCGCACGGCGAGGGTGTCATCTACCCCACGCTGGTCCGCATGGGCCAGGAATGGAGCCTGCGGCACGTGCTGGTCGATCCCCAGGGCAACTTCGGCAGCATCGACGGCGACCCGCCCGCGGCCATGCGCTACACCGAAGCCCGCCTGGCCGGCCCGGCCGAGGAGATGCTCGAGGACCTCGACAAGGAGACGGTCGATTTCGAGGACAACTACGACGGCACGCGGCAGGAGCCCGTGGTCCTGCCCGGCAAGTTCCCCAACCTGCTCGTCAACGGCTCCGAGGGCATCGCGGTCGGCATGGCCACCCGCCTGCTGCCGCACAACCTGGGCGAGATGTGCGACGCGATCGTGGCCGTGATGAACAACCCGGACCTCTCCGTCACCGAGCTGATGAAGATCGTGCCCGGGCCCGACTTCCCGACCGCGGGGGTCATCTGCGGTACGGAGGGCATCCGCGAAGCGTACGAGACCGGCCGCGGGCCGATCATCGTGCGGGGCCGCATGCACGTCGAGGAGACGCGCACGGGCCGGCTGCACATCGTGGTGGACGAGATCCCCTACGGCGTGCTGCTGCCCACCATCAAGGATCGCATCACCGAGGGGATCGAGAACGGAACACTGAAGGGGATCGAGGATTTTCGCGACGAGTCCGGCCGGGATAAGCTCGTCCGGCTGGTCATCATCCTGAAGAAGGACGCGAACCCGAATGTCGTGATGAACCAGCTCTGGCGCTTCACGCCGCTCCAGAGCACGCTGCACGCTTTGCACATCGTGCTGGTCAACCGTGTCCCGAAGACGCTCACGCTCAAGCAGCTCATCCAGCACTTCATCGCGCACCGGGTCGACGTCATCCGCCGGCGGACGCAGTTCCTGCTCCGCAAGGCCCGCCAGCGGGCCCACGTGCTCGAGGGGTTGATCCTGGCCGTGGCGGACATCGACGAGATCATCCGCATCATCCGCCGGTCGGCCGACGCCGAGGCCGCCCGCGCCAACCTGATGGCCCACCCCCTGCGACTGGCGGAACAGGCGACGGTGCGGGCGCTGCTGCCCGACGCGTTCGTGCACCGCGTGACGGCCGAGCCGCAGCGGCTCACGCGCACGCAGGCCGACGCGATCCTGGCCATGCAGCTCCGTCGGCTGACCGGGCTGGAGATCGAGCAGCTCGCGACGGAGTACCGCGCGCTCATCGAGCAAATCGGCGAGTACGAGGCGCTCCTGAGTGAGCATCGCCGTGTGCTGGACGTCATCGCTGCGGAACTCCAAGAGCTGAAGAGCAAATACGGAGTTCCGCGCCGCACCGAGATCGCCGGCCCCGTCGGCCAGTTGGAGATCGAGCAGCTCGTGGCCCGCGAGCAGGTGGTCGTGACCATCTCCCACGAGGGCTACATCAAGCGCGTGCCGGTCGACACCTACCGCAGCCAAGGCCGCGGCGGCAAGGGCATCCGCGGCACGGAAACCAAGGACGGCGATTTCATCGAGCACATGCGGGTGTGCTCGACGCACGACTATCTGCTGTTCTTCACCAGCCGCGGCCGGGTGTACTGGCTGCGGGTCTACGACATCCCGACGGCCGGGCGGACGAGCCGCGGCCGCTCGCTGGCCAATGTGCTGACGCTGCAATCCAACGAGCGCCACATGGCCGTGCTGGCGGTGCAGGCGTTTGAAGAGGAGAAGTACGTCTTCTTCGCGACGCAGAAAGGCGTGGTGAAGAAGACGCCGCTGGTCGCGTTCAGCAACCCGCGGCCGAGCGGCATCCAGGCGATTCTGCTCGACCCGGACGACGCCCTGATCAAGGCCTCGCTGACCAGCGGGGACGACGAGATCGTGCTGGGCACGCGACTGGGGATGGCGTGCCGGTTCCGCGAGGAGGACGTGCGGGCGATGGGGCGGAGCGCCCGCGGCGTGCGCGGGATCACGCTGGAGCGCGACGACTCGGTGATCGACATGGTGGTGATTCAGCCCGGCCAGAGCCTGCTGACGGTCTGCGACAACGGCTACGGCAAACGGACCCCGGTGGACGAGTACCGCCTGACGCGCCGCGGGGGCAAGGGGGTGATCAACATCAGGACCACCGAGCGGAACGGGCCGGTAGTGGCGCTGCGGGCCGTGACCGACGAGGACGAGTTGATGCTCATCACGGCCGCCGGCAACCTGATGCGGATGCCGCTCTCGGACTTGCGCGACATCGGCCGGGCGACGCAGGGCGTGCGGCTGATCCGCGTCGAGGAGAATGACAAGGTCGTGGCGGTCGCGCGCGTGGTGAGCGAGAGGGAGGAGCGCGAGATCGACGAGCAGGTGGCGGCGGTGCCGGTGGTGGCGGCGGACGCAGGGGGGCCGGCGGGTGAGCCGAGCGATGCGGTTGATGAGCGCGCGGGCGCGGAGAACGCCGCGACGGACGAAGAGCCGGGGGCGGGGGCTGAGTCGGCGGGGGGATAAAGGTCGTCGGGACGTGGACGAGCACGGGGCGGCGGAAGATCGCGCTTGATCGCTCCGGAACGGCCGTGTAGCCTGCCCGAATTACGAAAACCCGGGCCCTTCAAGGAGAGCATGCGCATGACTCGCTGGATGACCTTGCTGCTGGTGCCGGCCCTCGCCGGAAGCCTGTTCGCCCAGGAAACCAAGCCAGCCCCGGCGCAGGAGCCGACCATGGCCGCGACCCAGCCCGCCCCAACCGATCAGCTCCGCTTCGTCGTCCTCGACACCACCCAGGGCGAGATCGTCCTCGAGCTCAACGAAACGCGCACGCCGATCACCGTCAAGAACTTCCTCGATTACGTCCAGGCCGGCCACTACAACGGCCTGATCTTCCACCGCGTGATGAGCAACTTCATGATCCAGGGCGGCGGGTACACCCCCGACCTGACGGAGAAGACGGACGGCCTGCGGCCGCCGATCAAGAACGAGTGGCAGGCCGGCTACAAGAACGTCCGCGGCACCATCTCGATGGCCCGCACCAACGTCCCCGACTCGGCCACGGCCCAGTTCTTCATCAACGTGGTCGACAATCCCAACCTCGACAAGGGAAGTGCGGCAACCGGCGGCGCCGGCTACGCCGCCTTCGGCCGCGTCATCGGCGGGATGGACGTGGTGGACAAGATCCGCAACACGCGGGTGAAGGAAGACCCCAAGCTGCCGATGGGCCGCGTTGTGCCCGTCGAGCCGATCGTCATCAACACCGCCCGCGTCCTGACCGCCGACGAGGCGCAGGCGACCATCAAGGCCGCCGCCGACAAAGCCGCCAAGGCCGCCGAGGAGAAGGCCAAGGCCGAGGCCGAGGCCAAGGCCGCGGGCGAGAAGCAGGTCCAGGATTTCGTGGCCGCGCTCGAGAGGGAAACCGGGAAGAAAGTGGAAAAGACAGCCAGCGGCAGCGGGCTGATGTTCCTGATCGAGAAGGAGGGCACCGGGCCGCAGCCGTCCAAGTCTGACACGGTCGAGGTGCACTATACGGGAACGCTGCTCGACGGGACGAAGTTCGACAGCTCGCGCGACCGCGGCCAGCCGTTCTCGTTCTCACTGTCCGGCGGCGTGATTCAGGGCTGGCTGGAGGGTGTCGCGCTGATGAAGGTCGGCGAGCAGCGCAAGCTGATCATCCCGCCGAACCTCGGCTACGGCGTCCGCGGCTCACCCCCGAAGATCCCGCCGAATGCGTGGCTCGTCTTTGACGTCGAGTTGCTGGGGATCAAGGGCAAGTAGGCGGCTGCTGCGTCCCGGCCGCTGTGAGCCAGCCCGCCCGCCGCTGTGCGGGTTTCCCCGTGCGTACGTGCCCGTTGAAAGACGGGACTGCCTCCGCGCGAACCCCCATCGCGGTAGCGCCAACAGCCACGCCCGCGGTGCCGGTCCCTTTTTTCATGTCCCCATTTTTCAACGGCCTCCGCCCACAGCCGGGGCCGGGCCGATTCGCGCGTCGTGGTGTCGACAGAGTTGGCTGACACCGCTGCGTTTCGCCGCGTCTAGCCCACGCGCCGCACGCCGCGCGGCGCAACTCCGTGTTCCATAGCTCCGATCGGCACCGCTCTCGTTCGACACTGATTACCGCCACAGGGGGAGACACCCTCAGAGCCATCCTCGTTCTTCATCCTGCGAGGGCCGTTTGCGCAATGCCATGCGTAAGACACGAGACTCGCGCTAAGATTTTGTGAGCCGCCAACCGATAGATTGTGACGCGCCACGCCGCAATCTGTCGTGAGGTGAAACTTGCTCCTGAAGACCCTCTTCACCGCTGGCCACCGAATTGCCCGCCGCTGGCAACGGGTCGCCCGGTTCCGCGTGTACCCGCCGGGTGTCCGGCGCTCGTCGCGCGCGATCACGCTCCTCACAGTTCTCGCGGTGCTGAACGCCTTCGATTTCGCGTTCACGCACGCCCAGCTTCCACGCGGCAACTTCGCCGAGGCGAACTTGCTTGCGGCCGGTGTCGTGACGGCTCCCCTGGCCATGGCCACGTTCAAGGTTGGGCTCTTCGGCCTCGGCGCGGGCATCCTCTATCATCTCCGGAAACGCTGGCAGAGCGAAGCCGGGCTGTGGCTGCTGGTGGCCTGCTACACCGGGCTGATGGTCTGGTGGGTCGCGTACATCGGCACGGTCGAGAAATGCCTCAGCGATCCGGCCGTACGAGCGCCATGGGTCGCGTTCTGACGCTTTGCGGAAACGCCACTGCCCGCGGGCGTACTCCGCTCATCAGCGCGGCGGCGCGCTTTGCAGTGCCGCCAGTACGCGGCCGGTGATCAGTCTCACGAGCTCCGGGTCTGCCTGCGGCGGCGCGCTCTGAAGCGTTCGCGGCGTGCCGTTGGCGCCCTGCTCGGCCGGACCATCCGGTGCGACCGCAGTTCCGCGCCGGGCCGGACATTTACCGAACTCCGGATTTACGCACAGCGTGCAGCGCTCCACCCGCCGCGGATCGACGCCCGCCCCGAACTGCTGCCGCAGATCGAGCAGCTCCTCGACCTTGGATTCCGGCAGCCGCTCGACATGCCCGAGTTGCCGGGCCAGCATCAGCACTCGGCAGTACGCGTCGAGGATTTCGGTGTGCCAGTAGGCCCGCTCGACCGACGGCCCCCAGCTCACCGTACCGTGGTTGCTGAGCACGACCGTGTTGGCCTTCTTGATGAACGGCCGCACGGTCTCGGCGAAACTGCGGCCACCGGGCGTTTCGTACTCGGCCCGCGGGATGACGCCGAGGAAGACCTCGACCTCGGGCAGGATGCACGTGGGGATGTCCACCCGCGCCACGCCGAAGGCCGTCGCGTGCGGCGGGTGGCAGTGCACAACCGCCTTGACCGCGGGGTCCTGCCGGTAGATCTCGAGGTGCAGGAAGATCTCGCTGGTCCGCTTCCGCTTACCGGCGATCTGGTTGCCCTGCATGTCGACGGTGCACAGGTCCTCGGGCTGCATGAAGCCCTTGCAGATCTGCGTCGGTGTGCACAGCACCAGGTTGTCCCCGAGCCGCTGCGAGATGTTGCCGTCGTTGCCGGCCGCGAAGCCGCGGGCGTAAATGCGCCGCCCGATCTCGCAGATTTCCTGCCGCATCTTCCAGTCGCCGGTCATATGGCAGCTCTCAGCTATCGGTGCTCAGCGATCGGCCGAAAGACTCACACCACTCATTCATCCAAATCTCTGTGGCCCTCTGTGCACTCTGTGTCTTTGTGGTGTTCTTGCGCGGATGCGACTTCGACCTGCGGCCCCGCGGCCGCGTACGCAGCCAGGCAGCGCTCGCCGGCCGTGTTGTCCGTGACGAGCACGTGCATGTCGGACACCGCCGCGAAGGAGACGACAGACCGGACGCCGAGCTTGCTTCCGTCCACCAGCAGGATGCGCCGCTCGGCCCGGTCCAGCATCCGCCGCTTCATCCGCGCCTGGGCGTCGTCCAGCTCGCTCAGCCCACGTTCAAGGTCCACGCCCTTGCTCGACAGAAACACCGTCCCAATGTTGACGTCCCGCAGGCCCTCCTCGGCCCGCGTCCCGGTCCACGAGTACGACCCGCCGTCCAGCGTTCCGCCCGTGGCGATCACCCGTACGTGTGGCCGGCTCGCCAGCCGTACGACGGCCAGCAACGAGTTGGTCACGACCGTCAGCGGCACATCCGGAATCAACCGCGTCAGCTCGTGCACCGTCGAGCTCGCATCCAAACCGATCACGTCCCCCTCGCGGACGTAGCGGATGGCATGGCGCGCGATCGCGACTTTCGCCTCGTGGTTCGCCGTCCGCCGCACCATGAAAGGCAAGTCCCGGTCCGTCGCCGAAACCGGTACCGCTCCTCCGTGCGTTCGCGCAAGCTTCCCCTCCCGCTCCAGCCGCTCGAGGTCTCGCCGCACAGTCTCCAGCGCGACGCGCAGCTTCCGCGCCAAGTCCGCCACGCGCACCCCCCCCGCACGCCCCAGCTCGCGCAGGATCTCGGTCTGTCGTTGTTCCGCGAGCATTCCGGCCGGCCGCCTGCCCGTTTGGTGCTCCTCTATGCCCGTTCGTGCCCGATTTTCATAATCGAACGCCTTGACTATGTTAGATTATGTTGTTATCGTTCCGATCTGTCAATAGGATCGACGCCAATCGGAGACAATCGGGCAATGTCCTCTGTGGTCGCATCCGCCCCGCCCGACCCCGCTCACGTGGCGCGGATCGTCGCTGAAGTCCTGGCCAAGCGGATGCGTTCGGTTGGGCACCCGGCGCCGGCGCCGCTGGTGGTCAACATTTCGGTGCGGCACATGCACATCAGCCAGCGGCACCTCGAGCTCCTCTTCGGCCCCGGTGCGCAGCTCACGCCGGCCCGGCCGTTGTACCAGGTTGGGCAGTTCGCGGCCGAGCAGACGGTCGACCTGGTCGGTCCGAAGCGGCGAATGCTTCAGAACGTGCGGATCCTGGGACCGACGCGGGCGGAGTCGCAGATCGAGCTGGCGTTCTCTGACGCGATCCTGCTGGGCATCAACGTTCCGGTGCGGATGAGCGGAAACATCGCGGGCACGCCCGGCTGCATTGTCATGGGCCCGGCGGGGCACATCGTGCTCGAACGGGGCGTGATCCGGGCCCGCCGGCACGTGCACATGTCACCGGCCGACGCCGCGTACTACGGCGTGCAGCACGGGGATGCGCTCGAACTGCACGTCGAGCACGCGACGTGCCCGGTCGTCTTCGGCGCGATCACGGCCCGCGTCGATCCGCGCTACAAGCTGGAAGTGCATCTGGACTCGGACGAGGGCAATGCCTGTGACCTGCCGGCCGCGACCGGCATCCGACTCGTGAGATCGGGTTTCCAAGACCGCGGGCCGCAAGCCGGACCCGCGAGGAGTGACACGTATGGCCACGATCGCCGCACTGGGGATGATTGAAACCCGCGGCCTGGTCGCGCTCTTCGAGGCGACCGACGCGATGCTCAAGGCCGCGAGTGTCGAGCTGCTTGGCTGGCGGAAAGTCGGCAGTGGACTGGTCACCGCGTTCGTGGCCGGCGATGTCGCCGCGGTGAAATCGGCCGTGATCGCCGGCGAGGCGGCGGCGGCGAAGGTCGGAGAGCTGGTCGCGGTGCACGTGATTCCGCGGCCGCACGACGAACTGGCGGGTCTGTATCCGCCGGCAAAGCCGGCACCCCCCGCGCGAAAGTAGCAGCCTGCCGGCAGGGATGCGCTCGCGCGGCCGGCCGCAGGTGCGGTCGAGCGCGGAAAGGTCGGCCCCGCCGCAAGCGGCCGGGGCCTGTTGTACAGGAGAGTCGCTCATGAACGAAGCCATCGGCCTGGTGGAAACGAAGGGCACGAACCCGGCGGTGCGGGCGTCCGACGCGATGTGCAAGGCGGCGGGCGTGAAGCTCGCGGGCGTGGTGGAGATCGGCGGCGGATACGTGACGGTCGTCGTCAAGGGTGACGTGGGCAGCGTGAAGGCCGCGGTGGACGCCGGGGCCGAAGCCGCCCAGGCCGCCGGCGAGATCGTGGCCGCGCACGTGATTCCACAGCCGCACGAGCACCTGTTGCCGACGTTCTTGGGATGAATGTCCTGGTGGTCAATCTCGGCAGCACCTCGCTGAAGTTCCGGCTGCTGGACATGCGGACGCAGCGCGAGCTGGCGCAGGGCCGCGTCGAGGAGCTCGGCACGGCGGAAACGCGTGTCTGGCTGTCGCTCGGCGGCGGGCGCTCGCAGCAAAGTCGGCAGGCGATCGCGACGCATGCCGAGGCGCTGCGCTGGTGCCTGAACGCGTTGCACGCGGGTCCGGGCGGCCCGACCGTCGACGCCGTGGGCTTCAAGGCGGTGCACGGCGGCCCGATCGCCGGCGCGGTGCGCGTCACACCTGAGGTGCTGCGGACGATGGAGGAGTTCGCGGACGCGGCCCCGGCCCATAACCCGCCGTACATCGCCGCGATGCGGACGCTCGCGGCCGAGCTGCCGGGGGTCCCGCTGGTGGCCGCGTTCGAGACGGGTTTTCACCAGACCATTCCGCCCGAGCGCACCACATACGCGATTCCCGGGGAGTGGACGGGGGAGTTCGGGATTCGGCGTTACGGATTTCATGGCGCCTCGCACGCGTACGTGGCCGGCCGCGTGGCGGAGCTGCTCGGGCGAACGAACCTGCGGATCGTATCGTGCCACCTCGGAGGGAGCAGTTCGCTGTGCGCGATCCGCGGCGGGCAGAGCGTGGCGTGCAGCTTCGGTCTGACACCGCAATCGGGCCTGCCGCAGAGCGACCGCGTGGGCGACTTCGACGCGTTCGCGCTGCTGCCGCTCATGCGTCGGACGGGAAAAAGCGCGGCCGAGCTGCTGGCGGAAATGTCCGGTCGCGGCGGCTTGCTGGGCATCAGCGGGCTTTCGCGCGACATGGCGGCGCTGCTCGAAGCGGCCCGCGGCGGAAACGAGCGGGCCGAGCTGGCCGTCCGCGTGTACGTGGAGAGCGTGCGGCACTATCTGGGCGCGTTCATCGTCGCACTCGGCGGACTCGACGCACTGGTCTTCACCGGCGGGATCGGCGAGCGTTCGCCGGAGATTCGCGCGCGAGTGTGCGCGGGGCTGGGGTTTCTGGGGATCGAGCTGGACGAGGATCGGAACGCCGCCGCCGTGCCCGATGTCGACGTCGCGGCGAATGGGGCGGCGGTGCGTGTGCTGGCCGTCGCGACGAACGAGGAGCTGATCGTCGCACGTCAGACGCAGGCGGTGCTGACCGAGGAACTCGGGGAGTAAGGGAATAAGGGAACGAGGGAGAATGCACGAGGTGAGGTGTCATACCCGGGAGCGCAGCGACGAGGAATGACCACGCGCTGCACGCCTCGGAATCGCAACGCGCGGCGCTGCGCGGAATGACAGCCAACAGAACGTGAGGCAATCATCATGGCCAAACAGGCACTCGGATTGATCGAAACCCGCGGGCTCGTGCCCGCCGTCGAAGCCGCGGATGTAGCGCTGAAGGCCGCGAACGTGTCGCTGGCCGGAAGCCGGACGGCCGGCTCGGGGCTGGTGAGCATCCTGCTGACCGGGGACGTGGCCGCGGTGCGGGCCGCCACGGAGGCGGGCGCCGCAGCGGCCGGTCGGCTGGGCGAGGTGCTCTCGGTCGAGGTGCTCTCGCGGCCGCACGACGAGCTGGACCGGCTGATGCCGGGGAAATAGCCCGCGGGTCGCGGTGCAGGAACCGCCGGCCGCCGGCGGGAGGTGACGCATGTTCATCGGCAAGGTGACCGGGCATCTGGTCACGACGCAGAAGGAGCCGGGCATGGCCGACTCGAAGCTGCTCGTGGTCGAGGCGTATTCGGGACCGGGGCCCGACGAAGCGGGTCTGAAGCCCACCGGGCGCGTGCTGGTCGCGGTCGACTCGCTGGGGGCCGGCGTGGGGCAGTATGTGCTGGTCACGCAGGGCAGCTCGGCCCGGCTGACCGAGCGGACGAAGACCATGCCGGTCGACGCGGTCGTGATCGGGCTGGTGGACAGCGTGCGGCTGCACGACCGGGTGCTGGCGCTGCATCCGTGACGCGGGCGAAAGGCGGGTGAGGCATGCCGACGACGGCCTACGACGAGCGTCTGATCGCCGACGTGGTGAGCGAAGTGCTGCGGCGGCTCGGCCACGAGCGGCCCGCGGCGTCGGGCGACGGGCAGCCGGTCGCGGCGCACGTGGCGGCGCGCACCTACGGGGTCTTCGACCGGGTGGACGCCGCGGTGGAGGCCGCGAGCAAGGCCCAGCGACAACTCGCGGCCGCTACGCTCCAGGAGCGGGCCGCGGCCGTCGAGTGCATCCGGGCGGTGATGCGGCGCGATCGCGACGAGCTGGCGCAGCTCGAGTTCGGCGAGACGAAGATCGGGCGGCTGGCACACAAGCAGGAGAAGCTGGATGTCGCGGCGGGGGTACCGGGGCTCGAGCTGCTGCGGACCGAGGCGACCAGCGGCGACCACGGGCTGACGGTGACCGAGTACGCGCCGTGGGGCGTGATCGGGGTGGTGACGCCGGTCACACACAGCGTGCCGACGCTGGGCTGCAACGCGATCATGATGGTCGCGGCCGGCAACGCGCTGGTGTGCAACCCGCATCCTTCGGGGGCGAAGTGTGCGGCCGAAGCGGCCGCCCGCTGGAATCGCGCGATCCACGAGCGCATCGGGATCGACAACCTGATCTGCGTGATCACCGGGCCGACGATCGAGTCGGCCCAGCAGCTCTTCCGTCATGGGGGCGTGCGGCTGATCTGCGCCACGGGCGGGGCGGGCGTTGCCAGCGCGGCCCTGACCGCCGGCAAGCGGGCGGTCGTGGCCGGACCGGGGAACCCGCCGGTGGTCGTCGACGAGACGGCCAATATCGAGAAGGCGGCGTCGGGGATCGTGGCGGGCGCGGGGTACGACAACAACCTGCTGTGCATCGGCGAGAAGGAGGTGTTCGTCGTGCAGGCGGTCGCCGACGCGCTCCTCGACGCGATGGCCCGCAAGGGCGGATACCGGCTTGCGGCGGACCAGATGACGCGTCTGACTCAGTTGGTGCTTTATCGCGACGAGGCCAGCGGGCACTGGCTGCCGCGCAAGGAGTTCGTCGGCCGCGACGCCGCGGTGCTGGCGGAGCTGATCGGGCTGCGCGTGGCCGCGGACGTGAAATGCCTGTACGGCCCGGTCGGGCTCGACAGCCCGCTGCTGCCGTGCGAGCAGATGCTGCCGCTGCTGCCGGTGGTGACGGTGCGCGACGTGGAGGAGGGGATCGGCGCGGCGGTGCGGTTCGAGCACGGGTTCCGCCACACGGCGATCATGTGGTCGCGGAACGTCGACAACCTGACACGGATGGGCCGGGCGTGCGACACGACGGTGTACGTGAAGAACGGGCCGTGCGTGGCCGGGCTGGGCGTGGGCGGGCAGGGCTACGCTTCGTTCTCGATCGCGACGACCGGCGAGGGCGTGACCAGCCCGCTGACGTTCACGCGCTACCGGCGCTGCACGATGGTGGACAGCCTGCGGATCTTCTGACCCCCTGAAACGCAGAGACGCGAAGGAACGCGGAGGGCCGCGGAGAACACGCAAGACGGGAGTTCGGCAGCGTATGCAATCGTCAGTATTCCGGCCTTCTCCGCGTGCCAGGCGCTGTCCGCGCCCCTGTGTTGATCGGAGGGAGCAGCCGTGCTGATCGCGCGGGTGACCGGACACGCGACGGCCACCGTGCGGCACGCGTCGCTGCGCGGCGCGCGGCTGGTGCTCGTGCAACCGCTGCGATCGCTCACGCTCGAGCCGCTGTTGGCGCTGGATCGACTGGGCGCCGGGCCCGGCGACACCGTGGTCATCACCAGCGACGGACTGGCTGCCCGCGAGCTGCTCGGCGACCCAACCTCACCGGCGCGCTGGTCGATTGTCGGTCTGATCGACGAACCCGAGGATGAGAGCCGCCCATGAGCCGCCCGCTCGTGACCGTCCGTACGCTCCTGGCGCAGCTTCGCGCGCGCGGGGCGATCGAGCTGCCGCCCGCGGCATTGATTACCCCGGCCGCCCGCGACTGGCTCCGCGGCTGCCGCGTGCCGGTGCGCAACGCAGATGCTTCGAGCCGTGATCCGCAAGGGGCGAATTCCCCCAGCCGCGGCCCTGAGGGAGTGGGGGTGGCCGCCACGCCGGACGAAACGCCGCGCTTCTACCTCATTGCAGACCCGCGCGACCCGTTCGCCCAGGCACTGCTTCCCGCGCTGGAGCGCCGCTGGCCGCGGCTGGCGCACGTGGCGGTCGGGCCCCGGGCGGCGGACGTCGCGGCCGCGATCCGAGGCGTTGCAACCCAACTGGCCGGCTGCCCGCGCCACCGCGCGGTGGCGTTGCTCACCGACGGGGCGCTGGCCGTGTGCGTGGCGAACCGCTTTCCGCACGTGCGGGCCGCGGTCCTCACCCGCCCCGGCGGCTTGCACGCGCTCCAGCACGAACTGGGGATCAACCTGCTGATTCTGGAGCGCGAGCCGCTCGCGTTCGCCCAGCTTCGTGCCACGAGCGAGCGTTTTTTTGCCGGACCGATCGCCGTGGCCCCCGACGTGCGCGACGCGCTCACCGCGGCAGGCAGCGGCGCAGACCTGGCCGGACACGTGAATGCGGGCTGTTCTGCGGGCAGCGGGCGGGCCTGCCCGTGCGGGAGTTGACGATGCGCGTCGGCGACGTGATCGGCACGGTGACGCTCTCGCGCCGGCTGACGGAGGTTCCGGCCGGTCAATTCGTGATCATTGCGCCGCAGCCGCTGGAGACGCTCGCCGGCGGACGCGGGCATGCGGTCGAACCCGTCGTCGCGTATGACCAGCTTGCGGCCGCGATCGGCAGCCGGGTCGCGTTCTCCGAGGGCCGTGAGGCGGCGATGCCGTTTCACCCGCGGCCGGTGCCGCTGGATGCGTATTGCGCCGCGCAGCTTGACGCCGTACACGTGGACCGGGCAGCGCTCGCGGGGCTCGGCGCATGACGACCTGGGCCACCGCGTCCGACCCGCGGCTGGCGCGCATCGCCGCTTGCGGTGTGGTGGGCGCCGGCGGGGCGGGCTTTCCGACGCACGTGAAGCTGGCGGCACGGGCGGACACGGTGATTCTCAACGCGGCCGAATGCGAGCCGCTGCTGCACAAGGACAAGGAGCTGCTGCGACATTTCCCGCATGACGTGGTGGACGGGCTGCGAATCGCGGGCGAGCTGGTCGGGGCCCGCGACCTGGTCGTCGGAATCAAGGGGAAGTACGCGGACGTCATCGAGCAGATGCGATCGCTGCTGCCGGGCGGCGGGCGAGTCGTGCCGCTGACCGACAGCTACCCGAGCGGCGACGAGTTCATTCTGGTGTACGACGTCACGCGGCGGATCGTGCCGCCGGGCGGACTGCCGCTGCACGTGGGTTGCGTGGTGCTCAACGTCGAGACGGCCCGCAACATCGCCCGGGCCGAGCCGGTGACCGAGACCTACCTGACGGTCGCCGGGGCCGTCCGCGAACCCTGCACGGTGGCCGTGCCGGTAGGGATCACGCACGGCGAGGCCGTGGCGCTCGCGGGCGGGGCGACCTGCGGCGATCCGGCCCTGCTCAGCGGCGGGGTCATGATGGGGCGGCTGGTCGCGGCCGACGAGCCGATCCCCAAGACCTGCGGCGGGATTGTCGTGCTGCCGGGCGAGCACCCCGTCGTTCGCCGCTACCGGCGCGACTGGCGGCGGATCGCCCAGATCGGCGCCAGCGCCTGCGACCAGTGCTCGTTCTGCACCGAGCTCTGTCCACGCTACCTCCTCGGCCATCCGATCGAGCCGCACAAGGCCATGCGCTCGCTCGGTTTCGTTGAGACCCGCGAGCCCACCGTCCTCGGCACGCAGTTCTGCTGCGAGTGCAACCTGTGCACGATGATCGCCTGCCCCGAGGACCTGGATCCGAAGAACGTTTGCACCCACAACAAACGGAAACTCGCGGCCGCCGGAACGAAATCGTCACCCGCTGCGCATCCCTACCGGGCCGAGCTGCACCTCGACAACCGCCGTGTGCCGATCAGCCGGCTGATCCTCAAGCTCGGGCTGCGGCCGTTTCGGAATGAGGGGCCGCTCGTGGCGCGCCCGTGCCGGCCGGCCCGCGTCAGCCTGCCGCTGAAGCAGCACATCGGGTCGCCGGCCGTACCGGCTGTGCGCACCGGCGACCCCGTGCGGCGCGGGGCGCTGATCGCGCAGCCGCCGGAGGGTGCGCTCGGGGCAGCCGTGCACGCCAGCATGGACGGGACCTGCCGCGTCGAGGCCGACCGCATCGTGATCGAGGCCGCGCCATGATCGAATCCGTCGGACTGCTCGAACTCACCAGCATCGGCCTGGGGCTGGCCGCCCAGGACGCCATGCTCAAGGCCGGCGACGTCCGCCTCGTGCTCGGCCGCACGATCTGTTCCGGCAAGTACATCATCGCGGTGACCGGCCGCGTGGCCGATGCGACCGCGGCGGTCGAAGCCGGGCTCGCGATCACGCCCGAGGGCATCATCGACCACGCCGTGATCCCGCGCGTGCACGCCTCCGTGTTCCCGGCGCTGGGTCAGGCCGTGGAACTACACGGCGCGCTCGCCCCCGGCGGGCCGGAACCACCGAAGGCCGTGGGCGTGATCGAGACATTTTCGGGCGTCAGCCTGCTCGAAGCGGCCGACACGGCCGCGAAGGCCGCGGCCGTGACGCTGCTGCGGCTGCACCTGGCGATGGCGCTGGGCGGCAAGGGCTACGTCCTGATGGCCGGACCGGTGGCCGACGTCCACGCCGCGGTGAGCGCCGGTGCGCAAGTGGTCCGGACCAAGGGGCTGCTCGTCTCGGCCGTGACGATTCCGGGCCCGGCCCCCGAACTGCTGGCCGAGTACATCTAGCGCGGTCTCCGAGATCCGCTCGACTCGTAGTGGCCCGCACCGCCCCGGCGACGCCGCCCGGGCGCGGACGCTCATCCCCGGTCAGCAGCCGGCGCGGCCATTGCTCCGCCGCGATCGACCGCGATAATCACAGCCGACCGCAAGCGTGGCGGCACAGCCCCGCTGGAGCCCTGGATGAACCGACGCCGAATCCGCATCGCGGCCGCACTCTCCGCAGCCGCTTTGTCGCTGCTCGTGCCGCCCGCGTGCCAGCGACCGGCCGCCCGCGGCCCGGCGCCGGGCGCGGCGCCGGCCGCCCTCGCCGCCCGCCCGCGGGACACGCGGGATGAAGTGGAGCTGGACC
>CAZMCT010000011.1:0-45491 GCA_964564785.1 uncultured Planctomycetales bacterium
GGCCGGCGGTCGTCGCGGCCCGGCATCGCGTGGAGCAAATGGCGGAGGCGGTGTGGGGGGTTTACGAGGGCGTGCTCGAGGAAGCGGCACTGCCGACACGGCAGTGGCACACCGACGGTGCGTCGAGGACGCACCGTGCACCTTGATCCCTCGATCCCTCGATCCCTTGGTCCCTGGATCCCTACTCGCGGCCTCGGCCGAGAACGGCGATGCGATACTGCCGCGCCAGCTCCAGCATCCGCTCGCGCTCGAGGATGATCGTGCGGCCGGCCTCGACCACCAGGGCTGCGGCCCGAGCGCGGCGGAGGTTCTCGATCGTCTGCGGGCCGATCGTCGGCACGTCGAAGCGCATGTCCTGCTCGGGCTTGGCGAGCTTGATCAGCGTCCAGCCGCCCTGGCGACAGAGCTCGCCCGCCCGCTCGATCAGCCGATCCGTTCCTTCGATGGCCTCGACCGCGATGACCTCGCGTTCCTTCACCGCCAGCGCCTGGCCGATGTCGAGCCGCGCGAGCTCGCGCGCCAGCGGCCAGCCGAACTCGACGTCGGCCAGCACGCGCGCGGGCAGCTCGCCCGGCGTGAGCAGACCGGCCGGGGCGAGCGCCTCGGGGCAATAGCGGGTCGAGTCGATCACGGTCAGTCCTTGCCGCGCGAGCTCGTCGGCGACGGCCCGCAGGAGCGAATCGTTCCGCTTGTCGCGCGTGTGCCAGTACCAGAGGCGTATGCTCGTGAGGTCGGGCACGTACTGCAAGTATTGCAACCAGCGGGGGCCCTCGAACATGCGGGCCTTGCGGACCCGCCCGGCCATCACCACTTCGCGGCAGCCCGCCCGCCGCAGGACCCGGCACCAGCGCCCGACCTGCACGATGCCGCGCCAGCAGAACGCGTCGGCCAGCTCGCGCAGCCCGGCGTCGGCCGAGCCGCGCAGCGCGACGATCGCCACGCGCCGCCCCGCGGCCCGCGCCCCGCGCGCCACGAGCTTCGGCAGTTCGCCCTCGCCGGCGATCAGACCCAGCGGTGAGGTCGGGTTGCTGAGTGATGTCGACATTCGTCCGCGGCCGCGTGCGTCGGCACGTTCAGACCTGGCCCGCCTCGAGCCCCAGCCGGCTCCGCAGCTCCGCCAGCTCCTTTTCGAGCTGCTTGACGCGCTTGTGCAGCTCGGGCAGACGGGCCAGATACGCGACTTGGCGTCGCATGTCGTGGACCGGAATGGCCGGCGCGCCGAGGACCGTCTCGCCGTCGGGCACGGCGTGCGTCACGCCCGCCTTCGCCCCCACCGTCGCCCCGTCGCCAATGCGGATGTGCCCGACGACCCCCGCCTGACCGGCCATGGTCACGCGCGACCCAACCGTCACCGACCCGGCCACGCCCACCTGAGCCACGAACAGGCAGTGCTCGCCGATCTGCGTCCCGTGTCCGATCGCGATCAGGTTGCTGAACTTCGTCCCGCGGCCGATCCGCGTGCGGCCGAGCGTGGCCCGGTCGATGGCGCAGTTCGCGCCGATCTCGACATCGCTTTCGATCTCGACGTGGCCGATCTGCGGGATCTTGATCCACTGGCCGCCGACCGGGGCGTAGCCGAGGCCGTCCTCGCCGATCACGGTGTTGGCGTGAATCGTGACGCGCTCGCCGAGAATCGTGTCCTCGTACAGCACCACGTTGGGATACAGCAGCACGCGGTCGCCGATGCGGCAGCGCGGGCCGATGTAGCAGCCGGGGTAGATGATGGCGTCGCGGCCGATCGTCACGTGCTCGTCGATCACCACGCCGGGATGGATCGTCGCGTTCTCGCCGATCACCGCGGTTTCATGGATGTGCGTGCACTGGTCGTGCGGCCGGACCGGCCGGTGCTGCCGGTAGCCGTGCAGCTTGACGATCAGGACGGTGATGGCGGCGTACGGGTCTTCGACCTGGATCAGGTTGAGCCGATCGGGGGCGACCACGCCGTGCCGGCAGACGACGGCCGCGGCCCGGGTCGTATGTAAGAGCTTCTCGTACTTGGGGTTAGAGAGGAACGAGATGTCGGTTTCGGTCGCGTCCTCGAGCGTGGCCACGCGCGTGATGCGCCGGACGCTGTCGCCACGGACGACCGGTTTCATGCCCCACTGTTCGAGCGCGGCACACAGTTCGGCGATGGTCAGCTCCATCTCGACTCCTGCTACACCACCGGGCGACGTGGCGGGAGAATTGTAGGGCCGCGTGTGGAGTGCGTCAAAACGGTGTGACGCGCCGAAAGGCCGGGCGGCGCGCAGCCGCTCCCTGGCAGTCGCGGCGCGAACTGACCGGACGCGGAGGTCCGGCGCTACTGGACAACGCGCGTATCATGAGCGGCATGAAGTGCGCAATCATCTTGCCCGACGGGGCGGCTGACGATCCGCTGCCGCAGCTCGGCGGCCAGACGCCGCTGCAGGCCGCCCGCATCCCGCACATGGACTGGATTGCCGGCCACGGGCGGCTGGGGCGCATGCGGACGATCCCCGCCGGCTTCACGCCCGGCACGGACGTCGGGACGCTGGCGCTGTTCGGCTACGACCCGCACCGCTACTACACCGGCCGGGCGCCGATCGAGGCCGCGGCCCGCGGGCTGGCGGTCGGGCCGGACGAGCTGATTTTCCGCTGCAACTTCGTGACCGTGCTCGACGGGCAAATGAAAGATTTCACCGCGGACCATATCTCCAGCGACGAAGGCAGGTGCCTGGTGGAACTGCTCAACCAGGCGGCCCGTGGGGGCGACGCGGCGCTGCGGGGCTGTGCGTTTCACGCCGGGGTCAGCTATCGAAACCTGATGGTCATGGATGGCGCGGCCGGGCTACGCGTTGAGACAATGCCGCCGCACGACATTCCGAACCGGCCGATCGCGGAGCATCTGCCGCGTGGGTCCGGGGCGGAGCGGGTCCGCGCGATTATGCAGCGCAGCGAGGAGCTGTTCGGCGAGCACGCGGTCAACCGCGCGCGGCGGGCGGCGGGGCGCGTGCCGGTGACGGGGGTGTGGCTGTGGGGGCAGGGGCGGCCGACGCGGCTGGAGCCGCTGGCGGAGCGGTACGGGGTGCGCGGGGCGGTGATCACGGCCGTGGACATCATCCGCGGGCTGGCGGTGCTGATGGGGCTCGACCTGCTCGAGGTGCCGGGTGCGACGGGTTATCTCGACACGGACTACGCGGCGAAGGGGCTGGCGGCGGTGCGCGCGCTGGACACGTACGACCTGGTCGTGGTGCACGTCGAGGCGCCGGACGAGGCGGCGCACGAGGGCCGCGCGGCGGAGAAAGTGAAGGCGCTGGAGCGCACGGACGAACACATCGTCGGGCCGCTGCTGGCGAAGCTGCGGGCGAACGAGGCGTGGCGGATCGCGGTCGCGCCCGATCACGTGACGTCGACGGTCACGACGCAGCATGGGGCTGAGCCGCCGCCGTTTTGCGTGGCGGGCAGCGGGGTTGCGGCCGTCGAGCCGCGGCCGTTCAGCGAGGCGGATGCGGCCGCGGGGGGATGGATGCTCGGCGCGGGGGAGAGCGTGTTGGGGGTGCTGCTGGCGGGGCGCTAGGCGGAGTCCGGTCCGCGCCCGACGCGGACGCGAGGGCGACGCGGTCCGGTGCTGCTGGATTCCGCAGGGGAGTGGGACGCGTCGGCCGGCGGCGTTTCGGGCGCGGAGCGCTCCATCAGCACGCGCCCCGTCAGATTTGCGGTTTTCCGGAGCGCGCCGCCTGCCGATAAGGAAAACGGCCGGCGACCACACCGCCGGCCGCAGGAGCCGCGCGCGGCGGCCGCTGGGCAAGCGATGCTCACTGAGACGCACGACTGCGCATACTGGCGATCGCCCCACCGCCCGCCGCCGCGACTCGCTTCATGTGGCCGCGGGTGGGCGCGGCGGGCGGCCGTCGGGCTGCTGGCGGTGGCCGCGGCGGTGTTGCTGTCGGGCTGCCTACGGGACGACCCGACCTATAACCGGTTCTCGCCGCGGGGTGGCGATCCGACGGTACTGCAAGCCGGGGAGGCGGTGCTGGACGCCGCGGATGAGGGGCTGGATGAGGTGCAGCGCGTGGTGGATGACCTGGTGGACTGAAAGAAGCGCTCCGTTCTCAGCGATCCAGTCACAGCTCTTGGCCAGAAGCGGTTGGCATTCTTGGCGGCGTAGGGCGTGGGGGCTACAATGGCATAGCGGTTGTTCGCTGCCATCTGGGCCGTGTCCACCTTCTGCGAGGAATTGTCGTGCCGCGTGAGCCGATCGCAATCCCCCATCGACTCGAATCGCTGAGCGTCCTGACCGCGGACGGACAGCTCGACGCGGCCCTGGAGCCGGCGGTCCCGGACGCCGACCTGCTGAAGCTCTACAAGACGATGCTGGCCTCGCGGCGACTGGACGAGCGCTGCCTGATGCTGCAACGGCAGGGGCGGATGGGGACCTACGGGCCGAGCAAGGGGCAGGAGGCGGCGGCTCTGGGGGTGGCGTACGCGATGCGGCCGGACGACTGGCTGGTGCCGACGTTCCGCGAGACGGCGGGGCTGCTGTGGCGCGGCTGGCCGATGCACACGTGGATGCTGTACTGGGGCGGGTTTGAAGCAGGAAACGCGGTACCGGACGGTGTGAACGATCTGCCGATCTGCGTGCCGATCGCGTCGCAGTGCCAGTACGGAATGGGGATCGCGTGGGGGTGCAAGCTGCGGGGCGACGGGCGGGTGTGCGTGACGTTCTGCGGCGACGGGGGGACGAGCGAGGGGGACTTTCACGAGGCGCTGAACTTCGCGGGCGTGTACAACCTGCCGCTGGTGATGGTGGTGCAAAACAACCAGTGGGCGATCTCGATTCCGCGCTGCAACCAGACGCGGTCGCCGACGATCGCGCAAAAGGCGATCGCGTACGGGCTGGACGGTCTACAGGTGGACGGCAACGACCTGCTGAGCATGATCGTCGCGACGCGCGAGGCCCTGGAGAAGGCCCGCACGGGCGGCGGACCGACGCTGATCGAGGCCGTGACGTACCGGCTGGCCATGCACACGACCGCGGACGACCCGAAGAAATACCGCGGCGAAGAGGAAGTGAAGGAGTGGGAGCCGCGCGACCCGCTGATCCGGCTGGCGCGCTACCTCCGCGAGCGAAAGCAGATTCTCAGCGACAAGGTGCAACAGGTGATCGACGAGGAGATCGCGGCCGAGCTGGACCGGGAGGTGCGGGCGTACGAGTCGTACCGGTCCGATCCGGCCGAGTTCCTGCGGCACCAGTATGCGGAGCTGACGCCGGACCTGGCGGCGCAGCTCGCCGAGCTGGAGGCACGGCTGGGTCGGCGGGAGGAAAAGACGAACACAGCGGGACAAAGGCACGGAGAAGAACGTGGAGGAATCAAGGGCGCGCGAGATCAAGGGATCAAGGTGAAGTGAGAGAAGGAAAGGTGATCGGAAAGCGCGCCCGGCCCGCGCGACGTCGATCCCTTGATCCCTTCGTCCCTCCACTGCGGTGCATCCGAGGAACGCACGTGGCTCAACTCACGATGGTGAAGGCGCTCAATCTCGCGATGGCGGAAGCGATGCGCGCGGACCCGAACGTGCTCGTGCTGGGTCAGGACGTGGGCCGCGACGAGGGCGTGTTCCGTGTAACCGAGGGGCTGCTCCAAGAGTTCGGCCCCAACCGCTGCATCGACACGCCGCTGGCCGAGGCGGCGATCGTCGGCGCAGGGGTCGGGCTGGCGATCGCAGGCTTTCGCCCGATCTGCGAGCTCCAGTTTGACGGCTTCTCGTTCCAGGCGTTTCACCAGGTGGAGAACCACGTCCGCCGGCTGCGGAACCGGACCCGCGGCCGCTACACGTGCCCGCTGGTGATCCGCATGCCCTACGGCGGCGGGATCCGGGCGATCGAGCACCACAGTGAGGCGCCCGAGGCGACCTACGCGCACCTGCCGGGGCTGAAGGTCGTGATTCCCTCCGGGCCGCGGAACGCGCGGGCCTTGCTGCGCAGCGCGATCCTCGATCCCGACCCGGTGATTTTCTTCGAGCCGAAAGCGATGTACCGAGCCGTGCGCGAGGAGGTGCCCGACGAGCCCGAGACGCTGCCGATCGGCAAGGGCGTCGTCGCCCGTTCGGGCCGGGAGATCACACTGATTTCATACGGGGCGATGCTGCGCGTGACGCTCGAGGCGGCCGAGGAGCTGTCGGAGGAGCACGGGATCGAGGCCGAGGTGCTCGACCTGCTCAGCGTCGCGCCGCTCGACGCCGAACTGATTCAGACGTCCGTGCGCCGCACCGGCCGGGCGGTGGTGGTGCACGAGGCCCCGCGGCACTGCGGCGTGGGCGCCGAGATCGTGGCCCGCATTGTCGAGGGCAGCCTGATGTACCTCGAGGCCCCGGTGCGGCGCGTCACCGGCTACGACGCGATCATCCCCTACTTCCAGAACGAGCTCACATATCTCCCCGACAGTCGCCGCGTCGTCGAGGCGGCCCTGGAAACCGTGCGGTTCTGATGACACAGCCGCGGGCGGCTGCGCCACACGTCTCGAACGGTATACTGCCCGTGATGCACGCACGTACGGTCCGGGCCGACCTGCTGCTGCTGATCACGAGCGTGATCTGGGGCGCGGCGTTCGTCGCGCAGCGCTCGGCCATGCAGCACATGGGGCCCTGGACGTTCAACGGGATCCGGTTTGCGCTGGGTACGCTGGTGCTGCTGCCGCTCGTCGCGCGGTCCAGCGCCCCGTCCACGGCGGGCGCCGCGCGCGCCACCAACACGGCGGGTCGCGGTCCCGAACCGGCGCTCTTCCGCGGCGTATGGCCCGGCGGGCTGCTGGCGGGGCTGGTGCTGTTCGTTGGCGCCTCGCTCCAGCAGAGCGGCTTGCAATCCACCGCGGCCGGCAAGGCCGGGTTCATCACCGGGCTTTACGTGCTGTTCGTGCCACTGCTGGGCTTGCTGATCGGCAACCGTACGCCGGCCGCGACCTGGGCCGGCGCCATGTTGGCGGCCGTGGGGCTGTACCTGCTCAGTATTTCGGGCAAAGTGGAGATCGACCGCGGCGACCTGCTCGTCCTGGGCTGCGCGGTGGCGTGGGGCGTGCACGTGCTGCTGATGGGGCGGATCGCGCCGCGGCTGGACCCGCTGCGGCTCGCGGCCGTGCAGTTCGCGGTGACGAGCGTGCTGAGCGTGGCGGTCGCGCTGGTGCGCGAGCGGGCGACGTGGGAGGGGCTCTGGGCAGGGCGTTGGGAGCTGGCCTACGGCGGGTTCTGCTCGGTTGGCATCGCGTATACGTTGCAGGTGGTCGGGCAGCGCTCGGCGCCGCCGGCGCACGCGGCGCTGCTCATGTCGCTCGAGGCGGTGTTCGCGGCCGCGAGCGGCTGGTGGCTGCTGGGCGAGCGGCTGGGCGCGCGGGAGCTCGCGGGTTGCGCGCTGATGTTCGCGGGGATCGTGGTTTCGCAGCTCGGCGGTCCGCTGCGGAACAGGCGCGGGGCGAGGTGGCGGCGGGCGCCGAAGCCGTTGTACAGCCCGTTGTCGTCGCTGTTGCGCTGAACCCGCTCACGGATATGCAGGGTGGGGCGCTGTCGTACACCGGTGGCGCGAACGACGCGCCCGTGCAACACCGCATTGGAGCACGGGGTAGCGACGACGTGCGCGAGGACGCAGGGTCTGGGAGAAACGGAGAGGGGGGGATTCGAACCCCCGGTACAGGTTTACCCCGTACGACGGTTTAGCAAACCGTTACCTTAAGCCACTCGGTCACCTCTCCGGGATCGCGTTTCGTCCGGCCAGCGTGCAGCGTACGTTAGCACGCCCGCAGAACCCTTTCAACTGCCGGCTGAGCCGGCGCTCTCACGCACGCGACGTGACGCCAGCCCCCCGCCGAGCGGCCCGCTCACAGCCGCCGGGGCTCGCGGCAGTGACCAGCACAGGGCGACCGAATCAACCGCGGCTGATAAGAAGTGCCGACGGCGCGGCGCCCGCCGGGGCGCGGGCGCGTGTGTGGTGCGACGTGCATTTGCATTTCGGCCGGGTGATTGGAACACTCCTGCTGGACACGCCCTTCCCCAGGCTCCCGGGTTACGGGACCTGCGGCGGACCCCGGCGGCCGGGCCGCAAACCCGAGCGGCACGGCTCGCACGGCGGTTACCGCGGAGACGACGCTTCCGGGGACGCTTCCGGGACACAGCAGCTTGCCGGCCACCCGCCGCGCGTTGGGGCGCGACGGTCGAGATTTGCGGCGGCCCGCCGGTTTGCGGCGGGAATAGGGACGCGCGCTTCCGAATCGAGGTTGTTCGGGAGAGCCGCCATGCTCGGCCAGTTGAACACAACAGCGGTGTCGGTCGGAGCGGTGACAGCACCGCCGGCCGCCCGGCCACCGCCCGTGCACCGCGTGGTCGAAAGTGCGCCGCGGGCGCGGCAGCAGCCCCTGGAGACCGGGTCGACCTATGCCCAGCCGCCGACAGCGCTGGAGGAGCTGACCGCCTCGGTCCGCCAGTTCGCGGACGTGCTGGAGATCACGGGCAACGTGCACATCGCTTCGTCCGTCAGCGGGTTCCGAGCCATGTTCCTGGACCTGTATGCCTGATGCGGCGCTGAGGGCACGGAACAAGTCTCGCACCCGAGGACCGTTCGGGGCGCCGCCCGCCAGGGTGAGCGCCCCGGCCGCATTGGGCCCGGAGTACACGCCTGGGGGGCAGCCGGTAGAATCCTCCGCACATGCGGCCGGGCAAGCAGCGCGTCCCACGGGCGAACGATGCGCCTCCTGGTGCCGCGGGCCGGAGTACCCATGTCCGCACAAGCTGACGTTCGCGGGGGGGCCGTGGCGGCCGCCCAGGCGATCACGAATCGTCCCATCGCGACGCTGATGCTGGCCACCATCCTGTTGACGTCCTCTCCCTTCGCCGCCGCCGGGCCGCAGCACTGGGGCTTTGGCTTCGGCTACCTGGTCACGATCGAGGACGACGGCGCCGGCGGCCGGGTGCTTTGCGTTTACGAGCCGCCGCTGCGCGTGAAGGACGGCCCCTGGCTGCTCCGCTGGCGCGACGCCTCGGGCCAGTACGCCGACGTGCTGCCCGGCGGATTGGCAGTCGGCGATTTCTGGCCGCAGCCGATGGGAAAAGAGTATGTCGTGACGATCGGCGAGACGGCCGAGCAGGGCATCGTCGTCCGCGTCTACGACCCGCCCGAGACATTCAGCACCCGGCCGTGGAAGCGGCTGGGGGAGGTCGGCTCGACCCGCATCCCGCGGCCGGCCGACGCCCGGGGGCCCGTCGCGGGCGAGGGGCAGTGGTCGCCGCCGCTGCTGCATCTGGGTGGAAATAAGCTGCTCGCGACGGCGGCCGGCGACATTCTTGGGCTCGGCCGCGATCAGTTGATCGTGCTGGCCGTCAGCCCCAGTGGCAAAGCCTCGCTCGGCGTATACGCGCCGCCGGCCTGGCCGGACGGCGACGCGTGGACGTTGCGGACGCTCCTGGGCCTCAACGAACTCGCCGAGCTCGAGCCCGCGCTGGCGAGCGTCCCGACCGCGCTCGCAGCCGGCGATTTCTGGGGCACGGGCCGCGATGCGCTGCTGCTGGGGTTCGGCCCGCGGCAGGTGTACGTGACGCTGACCGAGGGGAAGCGTTTGTCCCTCGGCAGAAACCAGCCGAAGTTCACGTTGGCCAAGCCGACGATTCAGACTCAGGCGGACTGGCCGGCGGGGCACGGCAGCGGCGGGCCGGTCGTGGCGTGCGACTTCCTGAAGGACGGCTTCGCGTACCTGGCGACGGTCGTGCGCGACGCGCCGGAGATGCGATTCTCGGTCGCGCCGAAGCAGGCGGAGCGGTATAAAACCGCGTGGGTTCGACCGGATGAGACGTTCGCGGGCGCGAAGCTGAGCGGCCAGGAGCAGGGGCAGACCCGGGCGATCATGGCCGGGCAGCGGCCGGCGGGGGGGCGGATCGTGGCGGCCGGCGGCGGCCGGGTGTTCGGGTACATCTCGATGGACGTGGATGAGCGGAAGGAGAAGCTGTGGAAGCCGTGGCAGTTCCACGGCGACGACGACGTCGAGATCTCATTCGCGCACCGCACCCCGGTGTACCGGCTGGGGGTGCCGAAGGAATGGCAGGACGGCGACTGGCCGTGGGAGCCGGACGAGCACTTCGGCTGGCCGCACGAGGGCGAGGAGGTCACGTACGAAGTTCACATCAAGAACAACGGGCGTGCGGCGATTCCGGCGGGGAAGGTGACGCTGCGGGCGTGGGTCGATGCGGCCGAGAGGAACGCCGACGTTGTGCGAGGGATCAAGGGAGCGAGGGGTCAAGGGAGCGAGGGCGAAGAGGCTGGGCGATCGGGGGCGGATTTCACGTTCACGATCGATCAGCCCATCCCGCCGTTTGACCCAGCCAATCCGAAGTATGCAGTGGTGCCGGTCAAGCTGAAGTGGCCGTTTGCGCTCGAGCAGCCGGACGGCTGGACGTGGAAGCGGATCAATGTCCGCGAAATCGGCGAGCGCTGGCTGATTCTGCGGGTGGAGTACGAGGGCGACGAGAACGAGCGGAACGACCGCTACGAGCTGGCACTGAATTCACTGCTGTTCCGCCCGGTGCTGCGGTACGACGTGGACGCCCCGCCCCATCCGACGCCGGAGGGTATCGAGGGCAAGCCCGAGCGGAAGATCAACACGCTGGCGTGGCGGGCCCCGGTCGTGGCCGGCGATCCGGAGTCGAAGGAGTATTACGGCCGCAAGCTGGCCGACGCGGTGCAGTGCATGTGGGAGCGGAGCCGCACGAGCGACGGGCAGGACGTGTGGCAGCGGATCGCGTTTGACAGCTACCGCTTGTACGACCCCCAGGGCCGCAACGGCCTGAAGCCGCTGAACCGCGCGGACGACTGGTCGTTCTATGAGGGGCCGCGCGAGAATGAGCACTGGCTCGGTCTGTGGGGCGACTACGAGCGGTTCGACGCGGCCGACGGCGGGGCGGAGTTGCACGAGACCGGCCACCTGTTCCACCGCATCGGCGATTTGTACCACTACTTCATTTTCCCGACCGGGCAGCGTGACATCCGGCTGGCGGACGGCGAGCCGGTGCAGATGTACACGTACGCGTGGGGGCTGGATAGTTACTGCTCGGGGCACGCGATCATCGGCGAGGCCACCTGCGACCTGCATCGCTACATCGAGGGCGCCCGCTATGGGCTGGGTTGGGCGTGGCACAAGATGTTGCCGGAGCGCATCCGTGTGCGGGTGCTCGACCGCGACGGTGCGCCGGTGCCCGATGCGAAGCTGTCGCTGTGGCTGTACCCGGGCGGCAAGCTGCACAGCCAGGGCGTGACGGGCCCGGACGGGACGTGGGACCCGGGGCTCCCGGGCGGGATCGAGGGAGCGCGGGATCGAGGGAGCGAGGGGGCGCGCTACCGCGTCTTCGAGCCGTTCAACCTCAAGCAGTGGGAAGGGCCGGCGCTCGACGCGCTCGCGCAGATCTTCACCGTCGAGCTGCCGGGCTACAGCGACTTCATGATCTGGGGCGCAGAGGACACGCACGCCCACAGCCGCTACACACTGATGCACGAATCGCTGCGCAGCCGCGCGGGCTGGACGTGGGATTTCAAGACGCTCTACAAGGCCGGCGCACCGGCGCCGCGCGCCGCGGTCACCGCGGCCGTCCAAGGGCGGCACGTCACAATCAGCATGAACAGCCCGGAGCGCGCGGCGGAGTACCGCGTCTATCGGCGGTGGGAGCCGACGTACGCGTTCGAGCGGCTTGTCGATCGTGACCCGGCCGGCCACTTCGCGGATGACCTCGGGGCGGCCGACTGGTTCACGGGGGGGCGCTACCGCGCCGCGTACTACGTGACCGAAATCCTGCCCGACAGCACCGAGTCGCTGCCGCGACGCGTGTACGCCATCGCGCTCGAACATGTCAACAGCGTGTGCGACACCGGCGACGGCCGGCTGCTGGTCTCGACCAACTGCGGCAAGGCCGAGCCGTTCGGCGTCCTCTGCCGCGGCACCACGCCGGCCGAGGAGTTCGTCAAGCACTTCCGCTTCGGCCACACGGCCGCGAAGATCGTCGCTGCGCGGGCTTTCTGGCCGCAGCGCTGCTACGCGACACTCGTCGCGAGCGACCTGCCCGACTCCGAGCGCTTCTTCGACCTGATCCAGTTCGACAAGCCCGACCGGCACGAGGGGCACCACCCCGTCGTGCAGACGATTGCGGACTGTGAAGTCGCCGCGTTCTCGGCCGCGGCGCCCTTCACGGTGACGATCCGGCCGGACGCGGACGCCCGGGCCGCGATCAACGTGGGCGACTGGGCGGCCACGGAAGAGGTGTCGGCGCGGATCATCGCGACGAGCGAATCCGCCCGCGAGCGCGACGAGCGGAAGCCGTGGACCGAGCCGATCACGCTGACGCTCGACAAACCGCTGTTTGCGGCCGGGCCGAAGGAAGGGCTGCATTTGCGCATCGAGTTCGGCGGCGGCACGCCGGGTGGAAGCGGCGAGTTGCGCGAGCTGCGAAATCCGCGCGGGCTGGCGACGATCCGCGGCGACGGCGGCCACGAGCACATCGTCATCGCCGACACGGGCAACGGCCGGGTGGTCGTGTGGGACCGCTTCACGGCCTTCATCGCCCAGTGGCGGCCGGAGGACGGCAGCGCGTTTTACCCCGCGGCCGTTGCGCACAGCACGAGGTCCGAGAACGAATGCTATGTGCTTGACCGCCACGCGGACCGCAGCAGCCGCGTGTTTCGACTGAAGCTGGCGGGCAGAAAGATCGCGCCGGTCGGCCAGCCGCTGCCCGTTCCGGTCGGGGATGCGCAGGCCGGCCCGGAGATCGGTCTGGCGGTGTGGGACACGCGCGATTCGGATATCGTCGAGATGGCCGTCACCGATGGGGAGCGAGGTAGCGTGCTCTGGTATCGGCTGCCGGCCGGTTCGGAGGAGTGGCATCGGCTTCCCGGCGGTTCGACGGAACCGGTCGAGGAGCTGCGCGCGGCGCTCGGCACGTTCGCGGGCGACGCGCAGCTCACGAATCCGACCGACGTCGCGTTCACGAGCGAGAACGGCGAGCTGCGGCTGTACGCGGTCGACGGCCACAACCGCATCGTCCGCATCCGCTGAGCGCCGCGCGGCGCGGGGTCTACGCCGTCAGCGTACGGATGTCCTCGGGCTCGGCCTCGCCCTGGACGAAGCGCCGCACGTGCGGCTCCTCGGCCCGCAACACTTCCTCGGGCGTCCCGTCGGCCAGAAAGCGGCCGTCGGAGAGCATCAGCACGCGGTCGCCGACCGTGGCGGCGGTTCGCATGTCGTGCGTGACCACCACGCCCGTGATGCGCACTTCGTTCTGGAGCTGGCGGATGAGCTTGTTGACCACATCCGAGCGCTGCGGGTCGAGCCCGGCCGTCGGCTCGTCGTAGAGGATCACTTTCGGCGGCGGCTCCATCGCGATCGCCCGGGCCACGGCCACCCGTTTGCGCTCGCCGCCCGACAGCTCGGCCGGGCGCTTGTGGCCGAACGTCTCGAGGCCGACGATTTCGAGGCAGCGCCGAGCGATCTTGCGGATGCGGGCGGGGTCGAGCTTGGCCTCGCTGTTTTCAGTCATCGGAAAACAGACGTTTTCGAGAACGGTCATCGAGTCGAACAGCGCGTTGAGCTGGAATACGAAGCTGATCTGCCGCCGGATCGGCACGAGGGCCCGCTCGCTCAGGCGGTCGATGCGCTGCCCCTCGAAATACACCTCGCCACGGTCCGGCCGGAGCAGACCGACGATGTGCCGCAGCAGCACGCTCTTGCCCGTGCCCGAGCGGCCGATGATGACCGTGTTCCGGCCGCGCTCGACCGCGAGGTCGATGTTGTCCAGCACGCGTTGGCGGCCGAAGGCCTTGCTGACGCCGCGGAGCTCGATGATGGGGGGCGACCCGGTCATTTGCGTACATCCACGAGAGGGCGAGGTGAGAGGGCGGGAAGGCGGGAGAGTGAGGATGGACGAGGGCGCGCCGTGCGTTCCCGCGTTCCCAGGTTGCCACCGTCGCACATCTTGATGCCTCGCTCAGATCAGCGACCGGAACCCGTACCAGATCTCGTAGAAGCCGTTGAGCAGGAAGTTCAGGAACAGGTCCAGCAGCAGGATCAGGATGAAGCTGAGCACGAAGCTCTGCGTGCACGCCTGACCGACGCCCTCGGCCCCCGGCTTGCAGTGGAACCCGTTGAAGCAGCTCACCAGGCCGATCACCGCTCCGAAGAACACGCTCTTGAAGAGCCCGCTGCCCAGGTCCCACAGCTCGACCGTGTTCTGGACGTGCCGCCAGAACGGCTCCGATTCGCCGTTGAAGACGCCCACGTACACCACCCACGCGCCCAGCGTGCCCATGAGGTTCGCGTACGCGGTCAGCAGCGGCGTCAGCACGACGCACGCCACCACCCGCGGCGTGACCAGGTAGCGAATCGGGTCGGCGCCCATGCTGCGCAGCGCCAGGAGCTGCTCCGTCACGTTCATCGTGCCCAATTCCGCCGCCAGTGCGCCGCCCGCCCGCCCCGCCAGCATCACGCCGGCCAGCACCGGCCCCAGTTCCTGGCACAGCGACACGATGATGATCGCTCCCAGCCGGTCGGTCATGTTCGACGCGTCGAACTGCGCCCAGCCCTGCACGATCAGCACCATCCCGATGAACGTCCCGGTCAGCATCACCACCGGCGTCGAGCGGGCCCCGATCTGAAACGCCTGCGGCAGCAGCCGCCGCCAACCCCGGACCGTCAGCAGCTCCCGCGGCACGAACGAAGCCGCGTACGCGCTGAACGTCCAGAAGCGGCCGAACTCATCGAGCGTCGACAGCACCCCCCCGGTGGTGAAGCCGCCCAGCCGCGCCACGCTCGCCGCCAGCGGATTCCTGCGGGCCATGCCGGGTTCGCTCCTGTGCTCTTTCGGCCGACCCGAGCGCGACCCGCGCCCGGACGCGGCCGGTCGTCCGGAAGGCTCCATAGGTTATCGAGTTCCGGCCGGCAATGCGATATCATGGCGCCCGGCCCCGGCCGCGCCGGTCGGGAAGCACAGGGACGGTCGCATGTCGCGCACGGATGAGCGCCGGGCGGCGCTGCGCTTCTGTCTGGTCGCGCTGGGCTGGCTGGTCTGTCTGTTCGGCTGGGCCTGCGTGCTGAGCTTCGATCCCGCCGATCCGCCGGCCGAGGGGGTGTGGCTGCCGCCGCCCCGCACGATCCACAACCTTTGCGGCCCGGTCGGCGCCTGGCTTGCGTACCATTCATTCCTGACGTTCGGAGTCGGGGTCTACCCCGTCCTGGCGGTGCTGCACGGGTTCGTCATCGCGGCCGGCAAGCGGGCCCCGCTGGGCGACCTGTATCTGAGATTCGTCGGCTTGCTACTGGTGGGGGCGGCCTCGGCGGCCCTGGCCTTCCTGCTCCTGCAACCTTCGGAGCGCTATTTGATCACCGGGCCGGGCGGCGCGGTCGGATTGATCCTGGGGAGCTTCCTCGTCCGGCATCTCCAGCCGTTCGGCAGTCTGCTCCTGCTGGGCCTGTCGCTGCTGGTCGGCCTGGTGCTGGCCGCCGACAACGTGCTGCTCGTTGCGCTGCGCTGGTTGCGGTGGGCGGGGACGAGCTCGGCCCCGGTCATCGTTCGGGGCGGGACGCTGGTCGCGGGCGCGGGCGTGACGATCGCGAACAACGTCGCCGGCACCCTGACCGAGAGGCTGTCCGGCGGGAACGGCAACCCCGGCCGCGTCGGTGCCCCGCCCGCCCCGGGCGGCAAGCCGGCCCGCAGCGAGGCGGTCGCGCTCCGGAAGCAGCGCAGCGAACCCGCCGACACGGACGAGGAGGAGGCTGACGAGCCCGAGCCTGCCGCGGCCCCCCGGCCGGCCCGGGCGCCGCCGCCAACCGCGCCTGAGGCTGCGGAGGATGAGGCCGGGCAGCCCGCCGACGAGGCCGAGCCGAGCACGTCGAAGCCGGCCGCCCCGCGCCAACTGCTGATCAAGGACCTCGCGCCGCCGCCGCGCAAGCCCGCCCCCGTTCCGCCCGAGCTGCGGCGCCCCGCGGACGACGACTATGAGTTGCCGCCGCTCAACCTGCTCGACCGCGCCGTCGCCCTGGACAAGGCGGCGATCGAGACCGCTTGCCGCGAAAAGGCCTACGTGCTCGAGCAGACCTTGAACGAGTTCCGGCTCGCGGTTGAGGTGGTCGCGATCGAGACCGGGCCGGTGATCACGGTGTTCGAGCTGAAGCTGGCGCCGGGGATCAAGGTCAGCCAGATCGCCTCGCTGTCGAACGACATGGCCCGGGCGCTGAAGGCCCCGGCCGTGCGGGTGGTCGCGCCGCTGCCCGGCAAGAGCACGATCGGCATCGAGGTCCCGAATATCGACAAGGAGAAGGTGCGGCTGCGCGACGTGATGGAGCTCGCCGGCCCGCGGGTCGAGCAGTACGCGCTGCCGCTGTTCCTGGGCAAGGACGCGGCCGGCCAGCCGCTGGTCGCGGACCTGACCCGTATGCCGCACCTGCTGATTGCGGGCACGACCGGCTCGGGCAAGAGTGTATGCGTGACGAGCCTGATCTCGTCGGTGCTGATGACGCGCTCGCCGAGCGAGGTGAACCTGATCCTGATCGACCCGAAGGTGGTCGAGCTGGCGATGTACAAGGATGTCCCGCACCTGATCTGCCCGATCGTGACCGAGGTCAGCAAGGCCGAGGGCATCCTCGACTGGGCGTCGACCAAGATGGACGAGCGCTACGCGCTGCTGGCCGAGGCGGGCGTCAAGGACATCCGCTCGTACAACCGGCTGGGCTATACCGGGTTGTGCGAACGGCTCAAGCCGGCTTCCGACGAGGAAATGGCCAAGATCCCCGTGCGGCTGCCGTACATCGTGATCATGATCGACGAGCTGGCCGACCTGATGATGCTCTCGCCCAAGGAGGTCGAGTTCTTCCTCTGCCGCATCGCCCAGAAGAGCCGGGCCGTCGGCATCCACCTGATCGTCAGCACGCAGCGGCCGCAGGCGAACGTCGTCACCGGGCTGATCAAGAGCAACCTGCCGAGCCGCATCTGTTTCCGCGTCAGCAGCCGGCTCGACTCGCGGATCGTGCTCGACCAGAACGGCGGCGAGGTGCTCATGGGCCAGGGCGACATGCTGTTCCTGCCGCCCGGCAGCAGCAAGCTGGTGCGGGCCCAGGGCACCTTCGTCGACGATGACGAGCTGCGGCGCGTCGTGCGGCACGCGGCCGAGCAGCGCCGGCCCGAGTTCCACCCGGAGCTGGTCCGCCTGCCCGGCTCTGAGAGCGCCGGCGAGGGCGAGCGCGACGAACTCTTCGACCAGGCCGTCGACATCATCGTCGAGGCCGGCCGCGGCTCGGTCAGCCTGCTCCAGCGGCGCCTGACCATCGGCTACGGCCGGGCCAGCCGGCTGATCGACCAGATGTACGCGGCCGGCATCGTCGGCGAGTACAAGGGCAGCCAGGCCCGCGAGGTGATCGTGACGGCCGACGAGTGGCAGGCGATGCGCGCACAGCGCGACCGCGAGGAGCGGGCGGAGGCGGACGCGCCCGAGCCTGCGGAATGACCGCGGCTCTCAGCCTTCCAGCGCCTTCAGCACCGCCGCCGTCACCTGCCGCTCAGCCTCATCGAACGAGCCGTTCAGCCTCGCCCCGGCCGCCCGGGCGTGCCCCCCGCCGCCGAAGAGCGCTGCGATCTGTGACACGTCCACATCCCGCTTGCTGCGCAGGTTGACCCGCACGCGGCCGTCCGCCTCCTCGTTGAACAGCAGCATCACCTCGAGGCCCGCCAGCCGCCCGACTTCGTTCACCAGGTCCTCGCTCATGCTGTCATCCGCGCCCGCAGCCGCATAGTCGGCCCGCCGCAGGCGCACCACCGCCACGCGGCCAGCCGCCAGCAATTCCAACGAGGCCAGCATCCGGGCGATCAGTCGCAGCCGGGCGGGCGAGTCCTGCTCGTGGATTTGGCGATAGACCGCGGGCAACGGCGCGCCGGCCTCGACCAGGCCGGCCGCGGCGCGCAGCAGCCGTGCGTCGGTGTTCGAGAATCGGAACCAGCCGCAGTCGGTCGCAAGGCCCGTGAGCAGCGCCGTCGCGGTCGGTGCGTCCAAGGGTCGGCCGGCGGCCCGCAACAACTCGGTGATGATCAGGCACGTCGCTCCGGCCGTGTCGTCCAGCAGCCGCCGGTCGCCCGGGCGCGTGCCGATGGGGTCGCGGGTGGGGTGGTGGTCGATCACCAGAATCCGCGGGGCACGGGGGAGGAAGTCGGCCAGCGGTTCGAGCTGCGCGTGCGCGCAGGTATCGAGGATCACGAGCGCGTCACATTCCGCGGTCAGCGCGTCGCGCTGCTGATCCCAACGGCGCCAGGCGACCAGTTCCTCGAGCAAGCCGTAGCGGGCGGGCAACGGCTCGAAGAGCACGGCCCGTGCTTCGGTTTCGCCGCCGGTCAGCGACCGGCCTAGTGCCGCGATAGCTCCCAGCGCATCCCCATCCGGCCGTCGGTGCGAGACGAGCAGTGGCCGGCGGGCGCTTGCCAGCCAGTCCCACGCGGCGTGATGGTCGGCCGTGGTGAGCATGGGCCGATTGTAGCGGGAGGCGGGGCAGGGGGTTGAGCGGGCGGCTGGAGGATTGTGGCTCAGCCGCCCTCGGCTGAGCAGAGACAGGGGGGTGTGGCTCAGCCGCCCTCGGCTGTTGCCTGGCAGCGGAGCCGTCACACGGCGGTGCTTGAGCCCAAGCAAGCCCCAGGTTGCCGGTCCCGCTTGCACATCGGACAATGCCTCCATGGCACGCAACAAGCGGAATAAGGATTCACGACACGGCGCGGCGGTGCCACAATGTGCGGCTCAGCCGCCCCCGGCTGAGCACGGATAACGGGGTGTGGAACAGCCGCCCTCGGCTGTTCCGAAAGCCAAGCCGGCGAAGGCTGAGTACCGGCGCAACCTGCCGCACATTCAGGCGGAGGGTCGAGCGGTCTTTGTGACCTTCTGCACACACGGCGGATGGAAACTGCCGGAGGCTGTGCGCGACCCGGTGCTCAAGCACTGTCTGCACGACCACGGTACCAAGCTGCTGATGCACGCGGCCGTCGTCATGCCCGATCATGTTCACCTGGTTTTCACCCCCCTGGCCGACGCCATGGGCCGCCCATTCGGGTTCGCAGAGATTCTGGGCGGGATCAAAGGGGCGTCCGCGCACACCATCAACCGGGCCCTGGGGCGGAGGGGGCATGTCTGGCAGGACGAATCGTTCGACCACATTCTCAGGCGCGACGAGAACACGCGGACAGTGTGCGAGTATGTCTGCGAGAATCCGGTCCGTCGGGGGCTGGTGAGCTCGGTCGAGGAGTATCCGTGGCTGTGGCGGGAGTGGGTGGAGGGGACGTGAACTTGCCGGGGGCCTAACCGCCGGGGGCGGCGGTGCCACATGAGGGAGGATCACCGCCGGGGGCGGCGGTGCCACATGAGGCGGCGGTGCCACAGGCCCGCTATTTCCCGCGCCCGCAGCACTGCTTATACTTCTTGCCGGATCCGCAGGGGCAGGGCTCATTGCGGCCGACCTTGGGCGTCTCGCGGCGGATGGTCCGGGGCTTGCCGCCCTCGCCTTGTTGCCGCATGGCGGCTTCCTGATCGGCGGCCGCGGTGGCGAACCCGGTGCCCGTGGCGTCGGCTTTGGCCGCGGTCATGCCGCTGTAGGCAGTGCCGCCGCCGGTGGCACCGGGGAGCGGAGTGGATTTCGCCCCGCCCTCGCCGCCGTAGGCCTCGCCGCCCCAGCCGCCGAGGCGGACCTTGAAGATGAGGTCGGTCACGCGCTCGCGGATGTTCTCCTGCATCTCGTTGAACATCCGCGTGCCCTCGCGTTTGTAGGCGATCTTGGGGTCCTGTTCGGCATAGCCGCGGAGGCCGATGGAGTTCCGCAGCAGGCCCATGCCGTACATGTGGTCCTTCCACTGCGCGTCGAAGGTGGTCAGCAGCACATACCGCTCGAGCTGCGTCAGCTCGTAGCGCAGCATCTGGTAGCCGCACTCGCGAAGCTGCTCCCGGACATCGCCGTCGAGCTTCAGCGGGTGGCTGTCGAGCACGGCCCCGAACCGCAGCCGGGCCCAGCCGAGGAGGGCCTCGCCGCTGTGCTGCGCCAGGGCCGTGTCGATCTCCGCGTCCAGCCGGCCGTTGGTGAGGTAATCCTCGTTGATCGCCCGCAGTTCCTGGAAGATCTGCTCCGGTCCTTTGCCGGCCAGGTGCTCGTAGGTCCAGCCCAGGGCGTACTTGCGGTTGGCCCAGGCGGCGATGCGGGCGTAGATTTCGTTGACGTTCGAGCCGCCGCGCTGGAGGGCGAAGTCGATCACCGCCGCGACGGGGTACTCGATTTCGCGCCGGCGATACGCGGCCCGCATGCGCTCGCTGATGATCCGCTCGGCTTCGTCGCGGCCCGCGGACGCCAGATCATCCAGGGGCAAGTCGACGCCGAACTTCTCGCGGGCCCAGCGGACCAGACGCGACTTGCCGAAGAGCGGATCGACGTACTGCTCGAGCGGGGCGAGGTCGGCCTGCTGTACACGCTGGTGGGCCGCGTTCGCGATCTGCTCGAGCAGCTCGGCCGGCTCGCCCTTGCGAATCTGGTTCTGCGTCAGGCTCAGGCCGTATTGGGCGGCCCAGCCGGCCAGGCCGCGGACATCCCACTCCTCGGGCGGGGCCTCGGCGTCGACATACTCGCCGAACATGCGCTGCACGAGCTGGCGGACCTCATACCCCGCCAGGTCGCGGACGCCACGCTCAAGCGCGTCGAACGTGGCGGTATCCAGCTTGCCGGGGTCGAGCTGCACCCCCAGGTGCTGCGCGGCCCACTCCGCAGCGCACTGGGCCGGATAGTGCGGGTCGTAAAAGCGCTCGATCGCGTCGGCCACCGTCTCGTCGATCATCTGCCAGATCAGCTCGGACAGGCCGCGGCCTTCGACCACCTGCTGGCGCATGGCGTAAAACGTCTTGCGCTGGTAGTCCATGACCTCGTCATACTCCAGCAGATTCTTGCGGACGTGAAAGTTGCGTTCTTCAACCTTCTTCTGCGCCCGCTCGATGCCCTTGTTGACGCGCCGGTCGTCGATCGCCATCCCCTCCTCGAAGCCGAGCATGCCGAGCATCCGCAGCACCCACTCGCCCATGAACAGCCGCAGCAGGTCGTCGTCGAACGAGAGGAAGAAACGCGAGCTGCCCGGATCGCCCTGACGCCCGCAGCGGCCGCGGAGCTGGTTGTCGATGCGACGGCTCTCGTGCCGCTCGGTGCCGACCACGTGCAGGCCGCCGAGGGCCGCGACACCCGGGCCCAGCACGATGTCCGTCCCGCGCCCGGCCATGTTGGTCGCAATCGTCACGTTGCCGACCAGAACCTTCTTCTTGCCGCGCACCTGCTCGTGCTGCTGGCCGGCCTTGGCGACGATCTCGGCTTCGCGGGCGTGGTTCTTGGCGTTGAGCACCTCGTGCGCGATGCCGTAGCGCTGGGAAAGCTGGATACTCAGCTTCTCCGAGTTCTCGACCGAGACCGTGCCGACCAGCACCGGCCGGCCGCCGCCGTGGCCGCCGGTGAGACGCTGGTAGCCTTCGATCAGGGCCTGCTCGTCGCCCTTGCCGCCGTCGAACTTGCGCAGGGCCTCGCCGATCGTGCGGAGCTGCTCGGCCACGGTTGCGTGTTGCTCGGCCGCGAGCACTGCGGCGCCGCCGCCCTGCGGGTCGGTGGTGCGGCGCCCATGGCGCGCGTGCTCGAGCAGATCGCGAATGGTCCGCTGCGCGATCCGGAGCATCTCGAACAGCGACCAGGGGTCGGCGGGGCAGCCGTCCTGGCTGTAGGAGCGGATCTCCTCGACGATCGCGTCGAACTTGTTCTCGCCGGTCTTGTAGATTTTGTCGTTGTAATCGATGCGGCGGACCGGCTTGTTGGTGGGGATGGCAATGACCTCGAGCTTGTAGATCTTCATGAACTCGTCGGCCTCGGTCATGGCCGTGCCGGTCATCCCGGCCAGTTGCTTGTACAGCTTGAACAGGTTTTGCAGCGTGATGGTGGCGAGGGTCTGCGTCTCCTGCTTGATGGTGACTTTTTCCTTCGCTTCGACCGCCTGATGGAGGCCATCGGACCACTGCCGGCCGTGCATCAATCGCCCGGTGAACTCGTCCACGATGATGATCTGATCGCCCTCGACGACGTATTCCTTGTCGCGGTGATAGACCAGGTGCGCCCGCAGGGCATTGTCGATGTAGTGCGGCCAGTTCATGTTCCGGCTGTCGTAGAAGGTGCCGATCGCCAATTCCTGCTGGGCCGCTTTGGCGCCGTGCTCGGTCATGTGGACCGACTTGCGGTCCTCCTCGACGACGAAATACTGGCGGTGGCCGATGGCCTCGGCTTCGTCGCTCGTGAGCCAGAAGGGGTCGGCCCGGAACTTCTTCAGCCCTTCCTTGAACTTGGGATTGTTGGGATCCAGGCCGTGACCGAGCGGGTTGGACTCGATCTCGGCCAGCCGGCGGGCGGTCTCGCGGTTGGCCTGCTCCTGCTTGTGGATCAGCGAGGTCGCGATCGCGTCGGCCACGCGGTAGTTGCTCACGTCGTCGTGCGCCGGGCCCGAGATGATCAGCGGCGTGCGGGCCTCGTCGATCAGGATGCTGTCCACCTCGTCGACCACCACGAAGTCCTGCGGGCCCTGCACCTGGTCGCTCGGGCTCAGCTTCATGTTGTCGCGCAGATAGTCGAAGCCGAACTCGCTGTTCGTGCCATACGTGATGTCGCAGGCGTAGCCCTGGCGGCGGACCTCGGCCGCGGGGCCCCAGGTCTCCATGTCGGCCGTGATGAACCCCACGCTCACGCCCAGCAGTTCGAAGATCGGCCGGCAGAACTCGGCGTCGCGCCGCACCAGGTAGTCGTTCACCGTGACCATGTGCACCTTCAGGCCCTGGAGGACCTTCAGGTAGTTGGCCATGTAGCAGACGATCGTCTTGCCCTCGCCCGTCCGCATCTCGGCGACGTTGCAGTCCTCCAGCACCCGCCCGCCGATGAGCTGGCACTCGAACTGCCGGTGATTGCGGGCCCGCCGCGAGGCTTCGCGCACGCAGGCGTACGCCTCCGGGCGAATGTCGTCCAGCGGCTCGCCACCCGCCAGCCGCTGCCGCAGTTCGCTCGTCTTCGCCCGCAGTTGCTCGTCACTGAGCTCCCGCAGCCGCGCCTCGAGCGGGTCTACCCGACCGCGCACGAACTTCCGCAGCCCCAGCACGACCCGGTCGTTCCGCGAGGGGAGAAACTTGAACACCGTCCAGCCGACGAAGCCGGCCCACAGCAGACCGAACATCGAGACCACGAGCGCCAACGGCTCGCGCCGCAACCACGGCACCCCCGTTCCCTGCGGACCGAGCAGCAGCAGCACGGCCGCGGCCGCCAGCAGGAGCGTCAGTGCGACCGAGAGGACGAGCCGCAGGCCGCCGCGTCGCGCGCGGTACCAGAAGACCGCGGAGGCGCTGGTCGCGTCGCGGAGGATATCGGTGTCACCGACGTAGAGGAGCCAGTTCATCGTTCCGTTCCACGGAACGTGACAAAGTGACGGGGGGAACGGGTGGCCAAGGTGCGCCGCCAGCGCGGGTCAGGGCCCGCTCCGGACGGGCGATGAACGACACCCGCTTGCCTTGTCACTTTTTCCCGTTCAGCCCTTCGCCCGTTCCAGGTATTCGCCCGTACGTGTGTCGATGCGGAGCACCTCGCCGTTTTCAATGAACGGCGGCACGCGTACCCGCAGCCCGGTTTCGAGCGTGGCCTCCTTGGTTTGGTTGGTGGCCGTGGCCCCGCGCACGACGGGCGGCGTGTCGGTGACCTTCAGCTCCACGGTGTTCGGCAGCTCCACCGCGACCACCTTGCCCTCGATGAACGACAGCGTGACCTGTTCGTTGCCGCGCAGGTACAGCTCGGCATCGCCCATCAGCTCGCGCGCCACGGGGAACTGGTCGAACGTCTGTTGGTCCATCAGGATGAAATCGTTCCCCTCGCGGTACAGGAACTGGTAGGGCTTGGTGTCGACGAAGGGCGTCTCGATCCGGTCGTCCACCGCCAGCCGGGCGTCGAGCACCCGGCCGTCCTTCAGGCTCTTGAGCTTGACCTGAAGGTAGCTTCGCCAGTTCCCCTTCGACACCCGCTGCACGTCCGTGACCGTGAACAGCGCCCCCTCATACTGGATCACCTTGCCCTTCTTCAATTCGCTGGCCTTGATCATCAACCGCTCCTGCTGCTCCCGCGTGATTGCCCGCCCGCCATCGGGCCGGTTCCGAGCCGCGTCCGGAGGCGCGCCCCGAGGCTTAACCGTTTGGAACCTCAAAGTATAGCACGGGCCCGCGGGCGTGTCGGCAGGGCGCGCGAGTCCCTCCTCGCGGCCGCCGGCCCGGCGCACGGCACACAGAATGCGCTCGCGCCCGCTCACGACCCGTGCGGGCGGCGAGGCCCGCCGTGAAGTCCTCACGGGCGGGCGTGCGCACTTTGACCAGTGCGTGCGTGGTTTTCACCACGCAGATCATTCGACCCGGAGGTCCCTTGACCCCGCCCCGGCCGCGCGCCAAGCTGGACGTTCCCTCGATTCAGGCCGCTGCTGGCACGGAGCTTGCCCGCCCATACTCGGGCCGGTCCCGCGGCCGGCGTGCGGGTTCGGCCTCCTGAGCCGGCACCGGGTGCCATCGGGTACCGGTGGCGAGGTCACACGCGGAGAGCAGGCATGTCATCCACGGCGCAGCACGCCGCCCACGAGGAGGGACTGTCGTCCCGCGTGGCCGCGGCCACCGGGGAGTCGGTCTTCAACTGCTATCAGTGCGGTAAGTGCACGGCGGGTTGCCCGCTCGCGGCCGAGATGGATCTGGCGCCGAACCAGGTGCTGCGCCTGCTCCAGCTCGGGTTGCCGGGGATGGACGAAGAGGTGCTGTCGGCGCTGTCGATCTGGCTGTGCCTGACGTGCGAGATGTGCGCGGCCCGCTGCCCGCAGGAGGTCGACCTGCCGAAAATCACGGACTGGCTGCGGCAGGAAGCGCGGCGGCGCGGGACCGTGCATCCGAAAGCGAAGGACATTCTCGCGTTCCACGACGCGTTCCTGGCGCAGGTGCGGCGGCATGGGCGGTTGTACGAGGTGGGGCTGGTTTCGCAGTACAAGCTAAACACCGGGCATTTTCTCCAGGATGTGCTGCTGGCTCCGCGGATGCTGGCCCGCGGCAAGCTGGGGCTGCTCCCGCACGGCAGCGGCAACCGGGACGCGGTGGCGCGGATTTTCGAGCGCTGCGCGGACAAACCGGACGGATCACCACAGAGGACCGGAGACTGAGGGTGAAACGTACCAGGTGGCAGATAAGAGCTGACGGAGCGATACCGTGACCCGGGGGGCGTCCGTGCGCGTGCGGATCGACCCCGTGTCACTGCGTCACCGGGTCGCCTCGTCTCTTCTTCACTCTGCCGCTGCGTTTCGCTGGTGCTCTAGAAGCGGAGCGAGGCCATGAAGGTCGGTTATTTCCCCGGTTGCTCGATGGAGGGCTCGGGGCGCGAGTACGGCGAGTCGCTGGAAGCGGTCGCGGGGCGGCTGGGGATCGAGCTGTGCGAGGTCCCGGATTGGAACTGCTGCGGGGCCACGGCCGCGCACAACCTCAATCACAAGCTCGCGCTCGCCCTCCCGGCCCGCATCCTCGCCCAAGCGGAACGGGCGGGGTTCGACGAGCTGGTTGTTCCGTGCTCGGCCTGCTACTCGCGGCTGGCCGCGACGCGGCACGAGCTGCGGCACGACGACCGGCTGCGGAGCGAGATCGAGGACGTGATCGAGCTGAACTACGCGGGCGCGGTGCAGGTCCTGAGCGTGCTCGACCTGCTGCGGCGCGTGCCGGCCGACGAGCTGAAGGCCAAGGTCGCGGCGCCCTTCGCCCACAAGGTCGCCTGCTACTACGGTTGCTACCTGACGCGGCCGAAGGAGCTGGCCTGCTGCCGGCGGCTCGAGGACCCGACCGAAATGGACGAGCTGGCGCGGGCGGCGGGGGCCGAGCCGGTCACCTGGGCGTTCAAGGTCGAGTGCTGCGGCGCGGGGCTGTCGGTCTCGCGGACGAGCAGCGTGGCCGAGCTGTCGGGGCGGATCGTGGCCGACGCGGCCGGCCGCGGGGCGGAGGCGATCATCGTCGCCTGCCCGATGTGCCACACGAACCTGGACCTGCGACGCGATGCGATCAACCGGCACCTGCGGCAGGCGTACGCGCTGCCGGTGCTGTACATCACGCAACTGCTGGGGCTGGCGCTGGGCTGCGGCGAGCGCGAGCTGGGCTTGCACAGGCATCACGTGCCCGTCGCGCTGCGTGCGGGCGAGAAGGTAACAGGGTGACAAAGTGAGAAGGTGACGGCGTGAAGCACACCGCGAGGACAGGTGGTTCCTTCTGCCGGCGGAAAGCGCCGCGTGCGGCGAACCGCCCGTTGTTACCTGGTTACTTTGTTACCTTGTCACGCCTTCCGACTACGCCGGGATTTGAGGGAAGCTAGCATGGCTCGCATCGGCGTCTTCATCTGCCACTGCGGCGAGAACATCGGGGCCACGGTCGACTGCGTCGCCGTCGCGAAAGCGGCCGGAGAGCTGCCGGGCGTGGTGCACGCGGTGGACTACAAGTACATGTGCTCGGACCCCGGGCAGAACCAGATCAAGGAAGCCATCCGCGAGAAGCAACTGACCGGCGTAGTCGTCGGGGCCTGCTCGCCACGCATGCACGAGCCCACGTTTCGCCGGGCGTGCGCCGAGGCCGGGCTGAACCCCTTCCTGTGCGAGATGGCCAACCTGCGCGAGCACTGCTCCTGGGTGCACGAGAAGGGCGAGGACACGACGCAGAAAGCGATCGACCTGGTGCGCATCCTGGTCGAGAAGGTCAAGCGCAACCGGCCGCTGACGCCGATCAAGGTCCCGGTCACCAAGACCGCGCTCGTGCTGGGCGGGGGGATCGCGGGGATCCAGGCCGCCCTCGACATCGCCAACGCCGGGCACAAGGTGATCCTGGTCGAGCGGGAGCCGTCGATCGGCGGCCACATGGCTCAGCTTTCGGAGACCTTCCCCACGCTCGACTGCTCGCAGTGCATCCTCACGCCGCGGATGGTCGAGGTGGCGCAGCACCCGAACATCACGCTCTACACCTACAGCGAGCTGGAGACGCTCGAGGGCTTCATCGGCAACTTCAAGGCCACGATCCGCAAGAAGGCCCGCAGCATCGACGAGAAGCTGTGCACCGGCTGCGGGGCCTGCGCGCAGAAATGCGCCATGAAGAAGATCCCCAGCGAGTTCAACGCCGGGCTCGGGCTGCGGACCGCGATCTACGTCCCGTTCCCGCAGGCCGTGCCGAACAAGCCCGTGATCGACAAGGCGAAGTGCACATATTACAAGACCGGCCGCTGCAAGCTGTGCGAGAAGGCCTGCCCGCCGCAGGCCATTCGCTTCGACCAGCCCGACGAGCTGGTCACGCACGACGTCGGGGCCGTCGTCGTCGCCACCGGCTATGAAGTCAAGGGCGCCGATTTCTTCCCCGAATACGGCTACGGCCAGTACAAGGACGTGCTCACCGGCCTGCAATTCGAGCGGCTGCTGTCCGCGTCGGGCCCGACCGGCGGCGTGCCCAAGCGGCCGTCGGACGGCAAGGTGCCCGAGAAGGTGGTGTTCATCGCCTGCGCGGGCAGTCGCGACCCGGCCAAGGGCGTGAATTACTGCTCCAAGATCTGCTGCATGTATACCGCCAAGCACGCCATGCTCTACAAGCACAAGGTGCATCACGGCGATGCGACGGTGTTCTACATGGACATCCGCGCCGGCGGGAAGATGTACGAGGAGTTCGTCCGCCGCGCGATCGAGGAGGACCACGTCCGCTACGTCCGCGGCCGCGTTTCGCGGATCTACGAGCGCGACGGGAAGCTGGTGGTGAAGGGCGTCGACACGCTGCTGAACAGCCGGCCGGTGGAGATCGAGGCCGACCTGGTCGTGCTGGCCAGCGCGATGGTCCCGCAGCCCGATGCCGAGGCCCTGGCCCAGAAGATGAAGATCAGCTACGACCAGGACAAGTTCCTGTCGGAGGCGCACCCGAAGCTGCGCCCGGTGGAGATGAACACGGCCGGGGTGTTCGTCGCGGGTGCGTGCCAGGCCCCGAAGGACATCCCGGAAACCGTGGCCCAGGCGAGCGGTGCGGCCAGCAAGGTGTGCGGGCTGTTCAGCAAGGACGAGCTGGCCCGCGAGCCGGTGGTGGCGGTCGTGAACCGGACGGGTCCGCCCAATTGGTCGACATGCGTGGGCTGTTTCCTGTGCGAGACGGCGTGCGCGTACGGGGCGATCGAGAAGGAAGAGATCAAGAGCCGCGACGGCAAGGTGCTCAAGGTCGTCGCGAAAGTGAACCAGGGCGTGTGCCAGGGCTGCGGGACGTGCGTGGCGCTGTGCCGGTCGAAGTCCATAGACTTGCAGGGCTTCACGAACGAGCAGGTGTTTGCGGAGCTGCTGGCGATTTGAGGAAAACCACAGAGACACAGAGGACACAAAAATTCACAGAGAACGGGAACAGGAGGACTGCTGAGGCTCGCCGAGCCACAGTACTTGGACCTTCGCGGTGGCCCTCTGTGTTCTCTGTGTCTGTGTGGTGAATCTTCGCGGAGGCCGAGATGGCCGACTTTGATCCCAAGATCGTCGCCTTCGTCTGCAACTGGTGTACCTACGCCGGCGCGGACCTGACCGGCACCAGCCGCATCAAGTACGCCGTCAACCCGCGGATCATCCGCCTGCCCTGCACCGGACGGATCGACTTCATGCTGCTGCTCCAGGCCTTCGGGCAGGGGGCCGACGGCATCATCGTCTCCGGCTGCCACCCGGGCGACTGCCACTACACCGCGGGCAACTTCCACGCCCGCCGGCGCTGGATCCTGTTCCGCCGGCTGCTGGATTTCATCGGCGTCGACCTGCGGCGGGTGACGTTTTCGTGGGTCTCGGCCGCGGAAGGGGCGAAGTGGGCCGAGCTGGTGAACGAAGTGGTGGACAACGTCCGCAAGCTCGGGCCGTACACCGAGTTCCCGCGGCGGCTGGACGGGCGCGTCGCGGCTGCGGCCGCTGCGAGTTGTCAATAGAGATTGGCCAGTAGCGAGTTGAGAATCATGCCGACACTTCAGGAATCGGCCCAGAGGCTGCTCGAATCCGGCGCGGTCCAGGTCGTGATCGGCCACGCGGCCGGCAGCACTCCCGAGCGCACGCGGCCGGTGTTCATCCGCCAGCCGGCCGACGCGGCACAGCTCGTCTGGAACGAGCACTGCCGCCAGAACCTGGCCGTCTACCTGATGAAGCCCGAAATCAAGGCGCTGGGCAAAGCGGCCGTCGTCGCCTCGCCGACGACGCTGCGGACCCTGCTGCAATACGGTGTAGAGAACCAGCTCGCGGCCGACGCGGTCCGCGCCCTCGCCGTGTCCGATAAAGGCGAGGTCGTCGAGCTCGGCACGCTGGCCGAGGTCGAGCAGCACGTGGCCCAGCTCCCGCACGGGCTGGCCGAGGCCGAGCGGGCCGAGCTGGCGAAACTCGACGCGCTGACCCGCGAGCAGCGCTGGGAGTTCTGGTATGGCGAGCTGGCGCGGTGCGTGAAGTGCTACGCCTGCCGCGCGGCGTGCCCGCTGTGCTACTGCACGAAGTGCATTACCGAGAACAACCAGCCGCAGTGGGTCCCGGTCGCGTCGGACCCGCTGGGCAACCTGGAATGGAACGTGGTGCGGGCGATGCACCTGGCCGGCCGATGCGTGAACTGCGGCTCATGTGCCGAGGCCTGCCCCGCCGGCATCCGCATCGACCTGCTCAACCACGTGCTGGCCGAGGAGGCTCGGACGCAGTTCGGGGCCGAGGCGGGGGCCGGCCTGCGCAAGGACTACGCCCTCGCGGCCTTCAAGCCCGAGGACAAGGAGAGCTTCATCCGTTGACGCTGAAGCAGACAGCCACCGGGACACAGACAGCACAGAGGTGCACGGAGGCGGCTCTGAAGTGCAGGAGAAGCAGCGCACTTGCGGCGGGCCCCTTTTTCGTCTCCGGGGCTCTCCGTGTGCTCCGTGTCTCGGTGGTGAACCCTCGGAATCAGACATGACCACTTCCATCTTGCAGAGAGACTCGCTCCCCCAGCTTCTGGCCGCTCTGCGCGCGGCCGGCCAGCGCGTCATCGCTCCCGTCCGGCAGGGCAAACGCACCGTGTTCGCCGAGCTGCCCGACGGGCAGGCCCCGGCCGGCGGGATCCAAACCGCCGAGTCGCCGAAGACCGTGGTCTTTCCGCGGTACGAGCCGATCCTCAGCTACCGATTCGCGGGCAAGGACGTGCAGCCGCAGGTCGCCGCGATCGACGCCCGGCCAACCGTGCTCTTCGGCGCCCGGCCGTGCGACGCGGCCAGCTTCGCGACGCTCCGGGCGGTGTTCACGTGGGACAGCCCGGATGCCTATTTCGAGCCGAAACTGGCGAACCTGACCGTGATCGGCGCGGCCTGCACGGAGTGCGACGAGTACTGCTTCTGCACCTCGGTCGGCGGCGGACCGGGCAGCACGGCCGGCAGCGACATCCTGCTGACGGCCATCGATGCGCAGCGCTACCTGGCCGAGGTTTTGACGGAAAAAGGGCAAGCGGTGGTGCAGCGAGCGGCCAGCCTGTTCACGCCGGCCGACGGAGCCGCGTCGCAGAAAGACGCGGCGCTGGCGAAGGTGAAGCCGCGGTTCGACGCCGCCGATCTGGGGCGAAAGCTGCCGGCCGCGTTCGCGAAGGAGGAGGTCTGGAAGGAGCAGTCGCTGCGCTGCCTGGGCTGCGGGGCGTGCGCGTACGTCTGCCCGACGTGCTCGTGCTTCGACATCCAGGACGAGCGCGACCGGACGCGCGGCGTGCGGTTGCGCTGCTGGGACTCGTGCGGGTTCGGCCTGTTCACGCTGCACGCCTCGGGGCACAACCCGCGGCACGTGCAGAGCGAGCGCTGGCGGCAGCGGGTGATGCACAAGTTCAGCTACCAGCCGGAGCGGCAGGGCGTGCTGGGCTGCGTGGGCTGCGGCCGCTGCTCGCGCGCGTGTCCGGTGGACATGAATCTGGCCGAGCACGCGGCCGCGCTGGCCGCTCTGTGAACCGAAAGAAAACCACGGAGAGACAGAGGGCACAGAGATGCACAGAGAAGAGCCGAGTGGTCGCCTGGCGCACGGCAGCGCGCGTCGCGCCATCCACCATGTCGCTCGCTGTCACTTTCGATGTGACCCGCTGTCCCCTCTGTGTCTCTGTCGCGAATACGTGGGAGTGACGTGATGACCGCCGTGGCCCCGAAAGCGTGCACCTGCGACCGCAACGTGTACGTGCCCTACCGCATGCGGATTGCGAAGATCACCGAGGAGGCGCCCGCGGTGCGCACCTTCCGGCTCGAGTTTCTCGATCCGGCCGAGGGCGCCGCGTTCTCGTTCAAGGCCGGGCAGTTCGGCGAATACTCGGTCTACGGCGAGGGCGAGTCGACGTTCTGCATTGCCAGCCCGCCGACCCGCAGGGGCTACATCGAGTGCACGTTCCGCCAGACCGGCCGCGTCACCAGTGCCTTGGCCGACCGTGAAGAGGGCGACGTGATCGGCTTTCGCGGACCGTACGGCAACGTGTTCCCGATCGAGCAGTGGGAGAGAAAGCACATCCTGTTCATCGCCGGCGGAATCGCGCTGCCGCCCATGCGCTGCGTGATCTGGAACGTGCTCGACTTGCGCGAGCGGTATGGGGACGTGAGCATCGTCTACGGCGCCCGCACCGTCGCCGACCTGGTGTACAAGCACGAGCTGGCCGACTGGGGGCAGCGCAAAGACGTGAACCTGGCCGTCACGGTCGACCCCGGCGGCCAGACGCCCGACTGGAAGGGCAGGGTCGGGTTCGTGCCGACGATCGTCGACGAGCTCAAGCCCAAGCCCGAGAACACCATCGCGGTCGTCTGCGGCCCGCCGATCATGATCAAGCTCACGATGCCCGTGCTGGCGAAGCTGGGCTTCACGCCCGAGCAGATCTACACCACGCTCGAGAACCGCATGAAGTGCGGCGTGGGCAAGTGCGGCCGGTGCAACGTGGGCAAGGTGTTCGTCTGCAAGGACGGACCGGTGTTCACGCTGGCGCAACTCAACGCGCTGCCGGCGGAGTACTAGGTCGGAGGGTAGTGCGCGCGAATCTCCTTCCCCGGGCAAGGGGATCGTGTGACACGGCCGACACGGCAGTGGCACACGGCCCTGCGCGGCTGCGCCGCCGCGGACCGTGCCACGCCGCCAGATCACCGCCGGGGGCGACGGTGCCACAGCGCCAGATCACCGCCGGGGGCGGCGGTGCCACAACGCCGGATCACCGCCGGCGGCGGTGCCACAATGCCGGATCACCGCCGGGGGCGACGGTGCCACAATGTGTGGCTCAGCCGCCCTCGGCTGAGGGATCACCGCCGGGGGCGGCGGTGCCACAACGGCCGCGCGGGACACGGGCCGCTACTGCCAGCGAATGGTGACGTCCCAGCCGGTCTGCCGGTAGAAACCGGCCAGCAGGACCTCCGCCCGCGATTTCGCCTGCATGACGAAGTCGGGCGACACGACCGCGCGCTCGACCTCGGCCTGCGCCGCCCGCATGCAGTCGGCCAAAAGGTCCGCCCGCGGGTCGGCGAACGGGTTGATCGCGGCCAGCCCGGTCTTCCGCAGGTCGTACAGACGCGTCCGCTCGTGGTTCACCCGCGGGCGCTCCGGCCGCGGGGTGGGCAGCTCCACCACCGCCCGCCGCGCTGCATCGTCGCGTTCGACGATCGCGATCGCGTCGAGATCGACCGCGATGTCGGCGTCGCCATGCACGAGCACGACCCCCTCGGCCCCCGCGTTCGCGCCCTCAATAATGCTTGCCACCTGCACCCGCAGCACGGCCAGCTTCGCGATCGCCCGCACATCCTCGATCCGCGGTCCGGCCGACGTGATCCGCACCGCACCGCTTTGCCGCCCGATCTGGAATCCGCCCCACACCAGGGCCGCCAAGCCCGCGGCCAGCAGCGGCCATGCCATGAGCCCCGGCAGCGCCAGCCGCCCGGTCCGCTCCGTCATCGCGCCATCCATAGCTTCACTCACTCGTCGCAGGCGGCACCGGGCGCCACTCCGGCCGGCCGCCGGTGCAGGCACAGGCGTGCAGCCGCGCGACCACCAGCAGAGCGAACAAGACCAGGACGCCCGTCAGCACCGCCCGCAGCCGCCGGCGCAGCCCGTACCATCCGAGCATTCGTACCGCTCCGCGCGGCCGGGGTTGCGGCCTCCGTGCCGCGCCGCACGGATTCTACTCCGCCCTGCCGCCCGCGGCAGCGCCGGCGCCGCGTTCAGGAGCCGGCCGCCGGTTTGCAGAGCCGGACAGCGATGAAAGCGGGCCGCCCGAGCGGACTCGAGCGGCCCTTCGCGGAGGTTTTCAGCAATAGGCTCTGGGGCTACCGGCGCCGTAGTGCCGCGGCCAGCGCCAGCAGCACGAGCGTCGTCGGCTCCGGAATCCCGTAGAGCGCGAACGAAGGATTCCAACGATCGTCTGCGTCCGCCATTCCAGCGCCCGGCAGGATGTTCGACGGGGCGTACGCCACGAACCCGGGGCTCGGGAACGAGGCGGACCGCCACATGAATCCCTGCTCCAGGTCCTCGGCCTGGAGGTCGCCACCCGTCAGCCACGGCGTGCTGTTGGGCGCCGCGCCGCCGTCGCCGTAAATGGTCAGGTAATAATCACCAGCCGGGATCGGAATGTTGACGTCGTACTGGTGCAGCCAGTCGTCGGTCGTCGTTGTCCGCGGGTCGTCGATCCCCGGGCCGAACGGGCCGAGCGTGCCCGTCCAGAACTGATCCCCGTCGACCGGGGCGGCCAGGCCGGTGCGATGCCAGATGATCGCGTTCACGTTGTCCGCTTCCTGGCCGGGGTTGATGAACCAGTCGGCGTCGATGCGCTGGATCACCGCCCCGCTGACGGTGATGCGGAACGGGATGGCGCACCACCGTTGCGAGTTGGGCGGACCGAGATCGCCCGACGAGTACCCGAGGTACGTGTCCGTCCCGTTGAAGTTGACGGGGTGCGGTGCCCCCGTGTCCCACAGGACGTCCTGCCCCAGCGCTGGCAGCGCCAGCGCCACTGCGACAACGAATGTCAATCCGCTCCTCATGTCTGACTCCTCCTGCTTCCACCATGACACGATAGAGATAACGCCACGACCGCGGCGCGGTCGTCCGGGTCACAGTGCGTCAGACAGGGGCTCCTGACCGGCTCGTCCCCCCATACTCAAGGTGTGGAGATCGGGAGGTGCTCCTTTCTCTCGCCAGCAAGCTTACTCCGCTCCCGGCGCGGGAGTCAATGAAAAAGCGCCCCGGGGCGCGGGCCGGAGACTCAGGCGGGTCCGCCCGGCCGGCCGATACCCATCGGGGAGCGCCGTCGCGGCCTGGCGGCGCCGTTCGCCCAGTCATCCGGGAGCCTGCCATGCTGCGCTGGCTTTGGATCTTTGTCGGGATCCTGACGTATCTCGCCCTGCGTTTCGCGCTCGACGCGGTCCCCGCTTGACGCACCGCGGCCGGGTTTATTCGGACGTTTCCGGCTCCCCGCTCGGTTGCGACGCGACTGCGGGCGAAGCGTGCGTGACCTTCTCCGGGTGCGGGAGCGGCGCGAGACCGAAGCGCTCCCGCAACCGATTCTGGGCATCGAGCGCTGCCGGGAACCCGGCCGCCGGAATCGTCAACGATGTTCCGTCGGCGCACCCGACGGCCACCGCGCCGCCCATCGGCGCCGGCCCAGGAACCTCGGGCGCGGGCCAGTGCACCACGACCCACAGTCCCCCGTCCGCGCCGGGGTCCACGCCGTGATAGGTGAACACGAAGTCGCCCAGGCGGTGGGCGACGGTGCCGGGCGGCAGGGCGTCGGCCGCGCTGCCGGCTACGTCCAGGGCCTGGGGCGGGTCGAGTGAATCCAGCGCGTCCAGCGTCACGTCGGCGACGGGCATGCTTCGCGCGCGGCCGCTCGCCCAGTCTTCCGCGAAGAAGCGGGCCGAGAGCCGGCCGCTGGCAACGAGCTGCGCGGCGTGGCGCGGCCACGCCCCGGTTTGTCGCGCGCTCAGCAGTTGCGGCAGGATGAATTGCGTCTGTGCGATCCCGCCGCCGAATGTGCCCGCGGCGGTCCGCACCGCCCAGATATTGACGCCGACGATGAAAGCGACCAGCGCTGTTACCGCGAGGACCGGCGGGGCGGCCACCGCCACGATCGCCCGACCCGTCCCCACGCGCTGCGCCTCCTTGACCGTCATGATCGCGCTGATGACCCACCACAGCCAGCCGATGTACAACCCCAGGCACGGCGCGGCGCTCACCACGTTCGCGCCGCTGCTGTAACACAGGGCCTGGTACGTCCGGCCCAGTCCGCCGGCCGGTCGGGGGCCGAGCCGCAGCAGCGCGTGAGTCATCAGGCCCCACACGGCCAGCGCGACCAAGCCGCCGAGGGCGAAGATCAAGACCGAAACCGCCCCGCCGAAGCACATACTCGCCCCGCCGCCGCCCATCAGAGCCGGCAGCAGCACCAGCGGCGCCATCGCGACCGCGCTGGCCGCCACGACATTCACACTGGCGAAACCCCAGGCCATGCCCGCGGGGCTGTCCGGCCGCAGCGCCAGGCCGAGCTTGAGCGGCGAAACCAAAGCCAGGCCGACCGTGCGCAGGTATCGGCGGGCGAAGCCGAGCGACTCGACCTCGAGCCACGGGACCCGCGTGACCTGCGTTTGCGACTCGTCGAGCCCCTCCGCCGGCCGCAGGACCGTGTCGTCCATGTCGATGGGGCGGCCGCACCTGGTGCGCGTGAACGCGCGCGGGACGAGGTGGCCGCGCTCGCCGAGCCCGTAGTACGCCTGATCACAGTGGGGGCAGCAGAACTGCACGCTGCCGGGGGCGAACTCGAACTCGCTCGGGCGGAACGGCGTGCCGCACTCCGGGCAGCGGCGGGCGGTGAGGTTCCAGAGCCGGTACTGGCAGGTCTTGCAGAGCATCACGGCGCACCGCTTAGAGCGGCTATCACAACCCTTCCCTTCGTGACAGGTCTCCGGCCTGCAACCCCTGGGGGACAGTCCTCCGGCCTGTCAACTGACCGACCGGAGGTCGGTCCCCCAGGTGGTTTTGTTCGGCGCTCTCAGCGCCAGCCGGACAGGTCCGCGCGGATCTTCGGGGGGCCGAGCCAGATCAGCATGAAAACCGGCAGGGCCGAGCCCCAGAGCAGCCCCACGACGAGCGTGGCGGCCCCGCCGATCCCCGCCATCAGGTCGAGGAAGCCGCGCGGTGCGTTGGGGATCGCGTTCTGCTGGGCGATGCGGCTCCACAGCTCGCGCTGCAACAGGAACGCGTACGCGCTCGTGCCGATCGCCGGCACGATCTTGCACCACGCCCACGCCCGGCACACGCCCGGGGTCCAGGCCCGGCGCCGGAGGAGGCCGGCGCCCCGCGGCCAGCAGCAGGGCCGCCGCGAGCGCCGACAGCACCGCGCTGCTGAGCGAGACCACGATCCAGCGCTGCGTCACCTCGACCGTGATGCGGGTCACCGGGTCGGTGGGGTTGGCGAGGGCGGCCTGAAACCGGGGTCCGACGACGCCCCACGCGGCGCCCGGCAGCCCCAGCGCCCCGAAGATCACCGCGACCACGCCCAGCGCCGTGGCCCAGGCCTGGGTCGGCCCCGGCGGCGGCCCCGGGATCGAGGTCGGCGGCGCGGACGGCGGCAGGTTCGGCGAAACCCCTATGGGTGCTCCTACACGGCCGGGGAGCGGTACAGCGCCACGTACAGCGGGCACCGCTCGATCAGCTCCGCGTGCGTCCCGACATCCACGATCCGCCCGGCGTCCATCACCACGATGCGGTCGGCCATCTCCATCACCGTGTGACGATGCGCGACGAGAAACGTCGTCTTGCCCTGGCGCAGGCGATTCAGGGCGGCGTGGATCTTCCGCTCGCTCTCCGCGTCGACTTCACTCGTGGCCTCGTCGAAGATCAGAATGGACGCGGGCTTCAGGAAGGCCCGCGCGATCGCGATCCGCTGCCGCTGCCCGCCCGAGATCGACGCCCCGAACTCGCCCATGGGCGTGTCGTACCCCCGCGGCCACTGCTCGATGAACTCGGCCGCGTAAGCCTGGGCGGCCGCGGCCCGAATCTCGTCCGGCGTGGCGTCCGGGCGGCCGTAGGCGATGTTCTCGGCCACGCTGCGGGCGAAAATGACGGGGCGCTGCGAGACCGTGGCGACCTGCATCCGCAAGTCGCGCAGGCTCAGGTCGCGGACGTCGAGGCCGTCGACCAGTACGCGGCCGGCCTGCGGCTCGATCAGCCGCGGGATGAGCTTCACCAGCGTCGACTTGCCGCTGCCGTTGGGGCCGACAATGGCGATGCACTCGCCGGGCCGCACTTCGAGGCTGACGTGGCTCAGCGCGGGCGGCTCCTGCCCCGGCGTGTAACGGAAGAGCACCCGCTCGAAGCGCACCCCGCGCGACGTGTGGCCCGGCAACGGCCGCGCCTGCGGTGCCGAGCGCTCTTCCGGCTGGTCGAGGAAGTCCCAGACCCGCGTCGAGGCGGCCCCGGCCCGCTGGATCATGTTGTACACGTTGGCGACCTTGCGCACCGGGTCGAGCAGCGCCGCCAGCAGCGCCACCATCGTCATGAACAGGGCGGCCGTGATCTCGCCGTGGAACGTGCGGCTCGCCAGCCAGACGATGCCGCCGGAGGTGACCAGGATGCCGATGACCTCGATCAGCGGCGAGCTGAGCGCCTCGACCCAGGCCAGCCGGAGCATCTGCCGGAGCATCCGGCGCTCGACCTGCCACATCCGCCGCCGCTCGAACGCCTCGGTGCCGTACGATTTCACGACGTCGATGCCCTGAAGCGTTTCCTCCAGCCCGCCCAGCATCGCGCCGTAGCCCTCGAGCAGCCGCACGGTCGCCTTCCGCACCTGGCGGCCGAAATACCACAGTACGACCATCGCCAGCGGCGCGAGCGCGAGCACGATCAACGTCAGCCGTGCGTCCAGAAACAGCGCCACCGCCAGCACGCAGACGGCCTTCAGCGGCTCGCGGGCCACCTTGCCAAAAAGCGTCGTTACGCCCAGGTAAATCTCGCGGGTGTCCGACATGAACTGGTTGACGCGGCCGGACACGTCCCCGGCGACATCGGTCATGGGGACGCGCAGGGCTTTCCGGTACATTCGCCGCCGCAGATCCATCATCATGCGGTGCGACGCGTTCAAAATCAGATATTGCGAGAGGCACCGCAGAACGTTGCCCGCCAGATTCACGATCAGCAGCGCCGTCAGCAGGACCAGCAGTGTCTGCATCCGCTCCGGAGGCGAGGTCCCGCGTGGAAAGAGCGCGGCGGCCTTCTTCAGCAGCGGCGAATACCATGCCGCCAGCGCCGCGCCGCCACCCGACGGGTCCGCCGCGTCCCTCAGCGTGCCGCGCGCGAGCGACTCGTGGAGACTGTGTTCGCTGGTGACGACTTTGAGTATCGGAAGCAGGCCGCCCAGGCTCGCCGCGTAGCTCAACGCCACGCCGAGTCCCAAAACGATGCCAAGGGTCATTGTGCGGCGGTGTGGCCGGACCAGCGCCAGGGTCCGCCAGAACGCCTGGCGGGTCTGCTTGCGCGACGCGGCGGGTTGGGTGCGCGCGGCCAGGAGTCCGCGGGTGACGGCGGGTGTTGCCGAGCTTTGAGTCATCGTGCGCGATCACGAGCGCCGTCTCATGCCTTTGCACCGGCGTTCGCGACAGGCGACCATACTCAGCCAACCCGTGGACGGCAACCGGGTGGGCCACAGTATGCACAGATTCGCAAACGTCGGGGCGGGCTTGGGCAGCTCGTTGAAAAAGGGGACACTGAAAAAAAGGGCGCATCAAAAAGGGAACGGGCACGGCGGAAGGGCTGTCGGCGCCACCGTGTGATGATGGGTTGGCGCGCGGAGCCAGCCCCCTTTTTCAACAGGCTGTCGGGCCGCGGCAGCGGCCCGCGCTGTCACTTTGGCAGTGTCAGCCCGACAGCCCGGGTAGGCGCTTCGCGGGCGGCCGCCGGGGTCTGAGGAACTCAAGTGCTTTTCTTTGCGTAACTTATGGGATTGCCCGTCAGCGCGCGGTTTTGGCACTGGGATTGCTTGCCGCTTCTCGACACGCTTCCGCCTCGCGCGGATGCGATTTGGGTGTTGTCGATTTTCGCGCGCGGCGCAGTGCATCCATCCGGAAGGAGACTTGCATGGCGGTTAAGCAACTCGCGTTCGATCAGGAGGCGCAGCAGGCCGTCTTGGCCGGCGTCGAAAAGCTCGCTGCCGCGGTGAAGGCCACCTATGGTCCCCGTGGCCGAAACGCCGTGCTCGACAAGGGCTGGGGCAGCCCCACCGTCACGAAGGACGGCGTCACGGTCGCCGAGGAAATCGAGCTCCACAACAAGTACGAAAACATGGGCGCCCAGCTCGTGAAGGAAGCCGCCAGCAAGACGAGCGACGTGGCCGGCGACGGGACGACCGCCGCAACGGTGCTCGCCGAGGCCATTTACAAGGAGGGGCTCCGGGCCGTCACTGCCGGACACGATGCGAATGCGATCAACCGCGGCATCCAGCAGGCCGTGCGGGCCGTCGTGGACGAGATCAAGCGGATCGCCCGCCCGGTGAGGCTCGAGGCCAAGAACCCGCAGGACGTGATCAACATCGCCACGATCTCGGCCAACAACGACCGCTCGGTGGGCGAGATCATGGCGGACTGCTTCACCCGCGTGGGCAAGGATGGCGTGATCACGGTCGAGGAGGGGAAGAGTCTGGAGACGACGGTCGAGGTGGTCGAGGGTATGCAGTTCGACCGCGGCTACCTCAGCCCGCACTTCATCACCGACCCCGAAGCGATGGAGGTCGTGCTCGAAAAGGCCTTCATCCTGGTCTACGAGGACAAGATCAGCAGCGTCACCAAGCTCATCCCGCTGCTGGAGAAGGCGGCTCAGGCCAAGCGCCCGCTGCTGATCATCGCCGAGGACGTCGAGGGTGAGGCGCTGGCGACACTGGTGGTGAACAAACTCCGCGGCATCCTTCAGGTGGCCGCCGTGAAGGCCCCCGCCTACGGCGACCGGCGCAAGGCGATGCTCGAGGACATCGCGATCCTGACCGGCGCTCGGCCGATCTTCAAGGACCTGGGCATCGAGCTCGACAACGTGCAGATCACCGACCTGGGCCAGGCGAAGAAGGTCCGCATCGACAACGACAACACCACGATTATCGAGGGGGCCGGCGACAGTGCCGCGATCAAGGGGCGGATCGCGCAGATCCGCCGCGAGATCGAGCAGACGACCAGCGATTATGACCGCGAGAAGCTCCAGGAGCGCCTGGCGAAGCTCTCGGGCGGCGTGGCCCAGATCAACGTGGGCGCGGCCAGCGAAGCCGAGCTGAAGGAGAAGAAGGCCCGGGTCGAGGATGCGCTGCACGCCACGCGGGCGGCGATCGAGGAGGGCGTCGTGCCCGGCGGCGGTGTGGCGCTCCTGCGGGCCCGGAAGGTGCTCGACAATCTGAAGGTCAAGGGCGACGGCGAGAAGGTTGGCGTGCGGATTGTCCAGGACGCGGTGACTTGGCCGATTCGTCAGATCGCGGCCAACGCCGGGTACGAGGCCGCGGTCGTCCTGCGGAAGGTCGACACGTCGGACAACCCGAATTTCGGCTTCAACGCCGATACGGGCACGTACGAAGACCTGATGAAAGCCGGGATCATCGACCCGGCCAAGGTGGTCCGCAGCTCGCTCGAGAACGGCAGCAGTGTGGCGCGGGTGCTGCTGTCGAGCGCGTGCCTGGTCGCGACCAAGCCCGAGAAGAAGAAGGGCGCGGGCGGCCCCGGCGGCGACGAGATGGGCGGCATGGGTGGCATGGATGACATGGACATGATGTAGATATCGCGGATCGCGCAGGGCGGGCGGCGCGTTCGGAAGATCCGCCGCCGCGCGGTTCAACCCGCACTCGGGTTCGGTTGAGCGGAACTTCTTCATTAACAGATGCCTCAGATCGGGAGAGCGACGAAGATGGCTACTGCGACCGCCAAGAAACTGAAGATCCGTCCGCTGGAGGACCGTGTCGTCGTCCAGCCGTTCGAGGCCGAGGAGCGCACCCGCGGCGGCATCGTGCTGCCGGACACGGCCCGCGAGAAGCCCCAGCAGGGCCGGGTCATCGCGACCGGGCCGGGCAAACTGCTGGAGAAGACCGGCGAGCGCGGCAAGATGTCGCTGAAGACCGGCGACGTCGTCCTGTACGGCAAGTACAGCGGGACGGAGGTCGAGCTCGACGGGGAGAAGTACGTCATCATCCGGGAGAGCGACATCCTCGCCGTGCAAGAGTGAGAAACGAGTCGCGCGCACCAGAAGCGAGTGGCGAGTTGAGCTTGCGAGTACGGACCGGCAACCACCGCGGACGCTTCGCCATGTGCCGCTCGCCACGATGAAATGAGGTCTGACGATGCCTGCGAAACAACTGATGTATTCCGACCGGGCCCGCCAGGAGATCCTGGCCGGCGTGCGCAAGCTCGCGCGGGCCGTCGCTTCGACGCTTGGTCCCGTCGGCCACAACGTGCTGCTCCAGAAGTCCTGGGGCGCGCCGCGCGTCACCAAGGACGGTGTCACGGTCAGCAAGGAAATCGAGCTGCCCGAGCCCTTCCAGAACATGGGCGCCAAGCTCGTCAACGAGGTCGCGAGCAAGACCAGCGACCTCGCCGGTGACGGCACCACCACCGCGACCGTTCTGGCCGAGGCCATCTACGCCGAGGGGCTCAAGAACGTCACGGCCGGCGCCAACCCGATGAGCCTCAAGCGCGGCATCGACGCGGCCGTGCAGATCGCCGTCGACGAGATCAAGAAGCAGTCGGTCAAGGTCCGCGGCAAGGACGACATCGCCAAGGTGGCCACCATCAGCGCCAACGGCGACCGCACGGTGGGCGTGATCCTCTCCGACGCGTTCGAGAAGGTCGGGCAGGACGGCGTGATCGAGATCGAAGAGGGCAAGGGCACCGAGACCACGTGGGAGCACGTGGAGGGCATGCAGTTCGACAAGGGCTTCATCTCGCCCTACTTCATCACCAACCCCGCGACGCTCGAGGCCGCCCTCGACGACCCCTACATCCTGATCTACGAGAAGAAGATCACCTCGATCCGCGACCTCATCCCGCTGCTCGAGAAGGTCCTCAACGTCGGCAAGCCGCTGCTGGTCATCGCCGAGGACCTCGAGGGCGAGGCCCTGGCCACGCTGGTGGTCAACAAGCTCCGCGGCACGGTCAACGTCTGTGCGGTCAAGGCGCCCGGCTTCGGCGACCGCCGCAAAGCCCTGCTGGGCGACATCGCCACCGTCACCGGCGGGCAGTTCCTCAGCGAGGACACGGGCACGAAGCTCGAGAATGTCGAGCTCGACATGCTCGGCCGCGCCAAGCGCGTCGTCGTCACCAAGGACGACACGACGATCATCGAGGGTGCGGGCAAGAAGAAGGATATCCAGGCCCGCATCGAGCAGATCCGCATGCAGATCGAGAAGACCACCAGCGACTACGACCGCGAGAAGCTTCAGGAGCGGTTGGCCAAGCTCACCGGCGGCGTGGCCCTGGTCCACGTCGGCGGCGCGACCGAAATCGAGGTCAAGGAGCGCAAGGATCTGGTGGACGATGCGTTCCACGCCACCAAGGCCGCGGCCGAGGAGGGGGTCGTGCCGGGCGGCGGCGTGGCGTATCTCCAGGCGATCAAGCCCGTGCTGAGCGCCGCGAAGACCGTCGAGGGCGACGAGGCCACCGGCTACCGCATCGTCGCTCGCGCCCTCGAGTTCCCCGCCCGCCAGATCGCCGAGAACGCCGGCGAGGACGGCGGCGTCGTGGTCCAGGAAATCCTGAGCCGCGGCAAGAACTTCGGGTATGATGCCGCCAAGGGCGAGTACGTCGACATGTTCGAGGCCGGGATCATCGATCCCGCCAAGGTCGCCCGCATCGCCCTCCAGAATGCGGCCAGCGTGGCCGGCCTGATGCTCACCACCGACGTGCTGTGCACCGAATTCAAGGAAGACAAGCACGAGAAGATCGAGGGCGCGACCCGGTAAGTGATCGGTGGTGCGGGCGTTGCGCCCGGTCACCTTGTTGCGTCAGTCGAAGTCGTCTGCCAGGGGCGCTCGCGCGTGCGGCCGCCCCTGATTCGTTGAGCGGCCTGCTCGACGCCGTCCGATAGAATAAGCTGTCGCGGCCCCCCGGGGGCCTGTTGAGACCGTGGTGACGACGAAGCGCGACTACTACGAAGTACTCGGCCTCTCGCGGCAGGCGTCGCCGGACGAGATCAAGAGCGCCTACCGCAAGGCCGCGCTGCGCTATCACCCCGACCGCAACAAGGCCCCCGACGCCGAGCAGCGCTTCAAGGAGGCGGCCGAGGCGTACGCGGTGCTGTCCGACCCGGACAAGCGCAGCCGCTACGACCGCTTCGGACACGCGGGGCTCAACGGCGCCGGCGTCCAGGACTTCTCCGGGATGGGCGTGGACGACATCTTCAGCATCTTCAACGACCTGTTCGGCGGCGCGTTCGGAGGGACGTTTCAACGGGCCGCGGCGCCGGACCGCGGCGTCGACATCGAGGCGGTGCTGGAGGTCGAGCTGGGCGAGGTTCTCACCGGCGTCGAGAAAACCATTCAGTTCGTGCGGGCTGACTTCTGCGAGCACTGCCAGGGGCAGGGCAGCGAGCCCGGCACGAAGCGTCGCAACTGCCCGACCTGCGGCGGCTACGGCCAGGTCGAGCGGCAGACCTCCATGGGCTTCTTCATCACCCGCAGCGTAGTGGAGTGCCCCCAGTGCCGTGGCCGCGGCTGGTTGTCCGAACGCGACTGCCGGCAGTGCCGGGGCAGCGGCCGGGCCACCCGGGAGCGGCAGATCAGCGTCAAAGTGCCCGCGGGCGTGCATGACGGGCAGAGCATCCGTGTGCGCGGCGAGGGTGAGCCCGGCCGGACCGGCGCGCATCGGGGCGATTTGCGGTGCGTGATCCGCGTCCGCCCGCACGAGTTCTTCCAGCGCGACGGCGATCACGTGATCTGTGTCCTGCCGATCAGCTTCACGCAGGCTGCCCTGGGCGCGCAGGTCGAGGTGCCCACGCTGACGGGGGCGGCGCCTCTGCGGATCCCGCCCGGCACGCAGTACGGCACCGTGTTCCAGCTCGCGGGCAAGGGCCTGCCCAACCTCCGCGACGGTCGCCGCGGCAACCAGGTGGTGCAGGTCGTCGTCGAGACCCCGAAGAAGCTGACCCGCGAACAGGAGGAACTGCTCCGCAGGTTCGCCGCGACCGAGGACAAGACCGTTCTGCCCGAGTCCAAGGGCTTCCTCGAACGCTTGAAGGAGTACCTGAAGCGCGAGTCCGGTGCGGCTGAGTGATGTCCGGACACCGAGTAATGCCATGACAGCCGGAAGTGACAACCACGTCGAGGTGCCGACAGCGGCCGAGGCCAACGTCGCGGCCGCGGCCCACCCTGATGCGCCGCCGGTCGACACCGCGGCCGCCGAGCCCGCCGCAGACCTGCAACGCGAGCTCCAGGAGCTGCGCGACAGGAACCTGCGGCTGATGGCCGAGGTGCAGAACCTACAGAAGCGCACCCAGCGCGACAAGCTGGAAGCGGTCCGCTTCGCCCAGGCCGACTTCGCCCGTGATCTGCTGGTCGTGCTCGACGATTTCGACCGTACGCTCGAAGCCGCCCGCACGGCCGCTGATCCGTCAGCTCTCGCCGACGGTGTGCGGATCGTGCGGGAGCACCTGGCGAAGATCCTCCGCACGCACGGCATCACGCCGATCGAGGCCGTCGGTCGACCGTTCGACCCCGACTTGCACGAGGCCGTCCTCCAGCAACCGAGCCCCGAGCAACCCGCCGGCCACGTGGTGCAGGAGCTCGCCCGGGGCTATCGAATGCATGAGCGCGTGTTGCGGCCGGCGCGTGTGATCGTGTCGGCGGGGCCGGTTACCACCCCGCCGGAGCCGGAAAAGGAGTCCTGATGCCCACCTACGAATACCGCTGCACCGCGTGTGACCACGAGTTCGAGCAGTACCAATCAATTACCGCGGAACCGCTGAAGAAGTGCCCCGCCTGCGGCCGGGCGCGGCTGGCGCGGCTTCTCGGTGCGGGAGGCGGCGTGCTGTTCAAGGGTTCGGGTTTCTACCAGACCGACTACCGCAGCGAGTCCTACCGCAAGGCCGCCGCGGCCGAGAAGAACGGCGGCCAGTCCAACGCCGGAAAAAGCCCCACCGCCGACAAGCCCGCCGCCGAGAAGCCCGCCGCCGACAAGCCCGCCGCCGAGAAGCCCGCTACGGCGCCGGGGCGCGCCAAGTCGGCGCGGGCGTCGGCTGAGCGGAAAGTCGCGTCGAGCTGACGGCGCGGCCACGGAGCGCCCGTTGAAAAAGGAGAACGGCACCGCAGGAGTGGCTGTTGGCGCTCCCGCGATGCCGGTTTGGCGCGGAGCCAGTCCCCGTTTTCAACCAGTTCCCTTTTTCCAGCGGCCTCCCAGGGTGGCACGGTCCGGACGTCGCCGCCGCGACGTCCGGGCGGTGATCACGCCGGGGGG
>CAZMCT010000011.1:45501-45812 GCA_964564785.1 uncultured Planctomycetales bacterium
TTATGCCGTATTCGATCTCGGGGTAGCCGTGTCGAGAGTGGTAGCTGACGCCGTCGGCTTCGCGCACGGTGGAAAATCGGCCGTGGAGCGGCATTGCAATGGTGCCGGCGGTGATCACGCCGGTCGGCCGCGGCGGGCCGCCGGCGGCCGATGCCCTGCGCCGACACCACGCTTTGTCGTGGCCAGGCTGCTCGGATCGTGGCAGCGCTGCTGCGGCCCCTGTCGCCCCCTCGCGGCCGCGCGCACCGTGCCCATCCGCGGTCGCTATAATAGCGCGTGCCGTGTCCGGTGCGGAGCCCGGCCGCGTGGCC
>CAZMCT010000011.1:45822-52037 GCA_964564785.1 uncultured Planctomycetales bacterium
GCAATGCGGTGGACGATCTCAACGGTGTGCGCTGCACCCTGATCGACAACGGCATGCCGTGCGTGGTGATGCGAGCCGACGCCGTCGGCGCGACCGGCTACGAGACCCGCGACGAGCTTGAATCCGGACGCTTCGCCGATCTGCGGGGCCATGCATGAGTGCAGCCGATATCGAGCTGGTCGACGTGCGGAAGAACTACTACAAGGGTCGGATCGCGATTCCGGCCCTGGACGGCTTGTCCCTGCGGATCGAGGCCGGGGCGTTCGTCGCCATCATGGGCCCGAGCGGGTCAGGAAAGTCCACGCTGCTGCACCTTGTCGGCGGGCTCGACACGCCCACTTCGGGCACGGTCCGGGTCGGCAACGCGCGGCTCGATACCATGAGTGAGCGCGAGTTGACCGCCTGGCGCAGCCGCCACGTCGGCTTCATCTTCCAAATGTACCACCTCGTTCCGGTGCTCACCGCCGCGCAGAACGTCGAGCTGCCGCTGCTGCTGTTCCACATGCCGGCGCGTGAGCGGCGGCAGCGGGTCGAGACTGCGCTGTCGATCGTCGGGCTGGCCGACCGCATGGATCACCGGCCGAGCCAGCTTTCCGGCGGCCAGGAGCAGCGCGTCGCGATCGCCCGCGCGATTGTCACCGACCCCGACGTGATTCTCGCCGACGAGCCCACCGGTGATCTCGACGGGCGCACCTCGCAGGAGATTCTCAAGCTGCTCGATCTGCTTCACACCGATTTCCACAAGACCATCGTCATGGTGACCCACGACCCGCGGGCCGCCGGCCACGGCCAGCGCGTCCTGCACCTGGACAAGGGCGTGCTCGAGCGCGACGAGCAGAACGCGCCGCGGGCAGTGGCCGCCCCGGTGTGATTTCGGCCGCCCCCGAGGCTGCTGCCCCCCGGGGGCCCTTCCAACGCCGGTGGTGAGCTGCATGACGCTGACCTACGTCTTGATGCAGAACCTCAAACGCAACCGCCTGCGAACCGCACTCACGGCGACCGCGTTCGCCCTGCCGATGGCGATCTTTGTCCTCGCGCTCTCGGTCGTCGTGGGGCTCGCCGACACCGCCCGCACGCTGGCGCGCGAGCTCCGCCTCGGCGTGACCAACCGCGTTTCGCTCACCATGCTGCTGCCCGACGGCCTGCGCCGCCGGATCGAGGAGCTCGACCCCGGCCGCCAGCGGCTGCTGGCCGTCTGCGGCATGCGCTGGTTCGGCGGCCGCGTGCCCGACACGCCGGACACGCTCCAGAGCCTCGCGGCCGACGTCGACACGCTGCCGATCGTCTACAGCGACATCGGGTTGAGCGCCGCCGAGCTGGAGCACTGGAATCGCGAGCGGCGGGCGGCGATTACGGCTGCGGGCGTCGCGCGGCAGTACGGCTGGCGCGTCGGCGACCGCGTGGTGCTCGAGAGCACCGTGCCGCCGTACCTACAGCTCGAGTTCGTGCTGGTCAAAATCTGGGAGGATGCGCCGTTCCCGACGGTGTTTTATTTCCGCCGGGATTATCTGGTCGATTCGATCGAGGCCGCGGGGGCCCCTGGCGCGGGCTGCAACATTTTCTGGGTCAAGTGCACCAGCGCCGAGAACCTGCGGGCCCTTCAGCGCGAGATCGACGCGGCCACCGCCAACAGCCCGGACGAGACGCGCAGCCAGGACGAGAACAGCTTCATCGCCGGATTCGTGCAGGCCGTGGGCGACCTGCCCAGCCTGGCCGAGGCGATGGCCGTCGTGGTCGTGATCATCATCGCGCTCGTCGCGGGCAACGCGATGATGATGAGCTTTCGCGAGCGCACGACCGAACTGGCCGTGTTCAAGGCCATCGGCTTCCAGGCGCCCCGGGTCTTCGCGATCGTGCTTTCGGAGAGCGTGCTGCTGGCGCTGTTCGGCTCGCTGTTGGGCATTCTGCCGGTGAGCCTTGCGCTTCTGCTGATCCCCGGGCAGTATCTCGGCTGGGGTGCGTTCAGCCCGCCGCAGCTTTCGTACTGGGCCGTCTCGGGATCTCTGCTCATCGGGGTGTCCGTCGGGCTGGTGGCCGGCGCCTGGCCGGCGTATCAGGCGCTCCGGCTCCGCACCACGGACGCTCTGCGGACGGTGTGACATGGCGCTGCCGCTCGGCTATCACTGGGGCAACCTCTTCGTGCGCCGCACAACGACCGTGCTGACCGTGCTCGTGGTCGCGGCCGTGGTCGGGGCCCTGGCCTGGATTCTCGGCTTCGCGGCCGCCCTGCGCGGCTCGCTCGCGGTCGCCAGCGACAAGTACAAGGTGATTGTCATTCGTCGCGGCTCCAGCTCCGAATCCACCAGTGCCATCCCGCCCGCCGATTTCAACAAGCTCACGCAGCTCACCGGCGTAGCCCGCGATCCGACCACCGGCCAGGCGCTGCTGAGCCCCGAAATGCTGGTCCAAGTGAATCTGCCCCGCCTGCGCGACGGCGGGCGCACGGCCGCCAACGTCGCCGTCCGCGGCGTCACCGACGTCGCCTTCCGCGTCCACCCCACCGTTCGGCCGCGCGGCGCGGTCTTCCGGCCCGGGGCGCGCGAGATCATCGTCGGCGTGCAGGCCGCCCGGCAGTTCGCCGGCCTGAACATCGGCGACACCGTCAACCTCGGCTTCGGCGACGACCGCGGGTTCACCGTCGTCGGCCACTTCACCGCCGACGGCGGCCCGCTCGAGTGCGAGATCTGGGGCTACCTGCCCGCGCTTCAGGACGCCTACCAGCGCTCCATGTACTCCTGCGCGGCGCTCCGCGTCGCACCCGACGCCGACCCCGCGGCCGTCATCGCCCAGGTGGGCGGGCCCGCCATCGGCCTGGACGCCAAGTCCGAGGCCCAGTACTGGCGCGAGCAGTCCAGCCGCATCCGGGCCTACCTCGCCATCGTCGGCGTGCTCGTGCTGATCATGGCCGTCGCCGCGGTCCTCTCCATCGCCAACACCATGTTCGCCGCCGTTGCCGGCCGCACCCGCGAGATCGCCATGTTGCGGACGATCGGGTTCATGCGCCGTCACATCGTGCTCGGATTCGTCCTCGAAGCCGTGCTGCTCGCGCTGCTCGGCGGCGTGCTGGGCTGCCTGGCCTGCCTGGCCTGGCTGGCGCTGGTCGGCAGCACCAAGGACATGTACGGCACCACGACATTCACCACGCTCGCGTTCGACATCCGCCTCACGCCGTCCATCGCCGCCCTGTGCCTGGCTCTGGTGGCGGTGGTCGGGGCGGCCGGGGCCCTGGTGCCGGCGTGGCGGGCCTCGCGGGTGCAGGCCGTCGCCGCGCTGCGTGAAGGCTGAGGTCGGCCCCGCTATGATCGTGCCTCGCGCGGCGTCCCCGCGGCGATCCGCGACCGGTCAGCCCCGCGGGACCCGCTCCGGTGATCGGTGCGACTGCGGCTGCTCTACCTCCTGCGAAACCTCGCGCGCAACCGGCTGCGCACGGTTCTGACTTGCGCCGCGGTCGCGCTGCCCATCACGATCTTCGTGCTCTCGACCGCGGTCATTGACGGCATCGAGCGCTTCCTCGACAACTCCGGGCGCCAGCTCCGTCTGGCCGTCACGCACAAGGCTTCGCTCGTCAACCCCCTCCCGCAGGGTCACCGCCTGAAGATCGAGGCGCTCGACCCGACCCGCCTGCGTCTCCGGGCCGTCTGCGGCTTCCGCTACATCGGCGGTCGGATCGACAACGACCCCCGGCCCCTCTCGACCCTCGGCGCCGACGTCGACACCTTTCCGCTGGCCTTCCCCGAGCACCTGACCACGCCGGCCGAACTCGACGCCTGGCTGCGCGACCGGCAGGCGCTCATCGTCGGTCGCGGCACGGCCGCCCAGTTCGGCTGGAAGGTGGGCGACCGTGTGACCATCCGGCCGTCGGTGCCGCCCTACGCCCCGATGGAGTTCCACATCGTCTCGACCGCGCCCGAGGCGGCCGACCCGATCACAAACTTCTGCCGCCGGGACTACCTCGAGGAAGAGGTCAAGCGCGGCGGCTGGTTTGAGGGGCTGGTGAGTTTCTTCTTCGTCAAGTGCGCCTCGCGCGGCGACCTCGAAGCCTTTCGCGGACAAATCGACGCCCTCTTCGCCAACACGCCCGACGAGACCCTCACACAGGACGAGAAGACGTTCATGAATCAGTTCATTCAGCAGCAATTCGATCTGCCGCGGAACCTCACGATCCTCGCCGCGCTCACCGTCGGCGTCGCCGTCCTCGCCGCCGCCAACACCATGAGCATGAACTTCCGCGACCGGCTGAGCGAGTTCGCCACGCTGCGGGCCATCGGCTTCGGTAACCGGCTCCTGCTGACCATCATCCAGTCCGAGAGTCTCCTGCTGTGCCTGGCCGGCGGCCTGCTCGGCGCGCTGGGGCCCTACCTCGCGTTCACCTATACACCGCTCCGCGATCTCACGCTGCCGCTCATCCAACACCTGGAGATTCGGCCGCTGGTGTGTATCCAGGCCGTGGGCATCGCGGCCCTGATCGGCCTGCTGGCTGCGGCGTGGCCCTGCTGGCTCGCCGCCCGCCTCCAGGTGGCCGCCGCCTTTCGCATGCTCGAGTGACCATGGCCCTGCCGCTTTACTACAATTGGCGCAATCTCATCGCCCGCCGGCTCAGCACCAGCCTGACCTTCATCGTCGTGGCCGTGGTCGTGTTCGTCCTCGCTCTGCTGCTCTCGTTCGCGGCCGGCATCCGCGCCTCGCTGGTGGCCAGCGGTTCGCCCGCCAACATCATCGTGCTCAAGCCCGGCGCCACCGCCGAAAGCACCAGCATCCTCACGCCCGAGGACACGGCCCGCCTGGTGCAGACGCCGGGCCTGGCCCGGGCCGGCGCCGACGCCGGCATCGTCCCCGCCGGGACGCCGCTGCTGAGCCCCGAGGTCTGCGTCCAGACCACCATCCCCCGGGTGCGCGACGGCTCGGTCGCCAACGTCGCCGTGCGGGGCGTCGACGATGTCGCCTTCGCCGTGCACCCCGAGGTGCGTCTGGTGGAAGGCCGCCCGTTCACGCAAGGCGCGCTGGAGCTCATCGTCGGCCGCAACGCCCGGCAGCGGTTCGCCGGCCTGGAGCTCGGCGCCGCGCTGCCGCTCGGCCGCCAGGGCAACCGCATGTACCGCGTCGTGGGCGTCTTCGAGGCCGCGGGCGGCGCGCTCGAAAGCGAGCTCTGGGCCCCGCGCACCGTGCTGTCCGACTCGTACCACCGCACGTTCGTCTCGAGCGTCTGCCTGCGGCTGGATTCGCCGGCCGACGTGCCCGCCGCGATCGCCTGCGTGAACGGGGCGTCCATCGGCCTGGAGGCCCGCGCCGAGACGACCTACTACGACGACCTGGCCGCCAAGACCCGCGAGATCGTCGTGCTCACGACCGTCCTCGTGGTCATCATGGCCATCGGGGCTATGTTCGCCGTGACCAACACCATGTACTCCGCCGTCGATGCCCGCCGCGCCGAGATCGCCATGCTCCGCACCATCGGCTTCTCACGCCGCGCCATCCTCGTCGCGTTCGTGCTCGAGTCGCTCCTGATCTGCCTGACCGCGTGTGCGGCCGGCCTCACCGCCAGTTTGTTGCTCAACGGCACGCGTCAGGACTTCCTTTCCGATTCCACCTGGACCGTGCTGGCCTACGAGCTCCGCGTCACGCCCGGCATCATCGCCACCGCCCTGGTGACCGCGGTCATCGTGGGGGTCGTCGGGGCGGCCGCCCCGGCCGCCCCCGCCGCGCGGGTCAACAATCTCGAGGCCGTCCGGAAGGCCTAGTCGGCGTCGTCCCGGCGGCTCGGCGCTGCCGCGCCGCCGCCATTCCGACGGAGTTCACGGTACAATATCAGCGAATGTCCGATGCCCACGAACTCCGTGACCAGCTCCGCAGCCTGAGCATCCCGCGCGACCAGCGACCCGGCTCCGCGTCCGCGCGCCGCGCCGGCGCCGGCACCGCGCTGCTCGTGCTGCTCGTCTTGGCGCTCGGGGCGTACATCGCCTGGGACGCGCTGGGCCGCCCGCTGCCCCGTTCGGCGTCCCCGGCGAGCGCCCCCGCGGCCACCAAACCCGTCGCCTCGTCCGTGACCCGCCCGGTCGCCGAGGGACCCGCGGCCGTCCTCACCGCGACCGGAAAGATCGTCTCCGACCACCGCGTCGAAGTCGCGACGAAGGTCTCCGGCCAGATCGTGGCCCTGTACTTCGAGCAGGGCGATCGCGTGCAGGCCGGCCAGGTCCTGGCCCGACTCGACCAGGAGG
>CAZMCT010000012.1:0-48469 GCA_964564785.1 uncultured Planctomycetales bacterium
CCGCCGCCCCGGGCGCCGGCCGCCTCGACTACTGGTCGATGGTGTTCGTGTTCATGCTCGCGACGTTCATCGGCATCGGTGTGATTCGTCGGGTGTCGCGGCTGCTGCACACGCCGCTGATGTCGCTGACGAACGCGATCTCGGCCATCGCGGTCGTGGGAGCGATCATCGTCGCGGGCGGGGAGAACTACCCGACCGGGATCCGCATTCTCGGGGCGGTGGCCCTTTTCTGTTCAATGACGAACATCATCAGCGGGTTCCTCATCACGGACCGGATGCTGAAGATGTTCAAGACGCGGGAAGGAGGGAAGGCGTAATGGAACACCTCATCCAGATCGCGTACCTCCTCGCAACCGGGTTGTTCATTTTCTCTCTGCACTGGCTGAGCGACCCCAAGACCGCACGCAAAGGTGTATACGCCGGCGTGGCGGCGATGCTCGTGGCCGTGCTGGCGACCTGGGCCGGGCCGGGGGTTGTGCGACATTGGTGGGTGATTCTGCCGATCGCCGCCGCCGTTCTGCCGGGCGTCTGGCTGTCGCTGGTACCGCTGACCGCGGTTCCGCAGCGAACCGCGCTCTCGCACGCCTTCGGCGGCCTCGCGGCGGGGCTCGTCGGAACCGCCAAGTACTTCTACTGGCTGCACCACGAGCAGGAGATGCTGACCGCATTCCGAATGCTCGCCATCATCGCCGAGATCATCCTGGGCTACCTGACGTTCACCGGCAGCCTGATCGCGGCCGGCAAGCTCCAGGAGCTCAAGTGGGTCCCTCAGCGACCCTGGGTCTACAAGGGTCAGAACTGGGTCAACGGCGGTGCGTTCGCGCTGGCGGTGCTCCTGGGGCTGATCCTGATCTTTCGGCCGGACCTGCCGGTGCTCTCGCCGGTCCTGTTCATCGTGGTGATCGTGCTCGCGCTGAATTTCGGCTGGATGCTGGTCATGCCGATCGGCGGGGCCGACATGCCGACCGTCATCGCCATCCTCAACAGCTACGCCGGCCTGTCGGCGGTCGCCATGGGTTTCGTGCTCGACAACAAGCTGCTGATCACGGCCGGGGCCCTGGACGGCTCGAGCGGCCTGATCCTGTCGATCATCATGTGCAAGGCCATGAACCGCTCGTTCACCAACGTGCTGTTCGGGGCCTTCGGTCAGGTGCAGCAGAAGAAGGAAGGGGCCGAGCAGCAGGTCTACAAGGCCGAGTCGGTCGAGGGCGCCGCCCAGATCATGGAGCAGGCGAATCTCGTCGTCATCGTCCCCGGCTACGGCATGGCGGTCGCCCAAGCCCAGCACAAGGTCCGCGAGCTGTACGACCAGCTCAAGAAACGCGGCATCACCGTCAAGTTCGCGATCCATCCGGTCGCCGGACGAATGCCCGGGCACATGAACGTGCTGCTGGCCGAGGCGGAGATTCCCTACACCGACCTGGTCGAGATGGAGGAGATCAACCCCGATCTGCCCCAGTGCGACGTCTGCCTGGTGGTCGGGGCGAACGACGTGGTCAACCCAGCCGCCCGCTACGACAAGACCAGCCCGATCTTCGGCATGCCGATTATCGACGCGGACAAGGCCCGCACGATCTTCGCGATCAAGCGCAGCAAGAACCCGGGTTTCGCCGGCATCGACAACGAGCTGTATTTCTCGCCGAAAACCTGGATGCTGTTCGGCGACGCCAAGGCCGTCGTGGGCGATCTGGTCAAGCAGCTCACCGGCGGCGGGCTGCACTGACGGAGTCCCGAGCGGCACGGCCTGATCGTCGCAGACGTGGCGCGGTATTCCGGACGTTGGGAGCGTGCCACGTATTGCAGTCGGCCCCCCGCCCATCCGATGCGCGCAGGCGTGGCCCGCCTGGAGCCGGCGGCCCCTGCGCGGATCGTCGCATGACCCTCGACCTCGAAGAACTCTTGGCCGGGTGGGACTGCCCGGTGGGCGAACTGCGGGCCCGCGTCATCGTCGGGCGCGACGGCCGCGAGCTCGTGCAGCTCCGCGTTGACCTCGGCGTCATGCAGATGTTCTCGGACGGGCGTCCCGACGGCCAGTGCTACCGCGGCATGCCCTCGGCCCGCGCGTACATCGAGCATGAGTTGCGCCTGGACCACCGGCCGCAGCCGGACGACTTGGACGAGCTCGAACGCGAGCTGACGCAGACCAATTACCGGCGGATGGCGCTGTCGGCCGCGGCCGAGGCGGCGCTGCACGCGGCGAAATCCGAGGATGCGCGGCGCTACATTCTGGGCGCGCTGCGGGACGTGGACGAATGCCTGACGGATCTGCGGATCATGGCGAAGGCGGGGCGCCCCGCGAGCTGTCCGGCGACGCTGCGGACGACGCTGGTCTTCGACCAGGCCCGGCTCGCGGCGCAACTGCGGATCATCGAGGCCCGCTTCGAGGAGGCCGTCGAGCAGGCCGAGCGCGGCGCAGCGGCGCTCGAGGAGCTGCTCACCGAGCTGGGGCTGGACGAGGCCGAGCGCGCGGAAGACGCTGGTCTTTCGTACCTGCGCCGGTTGGCCCGACAGCTCCGGCGGGAATACGGCATCGCGGCCACGCTGCGCGAGCAGCTCGCGGACGCGGTGGCCCGCGAGGACTTCGAAAGCGCGGCGGAGCTACGCGACGAGCTGGCCCGGCGGGAGTGCCGCGAGAAAGGTCCGCAGTCCGACGGATAGAGCGGGCCGCGGTTCCCCACCGCACGGCGCCCCGTTCGAGGTCGATTCGCGCCGCGGGCGGCGCGTGCTACACTTCCTCTCCCCGGCGCGGGATCGAGTCCGCGGGATGAGTTGCAAAGGAATAGCACGATGAACTCCCCCTGCCGCCACAGCCGCCGCCGTTGCATACGTCCGGACCGCAATCTCCCGGCCATCTGCCTCGTCGCGCTCGGTGCGTGTCTGTGTGGTTGTGAACCTCCGCCGCCGGCTTCGCAGCCCGCGCCCGTTCCCGGCCCCCTGGCACGCCCCGCTGCCACGAGGCCGGCCGCTCAGCCCGCGCCGAGCGTGCCGGCCGTGCGTCCCATGCACGTCACGGCCCCCGCCGAGCGGCCGATGGTCGAGCCGGTCGCGACCGGCCCGAGCCTCGGCACCGATTCGGACGAGGTGGCGGCGATCGTGGGCGACGTTGTGATCCCTGAGAGCGAAGTACAGCGGATCCTGAAACAGCGCGTACGGATTCCGGCGAACCTGCCTGACAACCCGCAGGTGCAACTGCAAATCCGCGTCGCCCGCAGTCAAATCCTCGAAAACATGATCGACGCCCAACTGCTCGACGCGGAGGTCGAGCGGGCGGGCGTCACGCTGAGTGAAGAGGAGCTCGATCGGATGATCGCCGACGAGTTCGCCGCGTACCTCGCGTCCAGCGGAGCGTCACGCGACGAGCTCGAGGCGATCCTGCTGGTCGAACGCGGCCAGAACATCGACGCGTTTCTCGCCCAGCGCCGCGCCGACCCCCAAGCCCTGCGCGCCTTCCGCCACCGCCGCTGGGTCGAGCAGCAGCAACCGGCTGTAAAGGAGGTGACCGACGACGAGGTCCGCGAGCACTACCAGGTCAACGCCGACAAGATCTTCGCGCGACCGCAGCGCGTCCGCGCCCGCCAGATCTTCATCTCCACGCGCGGCCTCGATGCCGCCGGCGCAAAGGAAGCCCGGACCCGGGCCGAGCGGATTCTGGCGGAGGCCCGCCAGCCGGGCGCGGATTTCGCAGCCCTCGCCCGGCAACATTCCGACGACCCCTTGTCCAAAGCGATCGGCGGTGAGCTGGGCTACCTGGCGCGCGGGCTCCCGCGCGTCGACCCGGCCGTGATCGACGCGGCGCTCGCGCTGCCGGTCGGCCAGGTCAGCGACCTGATCGAGACCGACAAGGGCTTTCACATCCTCATGGTCACGGTACGCGCGGACGCGGAAACGATTCCGTTCGAGACCGTCGCGCCCGGCCTCCGTCATTTCCTCGTGCAGCAGAAAACCCAGGCCGAACTCAAACGCCTTGCCGCCGAGTTGCGGCAGCGGACTCCGGTTCGGTACCCGCCGGGCAAGGAACCGGTCCAGCCCCGGATGCCTTCCGAGGTCGCGCCGACCGAACCCTGATCCATGCCCGCGACCGTGATGCCCTCGACCACCGACCCGCACTTGCGCTCGTTTGTCCCTGTTGCGGCCGGGTCGCATTTTCCGATCCAGAATCTGCCGTATGGCGTCTTTCGGCCGCAACCGCACGCCGCGCCGCGCGTGGGCGTGGCGATCGGCGAAGCGGTGCTGGACCTGGCGCTGCTCGAGCGGCGCGGCCTGCTGGCTCACCCTGCGTTACCGAGTGTGCCTTTGTTCGACCGGCCGGTGCTGAACGATTTCCTGCGGCTCGGCCCGCCGGCCTGGGCGGCCGTGCGCGAGCGCGTCTCGCGTCTTCTACGGGTAGACGAACCGGTGCTGCGGGATGACGCCGATCTGCGCGATGCGGCGCTGCACCCGCAGGCGGCCGTGCAACTCGAGCTGCCCTGCGCGATTGGCGATTACACCGACTTCTACGCGTCGCGGGTGCACGCCGAGAATGTCGCGCGCGTTTTCCGAGGCCCCGCGGCCACGCTGCCGCCGAACTGGCTTCACCTGCCGATCGCCTATCACGGCCGCTCGAGCTCCATCGTCGTGAGCGGCACGGAGATCCGCCGGCCTCGCGGCCAGTTCCGTCGGGAGGGGACCGAGAGCCCGGTTTTCGCCCCGACCCGCGAGCTGGACTTCGAGCTCGAGGTCGGGCTGATCGTCGGTCCCGGCAATCCGCTTGGCGAGCCGCTGAGCGTGGCCGAGGCCGACGGACACATCTTCGGTTTCGTGCTCGTGAACGACTGGAGCGCCCGGGACATTCAACAGTGGGAGTACGTGCCGCTGGGCCCGTTCCTGGGCAAGAACTTCGCCACCACGATTTCGCCCTGGGTCGTGCCGGCCGCGGCGCTGGCGCCTTTCCGTCGGTCGCTCGCGAAGCAGGATCCGCCACCACCCGCATATTTGCGGCCGAGCGGCCCGGACCCGCAGGGCTATGACATCCGTCTGGAAGTCGCGCTCCAGCCCGCGGGTGCGAACGAGTCCATGGTGATCAGCCGCACCAACTTCGGCGAGCTGTATTGGTCGCCCGAGCAATTGGTGGCACACCACACGGCGAACGGCTGCAACCTGCGCCCCGGCGACCTGCTCGCCAGCGGGACCATCAGCGGTCGCGGCCCCGGCGCGCAGGGTTGCCTGCTCGAGCTCACGGAGCGCGGCCGCCGGCCCCTGCGACTGCCGGGCGGGCAGGAACGCACCTTCCTTCAGGACGGGGATTCGGTCGTACTCACCGGCTGGTGTGACGGGCCGGGCTACCGCGTGGGCTTCGGCGAATGTCGCGGGACGATCGTCGCGGCGCACGACGTCAGGGCCGGCTGAGGCGCTCCACCTCTTCCCGCGTCAGGCGATGCAAGAACAGCGAATAGCCGACCCGCTCGTCGGGCGGCCGGTGTCGCAAGCGGTTCAGGAGCAGCCGCAGCCGCAGGTCAGCAATCTCTCGCAGCGCTTGCACCTGCCGGGGGTCAAGCGCATCGGGATCGGCCCCGCAGAGCGCCGCGGCGACGCTTCGTTCCCGGTCCCGCAAGCCGGCCAGCCGGTCGGGTGTCCAGAACTCGTCGCGGACGGTCGGGTCATAGACGCCGAGGAACTGGGTGACGCTGGCGACATACGTTCCCGCCCCCAGCTCGGCCGGCGGCCCGAAGGGCAAATAGCTCGGCAGAGCGGTGCATTCGAGGTAGCTCGGGCAGGGCAGCGCGCTGCCGAAGTAAGCCAGCTTGATCTCCTCGTTCGGGTGCTCCCGCGCGTACTTCGCCAGCCGCAGGAGGTCCTGCCCCCAGTCAATGTTGCTATCGGCCAGGTAGAGGTGGCCGCGGGCCGGACCGCCGATCAGCTCGTTGAAGTACGCCAGGTAGTTCGGGTAAATGCTCAGGTTGGCCCCCGCCAGCCAGAGCAGGCACGCGCCGACCAGCACACGGCCCGCCCAGCGGCGCAGCCAGGCGGCCGCCGCGCCCGCGAGCACGAACAGCAGCGGATAGACCGGGAGCAGATGCCGGTGCCCGATATTGAGGTGCCCGAATACGACGTAGACGGCATAGACGGCGATGAACGTGATGACGCCAGCCAGTAGAACGGGATCGGCCGCCCGTGCGCGGCGCAGAACCAGTGCGGCCAGTCCTGCAACGATCAGCAACAGCGTTCCGATGGGTGTCTTTATCGCCAGCGCGATCGGGAAATACGACGGCCAGCCCGTCAGCGAGTACTCGCCCATGAGGTACGCCGAGCGCTGGCTACTGCTGTTGTAGGTTTGCGCCAACCCCAGGAGATAGGCCTCGGGCAGCAGGTTCCTTGCGCTGGCCAGCCGCAGGAACGCCGGCACGAGCCCCGGTCGGGGAGCGTTGTCGATTTGGATCGCCCGGACCCAGTCCAGCGCGAGTCGTTGCAGCGTCACGTCCTGGGCGGATTCGCACTCGCCGCGCCCGGAATTGAGTATCGAGAAACGAAAGCCGTAAGTTGCCCAGATTCCGAACCACGTCGCCACCCCCAGCGCCGTAAGCAAACCGACCGCTGCGGCCGCCCGCCGACCACGCGTGCGCGGGGCGCCACCGCCCTCACCCGCGCCCCCGCGTCGCTCCGCCCGACCCCCCGCACGCTCCCCCTCCGGTAACGGCCGGTCGCCCGCGCGGTTGCCGGCGACGTACCACCCGCACATCACGAGTACCGCCGGCAGGATGAGCGGCCACGACAACTTGGTCACGCTCGCCGCCGCCAGACTGGCCGCGGCCGCCAGCAGCCGGAGCGCGGTCGGGCGGCGCAGCACGGCCGCCAGGCTCAGCAGCGTCAAGCAGGTCAGGAGCGTGATCGGGAGGTCGGTCGTCACAAGCCGGCCATGCGCGAGCAGTGTCGGGCTGAAGGCCGCCAGCGTCAGGGCCAGCAGACCGGCGGTGCGGCCGAAGAGCCTGCGCGCGAGCGCATACGTCGCGACGTTTGTGGCCAGCAGCAGCACGACGATCATGATCCGGGCGGGGACGATCAGCACCTGGGGGTCATTCATCGTGAATAGCCAGCCGCGTCCGACGGCAAAGACGTTTGCCTCGCGCCAGGGCTCGCCCGTCAGCGGCGGCCAGCGGTGGTTGACGAACAGGTGGACGGGCAGCGCGGCCCACAGTTTGGCGAGCGGGGGATGATCCGGCGCGAGGCGATAGTCGCCGGTCCGGATGTAGCTCATGCCCGCGGTCAGGTGGCTCGTCTCGTCCCACGTCACGCTGTCGGTGCGCAGCGACGTGACGGCGAGAACGCCGGTGGTCAGCAGCAGGGCGACGGCAGCAGCCAAGTGAAGAAGGCGTGACATCGGCAGGCGGTCATTCTAGCGTCCGACCGCTCACGCCAGCTTCTGCTGAATCCATTCGCAGAGCGGCTCGAACCCCTCGCCGCGCAGGGCGCTGACCGGCCATACCGGGCGCTCGGCCGCCAGAGCCTCCCGGAGCTGTCGCACGGTGTCGTCGGCCCCCGCCAGATCGGTCTTGTTCACCACGTAGCCGGTCGCAATCTCGAACACCCCGGCCTTCGCGAACTGGATCGCGTCCCCGCCCCCGGGCATGACCAGCAGCAACACTTCGTCGGTCAGCTTGCGAATCTCCGTGTCGTTCTGGCCGGCGCCGACCGTTTCAATCAGCACGATCTCGTACCCCGCCCCGGCCAGCAGCGCGGCGATTTCGTCAATGTGGGGCGCCAACCCGCCGGCCTGCCCTTCCGACGCCAGGCTCCGCACGAACAGCCCGCTGTCGGGCTCCGCACCCATGATCCGCAGGCGGTCACCCAGCACCGAACCCCCAGTCAGCGGGCTCGTCGGGTCCACCGCGACCACCGCCACGCGATGCTCGCGCTGCCGCAGACCACGCGCCAGGCGGCCGATAAACGTGCTCTTGCCCACCCCCGGCGCGCCTGTGATTCCGATCGTCACCGCGCGACGCGCGGGTGCCGGGATGGGGCCGACGCGGTCCGGCCGCCCCTGCGTCAAATACGTGATGGCCCGGGCCAGGCCCGGACCGGTGCGCAAATCGGGCCGGTCGCCGCGTTCGCGCCGCGTGCGGTATTCGTCGGCCAGCCGGCGGATGGACTCGACGATGCTCTGGGTGGGCGTACCGGGGTTGAAGATGCCGTCGATCCGGGCCCACCGCAGCGGCTCGTGATCCTCTTCCGGGATGATGCCCCCCACCACCAGCGGCAGGTCAGGCAACCCGGCCTCGTCGCACAGCCGGCGGACCTCGGGCATGATCGTCATGTGGGCGGCCGAGAGCAGACTGACGCCCAGCACGTCGACGTCTTCCTGCATCGCGGCGTGCACCGTCGCCGGCGGCGTCTGCCACAGGCCGGTGTAGATCACTTCCATGCCGGCGTCCCGCAGGTTGCGGACGATGAGCTTTGCGCCGCGATCGTGGCCGTCGAGGCCGATCTTGGCGATGAGGACACGCACGGGGCGAGTCATAAGGGCTCCGGGTCAGGACCGGGGGCCGACCGCCACGGGGCCGCCGGCGTTCAGGGCCCAGGCCGGCGGCCGGGCCGCTTCCGCCCGCGCCGCGCGCGAAGCGGATGAAAGGCTACTTTAGCGGTCACGCACCGGATGACAAGCGCCGGCCGTTGCATGTAACGCCGCCTTCACCGGCGGGTGCATGCCGGCCGGTGCCAGCGCTGGTGAATCGGGGTTTGGCGTCGCACTCGCCGCTCGACCGTGCGGCGGAGTGCCGCGCGGCCGCAGCAAACCGCCGCGCCGGCAGGGACTTCGCCGCGCCCGGAAGGAAGCGACCGCGGAGAGTGAATCGGGCGGGCAACGACGCAAGCGCAGGCACAACGGGCCGGAATGGGGACTGCGCCGGCACGCGGCCCCCGCGGCATGGGGGCCGTCGCACGATGCGCGCCCGGCTCGATCCAACTTGCGGCGGTGAGCGGAGCCTCGATAATGACGCACCCGGCCGGTGTCCGCCTGGACCGGTCGTGGGAGAGGTGCCGGAGTGGCCGATCGGGCACGCTTGGAAAGCGTGTGTGCGGGTAACTGCACCGCGGGTTCGAATCCCGCCCTCTCCGTACTCGTTTGGCCCGCCGGCGGTGCCGGAGCTGCGCCGGCGGGCGGTGTGGAAGCCGGACGTGACGCTGACCCGGCCGACGTTGTACGGTTACCGCGGAGTGCACTTTATCACGGAGTTTGAGGGCGGCGTCCGCGGCGAGGTGCAGATTCAGACGCCGGAAACGCTGCGATTCAAGCGGGAGGTCGCGGACCATATCTATGCCCGCTGGCGGGAGGTGACGGCCGAGCAAATGCAGGCCGATCCGGAGTTGATGCGGCAGTGTCAGGCGGACGTGGGGCGCTCGGCCGCCGGGTGGGACGAGGTGTTCCGCCGATCGGGTCTGATAGACGCGGGCAGCGTCGAAGGCGCGATCATGCGGGTGGCCTCATCGTCCGTGATGGACCGGGCCTCAAAATACTCGCCTACACTGCGGCCGGTGGCCCGCCAAGTGGCGGAGGCGGGGTCCCACTCGGTCACGTTGTCGGCGTCGAGCAGCGCGCCGTCGAGTGCGATACCGAATCGTGCTCTTGGCATGGGTGGACCATCCACTACAAGTGTAGCAGAAGAAAGGGGTAAGAGCAAAATCGACCTGGCTCCGCAGGGCAATTTATGGCACCAAGATCAGCCGCCGGTGCGGCAGCTTGACCTGTGGGGCAGGGTGATCGAGGAGGGGCCGCGGCAAGGGGTCGATCATGGCGAAGGCGAACAAGGAATCGCGGCGCTTCGCAGCCCAGGAGTTGATGTGGCAGGCGATGGAGATCATCGACAAGAACGAGGCCCGTGCGGCCGCGCTGTGTAACCAGGCATTGCGCATCTACCCCGACTGCGTGGACGCGCTGGCGATGCTGGCCGAACTCGAGTGCGAGACGCTCGAGGACTACGTCGCGGCGGTTCGGCGGGCCATCGACGCGGGTCGGCGCGACCTGGGAGTGAAGTATTTCGCGGCTAGCCGGGGCTATTTCTGGGGTCTCATCGAGACGCGTCCGTTCATGCGCGCGATGGCCGATCTCGTGTTCGCGTTGTTGAGGTGGAGCAAACCCGAGTGCATCGACGAAGCCATCCGTATTCAGGAGGAGATGCTCGAACTCAACCCGAACGATAACCAGGGCATGCGCGATATCCTGTCGGCATGCTACCTGAGACAGAAACGGTATGGCGATGCCGCGCGGCTGCTCGAGCGATACAAGGACGACTGGATGGCGGTATCCTGTTGGTCGCGTGTGCTTCTGGCGCTCGCAGCGGAGTCCGAGGCCAGCGCCGCGCGGTTGCTGGAAGCGGCGCGGAAGCAGAATCCCCACGTTGAGCGATATTTGACGGGTCAGAAGCGTCGACCACGCAGACTGCCGTCGGTCTACTCCCCCGGTGCTGAATCGGAGGCGCTGTACTGTGTCGATACGCTCTGGGACGCGTGGAGGGCGCATCCGAAGGCATCACCATGGCTGAAGGAGAAGTGCGCCGCGAGCACGTAAGCGTCGTGGAGCTTCGTCCGAGGCCGCCTGCGGCCCGCAGATGCGGCGGCGAAGCGGTACGAAAGCGGGAGTTCCTCCGTGGTTGAAAACGTCCGCCCCAAGTTGTCGACGATCGTGAAAGAACTCGCGGAATCCGTGTTCCGCGATCCGCGGGCCGTCCCCACCACCGCAGCCGCGCACCTGGCGCTGCTGATCGTGCATGTCGCGTGGAACCGCGCCGTGGGGCAGCCGCTGCCGGAAGCCCAATACCGACCGATGCTGGAAGTGTTGGAGCAGACGAACCCCAAGCTGTGGGACGAACTGGCGGACAGCAACGTCGAACGGATGATCGATCGGGTGGACGCGCTGAAGCGCGCACGATATCCACAGGACCATCGGGTGATCCAGGTCTGCGGAATGCGTGACGGTAATGTACACGTGGAATGGTACGAAGGCCGCAAGCTGCGTGAAGCCGACGCCATCGCGACGCAACACCTGGTGCGGCTCCTGGAGCTCGTCATGAGTGGCGACGACGCGGAGGCGGTGCGGCACCTGTGTCACACCGCCGGCATATCGCCGGAGGAATCGCACCGGCAAATCGGCAAGCTGCGCAAGGTGTTGCGCGGGCCACGGCCGTGAGCGCCCGGCGACGCTTCCGCAGTCGACGGGAGGCGGCGGCGTGAACCCCGGCCGCGGCCAATCTGTGGCCCGCGGGTGGCACCGACGGATCCGCGACGTTTACTGACGGTCCCGCGCGGTATAGACTGCGGTGCTCCGGCGGCGTGGGCGGGAGGCGCACCCCATGTGCGGGATCTTCGGCTTGGCATTGACGGAACCCGGGCGACTGGACGTGGATGCGCTGCGCCGGACGACCGCGGCGCTCTTCCGGCTGTCCGAAACACGCGGCCGCGAAGCCGCGGGCATCGCCGTTCTGGCGCCGGACGCCATTCATGTCTACCGCGAACCGCTCCCGGCCTCCGCCTTCGTGCGCCGCCCCGCGTTCCGCCAGGTGTTCCAGGAGAGCCTTGCGGCGCCCCGGCCTCCGACGGACGCCGGGTCAGCCGTGATCATCGGGCATTCGCGCCTCGTGACCAACGGCTCGCAGGAACTGGACCTCAACAACCAGCCCGTGGTCGCGGACGGGCTGGTCGCGGTACACAACGGGATCATCGTCAATGATGCCGAACTCTGGCGCCGTTTTCCGCAGCTCCAGCGGTGCAGCGAAGTGGATACGGAGATTCTGCTGCGCCTGATCGGACTGCATGCGCGCGAGAACGAGTCGCTGGCGCACGCGATCCGGCGCGCGTTTGTCGAGATTCGCGGGACGGCGTCGGTCGCCGCCCTGTTCGGCGACCGCGATCTGCTGCTGCTCGCGACCAACAACGGCTCGTTGTACGTGGCGCACCGGCCGGGCACGGCCCTGGCGTTTGCCTCCGAGTCGTACATCCTCCGGCGATTCCTGGCGCGGCACGGAAAGCGTTTGGGGCTGCGGCCCGCCGACGTACAGCACTGCGATGCCGGTTCGGCCATGCTCCTCGATGTACGGCGACTGGACGCCGTCGAGTTCGCGCTCGGCGGAGGCACGCTCCCGGCGGACATCCCGGCGGCGCGGGCGGCCAGCCGCGTCGTGCGGCAGACGGCCAGTACTTCGGCGACCGCGGCGCGCCCCGGCAACGACCGTGTGCGGCGCGCGTCCACGACCGAGCAGCGGCTCGCGGCCCTCGTCGCCGAGGGTTACACCCGGGTACCCGAACTGCGTCGCTGCACGCGCTGCATCCTGCCCGAGACCATGCCGTTCATCGAGTTCGACGGGGCGGGCGTGTGCAACTATTGCCGCAATCACGTCCCGCTGCAATGGCACGGCCGCGAGGCGCTCGAAGCCGCGGTGCGGCCCTTCCGCCGCGCCGACGGCCGGCCGGAGGCGGTGTTGGCCCTCAGTGGCGGGCGCGACAGCACTTTTGCCCTGCACTACGTGCGGACGGTATTGGGGCTCAACCCGCTCGCCTACACCTACGACTGGGGCATGGTGACGGACCTGGCGCGGCGGAACATCGCGCGCATCTGCGGGAAATTGGGCGTGGAACACATCCTGGTCTCGGCGGACATTCCGCGTAAACGGGCGTACATCCGCATGAACGTCCTGGCCTGGCTCCGCCGACCCGACCTCGGCACGGTCCCGCTGTTCATGGCCGGCGACAAGCAGTTCTTCCACCACGCCAACCGCCTGCGCCGGCAGCTCCGGATCCCGCTGTTGATCTTCAGCATGAACCCCCTCGAACGGACGGACTTCAAGACCGGCTTCTGCGGCGTGCCGCGGGACGGGACGCGGGCCCGTTTCTACTCGCTCTCACCGCTCAACCGCCTGCGGCTGGCGTTCTATTACGCCCGGCAGTACGCGGCGAATCCCGCGTATCTCAACGCCTCGCTGTGGGACACGCTCGGTGCGTTCGCCTCGTACTACCTGCTGCCTCAGGATTACCTACAACTCTACCAGTACATCCGCTGGGACGAGACGACTGTCGAACGCACGCTGCTCGACGAATACGATTTCGAGCGGGCCCCCGACACGCGCTCCACCTGGCGCATCGGCGACGGGACCGCCTCGTTCTACAACTACATCTACTATACTGCGGCCGGCTTCTGCGAAAACGATACGTTCCGCAGCAACCAGATTCGAGAGGGCCTGCTCGACCGCCAGACCGCGCTGCGATACGTGCGCGAGGAGAACCGCCCGCGCCTCGATTCGCTGCGCTGGTACTGCGATACGATCGGCATCGACTGCGAAGCGGCGATCCGCACCATCAACGCCATGCCCAAGCGCTTCGAGGCCGCGGCGAGGTAGCGGCCGCCCCACCCGCCGCCGTCACCCCCGCCGCTCCGCGATCGTCAGGCGGTTGATCCCCAGCATGAAACGCCGGACGGCCAGCACGCGAAAGCCGGCCTCCTCGAGCAGGGCCCGGGTCTGCCCGACTGTGAGGCCGAAGACTTCACCCGGCTTCATTCCCCGCTCGCGCTGATCCACATCCCAGGGGGCCCGGAGCGCGTGCCAAATTCGCGAGATCAGCGGCGGGATCATGGTCACGATCAGACGGCCGCCCGGGCGGAGCACGCGGAAGACCTCGCGCAGCACTTGGGCGCGATTGGGGATGTGGTTCAGCGCCGCGACGATGGTGACCGTGTCATAAGCGGCGTCGCTCTCGGGCAGCCGGGCGGTGTCCTCGACCACCACGTCAACTCCCGGCCACGGGTAGACGTCGACCCCCGTGCCGGGCCCGGCGTACGCCCGGACGAGCTCGTTGGTGCCACAGCCCAGGTCCAGCAGCCGGCCGGAGATGTGCGGCAGAACGGCGCGAATGCGCCAGCGCATCAGGCAGCGGCCCACCACGTCCTTCATCGACGATCTCCTGCCCGGCTGCGGCGTGCCGTTCTCACAGCCGCACTCCGGCACAGCGCGCGGCCAAAGACCGCAGCAGCAGCACACTGAACACGAACGCCAGCGCGGTCGCGATTGCCGCTCCGTGAACCTGCCAGAGGGGCACCAGGGCCGCGTTGCCCAGGGCGTTGAAGCCCACGATCGCCAACGTCATGAGCGTATGCGTCCCGGGGTGGCCCGATTGCAGCAGAATCTGATTGAAGGGCAGATAGCCGGCGCTGGCACACAGTCCGAACATCAGCACGGCAAAAACGGACCAACTCGCGCGGAAAGCGCCCTGGTTCGTGACCAGCGCGACGCCCAGCGGGTACAGCGCCACGGTCACGAGCCCGACCGCCGCCATGGCGAGATACGTATACCGCCGGCCTTTGCGGACCAGCTCCGCGAGTGCGGCGTCCTCCCGCCGCGCGAGGTATTGCGCCAGGAGCGGGTTGATATTGGTCCGCAGCACGATCGGCAATTGCGCCAAGCCCTCGACCAGGACCGCTGCGAAACTGTAGACTCCGACGATCGCGTCCGTGCAGAAATACCCGAGGATCAGCACGTCCACGCGCGTATTCAGCTCCAGCAGCAGGCCGCTGCCGAAGCTCCGCACGCCGAAACGGAAATGCACATGCATCCACGCCCCCAGGCCGTCACGCGTTCGCGGCCAGAGCCACGGACGGTTCGCCACCAGCAGCACGATCAGCACGACGCCCTCGGAAAGCGTCAGCACCACGGGCACGGCGCTGCCCGGCATGCGGCCCAGATACACGGCGACGATGCCGACCACGTACATGACGCCCCGCAGGGCCTGGGCGACGGCGTAAAGCCGCATCCGCCGCAGCCCGTTGACCATCGCGAACAACGTCTTGTTCAGCCCGAAGCAGAACAGGCCCGGCGTCGCCCAGGCAATTCCCGTGGCGACATCGGGGCTCGCGAGAAGCCCACCGAGCAGGCCGCGGCACGCCCAGAACGCAGCCGTGCAGACCGTGGAGAGGGCGACCGTCAGCAGCCAGGCGGAGGCGATGATGGTGCGGCATGCCTCGGGGCGGGCGGACCGCCGCGCCACGTAGCGGAGCGTCGAAAGATGGACCCCGCCCGCGGCGAGCTGTGAGGCGAAGATGTAAACGGCATAAACCTGGTTGAACGCCCCGAGCACGGCGGCATCCGCGTACAGCGCGGCGACGAGGACATTGAGGGCGATACCGCTGAGGCCGACCACGCCCACGCTGGCCAGGTTCCACAGAACGTCCTGTTGCAACCGGCCGCCCAGTCGCCGGCCGATCAGCGAGGGACTAGCCGCCACAGGCTGCGCCTCCGGGCGCGGCATCGCCGCGCGAACCGATCGGGCGGGCGGGGACGCCCGCGACGACCGTGTACGGTGCCACGCTACGGGTGACCACGGCGCCGGCGCCGACAATCGCGCCGCGGCCTAGCGTCACGCCCATCAGGATCGTCGCGCCGCACCCGAGCCACACGTCGTCCTCGATGCGGACCGGGGCCGCGAGAAGGCCCTGTTGGCGGATCGGCACATCCCGGCGCTGGTGCGCGTGGTCCGAGCTCATGATCGTGACGCGGTGGGCAATGCGCACCCCGCGGCCGATCTCGACGCCGCCGAAGCCATCCACGTAAACCCACTCGTTGAGCGTGACGTCGTCGCCGATGTGCACGCGCTCGGGGAACCAGATCGTGGCGCCCTCATACAAGCGGACACGGCCAAGCCGGCCGGCGAAGGGCTTGAGCGTCCAGTACCGCAGCACGTCGCCGAGGGGCGACGGAAGATACTTGACCAGGCCGTAGAGCGAGAGGTAAACGCCGTGGCGGAGATAATCGGCGGTCGTGAGATCACGCGGGCGCGGCGGCGCACGGTCGGGGACGGCCATGTGCGCTCCTCAACGCTTCAGCGCGGAAGGGGGCGGACGGCTGGCGGCCTCGCCGGCGCCGGCGCGGTCCACGGACAGCTGCGGCACGTGCCGGGCGTCCGCCGTGTGTACCGGCGACTCGTCCGCGTAGCCGTCGACGATGGACACGAACAGTTTGCGGTTGTCCTCCATGTCGTACTGGATCGCCGACAACAGGATCTGAAGGCCGGCGATGGTGGTGAACATCAGACACATGAGCGTGGTGTGGGGAAAACCGATCGCGGGGTCGCGCCAGTACCGCAGGTAGAACGTCAGGAGCATGATCCCGAGCGGAAGCGAACCGAAGGTCAGCAGCAGCAGGCCGCAAATGTAGGACAGGCACAGCGGGTTGAAGTTCCGCACGAGGTACTTGCGGATCAGACGCCGGAAGAACAGGCGGGCCAGAAGCAGCGACACGCGCACGACGTACCGGTGCAGCCGGATCTTGCTCCGTTCCTGGCCGTACAGCGGCTTCACCTCCACCATCGCCACGCGGAAGTTGTAGACGTTGAGCATGTTCAGGATGTCGGCGTTGTAGCCGTACCCCTTGGTCATCCGTTCGATCGGAATCGCCGCCAGCGCCCGGCGCGACACCGCCGCGTAGGCGCACTGCGGGTCCATGAGCGGCCAGTATCCGGTCGCGAACTTGGACAGGAACGTGAGCACGGCGTTGCCCAGCAGCCGATAGGTCGGCATGGTCGTGGCGACGTCGCGATGCAGCAGCCGGTTGCCCTTGCAGTAATCCGCCTCGCCCGTCACCACCGGCCGCAGCACGCGGATCAGGTCTTCCGGAGCCATCTGGCCGTCGCCGTCCATCGTCGCCACGACGTCCAGGTCCAATCGCCGGGCGGCCAGGTAACCGTCGATCAACGACTGCCCGAGCCCGCGGTTGATCTCGTGGTGCACGATATGAATGCGCGGGTCCACCCGCTGCCGCTCCTGTGCGACGGCGAGGGTGCGGTCGGTGCTGCCGTCATCGACCACGATGATCCGATCGACAAACGCCGGCACGCCGCACAGGGTCTGGCCCAGCAACGCCTCCTCGTTGAACGCCGGCATCACGACGCCGATCGACTTGCCCGCGAGCATGCCACCCTCTTGGCGCGCGCCATGCACCGATTCCGCGGGCTACGACCGCATCGACTTCGGCGGCGGCCCGCTCGTGACAGTTCCACGCAGGCCGATTATAAGACGCCCCGTGTACTCGCACCAAACAGTCGACTGAGCTGAGATCAGGCCATGCCTGTCACGATCACGGGCTCTCGCGCCGCCTCGGAATCTCAAGCCGCTACCCCAGCGGCGCAGCCCGCCCAACACCACGGTGGGTGGGTGCTCGCCGCCAGCCTCGTTGCAGCGCTGGTGCTCGACGTCGTGTTCTTCAACGGCTACTTCGCCAGCGATGACTACGCCTACTTCACGACGGCCCAGCAGCTCCTACAGTTCGGGCGTTATACCACCCCGCCGGCCTTGGGATCGAGTCGCCTGGCCATCGTCGGCTGGCTCGTGCTGACGGGAACGATCCTGCCGCCGGATGTGCAGTGGGCGGCGGCGTCGTTCATCGTATGGCATCTCGTGCTTGTCGGCTTGACCTGCCTGCTGGGCTGGACCTTTCTGGACCGCCGGGTAGGTCTGATGGCCGCGTGGGGCGTCGCCACCATCGGGCTGTTCGTCGTCTACGCGGGCTGCATGCTGCCCGACATGCTGGTGGCGTGTACCTGGGTCTTCGCGCTCTATGCCTTTCTGCGCGGGCTTCGCGCGCGGCACAGGCCGCGCCCCGGCCGGTCACACGCCTGGCTGCTGGCGGCGGGTCTGGGCGTCGGCCTGGGATACATGGCCAAGGAAGCAAGCTTGGTGCTGCTGCCGTTCTTCTTCGTCGTCTGGCTGATCGCGGAGATCCGGTCGCCGCGCTGGGCGGCCGTCGGGCGCGGCGCCGTCTTCGCCGCCGGCGTGGGCATCATGCTGGCCGCCGAAGTGATGACGTTTCGCCGGCTTGCACCGGCGACGGCCCATCGTCTGACGTGGGTTGCCGGTGAAATCGACGAAACCGTGAGGAAGTCGGTCGTCCGGTACGGAAGCTCCCCGTGGCACCGGCTCCTGTGGGTCGATCAGCGTCTGAATCGCGACGTGTTCCCACCGGGGCTGAAGCCCGCCCTCGTCGTAGGCTTCGTCCTGTTTCCGATCCTGTGCCGTCGTCAGTGGGCGATCTACGCGCTGCCCTTGTGGGCCTTCGCCTATCAGACGTGGGGCACGATGAACCTGTCCGCCTACGTCCCCCCGACAATTCAAGCGCGGTATTACATCCCGGTCGTGCCCTTCGCCCTCGTCATTCTGGGCGCCGTCCTGGTGCGGGCTTGGGATTGGACCGCCGGCCGGCTGACGGCTGTGCCCGCGCGGCGCATTGCGCAGGGCGCGGCGCTCACCATCCTCGCACTGTACCCCCTCAGCGGACTGGGCGGCCCTAATCGCCTAGCCGGCAGGCTGTACCGCACCGACCTCGTCCGCGGCGCCGCGAAAGCCCTCGCGCTCGCGACCCAGCGCCCCGCCCGCCCGATCGTAGTCGATCCAGCGCTTGCCAGACGCATCGTTCCGCTGCTGCTCTGGCGACAGACACGGAGTGATGTAGTTTACCTGTCCCCGTTGCGAACCGAGGTCGTTGACATCCCGCTGGTCGCTTCGAGTTCTGCGCCCGTCGCCGCGCCCGAATGGACCCCGCGCGACCCCCCCACGGGCCGCGCCGCAACCATCGAACGCCCGGGCGCACGCTGGCAGTTCCTGGCGCTCAACCGGCAGCGCGCGTCGGTCCCCACCGATCCGCTGCTGGAGCTCGGCGAGCTGTTCGATGCTGCTCGTCCGCGACGATGGTGGAATCTGGCAGCGCCGGACGAACAGGCCATCCAGTTCGGTCACGCCTGTTTCACGGTCGACGGCGTTACAACGATGACACCCGCCCGCACCCGCTTTGACGAGCTGCTCCACGTCCTGCGGGGTGCCCCCCCCGTCCCCCCTGCGTCCGCGGCCGGCAAGCGCAGTGTCGTGCTGTATGAGCTCTGCACGGACATCCGCACGCCCCTCGACGGCGGGTCCCGCATCGACCTGCCGCTGAACTCCGGGGCCTGGCGGCTGAACCGCGAAGCCGAAGCGGAACTGACAGACTTGGCGGACGGGCTTTGCTGCCAGTCGCAGGCGCGCCCCGCTACCTACGCATGGCTCGTACCCGCGGAGGAGACGTTCGCCCCGTGTCGTGCCGTGTCCGCCGAGTCGGCCGCGTTCTTTGAGGTCGAGGTCGCTTCCCTGAGCGTGGAGAAGGCCGAACTGGTGCTCGATGCACTCGATCTCAATGGCAAGCCCCAGTCGCAGCAGCGGCGCCGGCTGCGTCTGGTCGCGGGCGAAAACCTGCTGCCGGTACACCAGCCCGCCGGCGTGACGGACTGGCGTCCTGCTTTCAAGCTGACCGGCGCCGGTGAATTCCGCCTGCGGCGCTTGTCCATCGCGCGCGCCCCCGTGCTCGCATGTGTCGATCTCAACCCCGCGCAACGTCGTTATCGTGCCAGCCACCGCGATAGCTCCGCCGTCCGCGTGCAGCCCCTGCCGGAGAGCGGCTTCCGGGCAAATCTCGACGGCCTGCGCGGCGAATACTGTTGGATCGCGCCCGCGAGCCGTGCGCACGGGCCGTTGCTGGAGATGCCGGCCGGCACACGCTCCGCCTTCTATCTCAGCGTTCAGCAAACCGCCGGCGTAACGTCTCAATTGGTCATGCAGTTCTTTTCCGACCCGGCCAGACAGACGCAGGTGGATGAGCGCCGGCTGCTCGTGCACGACGGACTCAACGAAATCAACGTCGTGACGGGCGCACACGCCGTGTACCCGCGTGTGGTCTACAAGGTGTTCGGCGACGGCGAATTCGCGGTCGTGAGCCTGCAATGTGTCGTGTCGGCTCCGGAGCAGCCCTCGCGGTCCGCTCCCGGCGTCGGGCCCGACACCTGCACGTTCGCGGCACCGCCGCCGGATGATCTGCCGAGGTAGCGCCCGCGCACGCCCCGGCGCTCCACAGCGCGGCCCCGCCGTGCCGATCCACAACAATCTGGCCGAGCAGCAGATGAAGAGGATCGCGCTGCTCCGCAAGAACGCACTGTTCGCCGGCTCGCCCCGCGGCGGCGAAACCGCCGCGGTCCTCAGCACGCTCACCAGCACCTGCCAGCGGCACGGGATCAACCCGCAGACCTACCTCACGCAGCTCCTGGCGAACCTGCCCGCCACGCCGCTCAGCCGGCTCGACGAGTGGCTGCCGGACGAGTGGCAGAAAAGGCAACTCACCCCCTCTGTCGACGGGTCCCTCGCAGAAAGCTGATCCGCAGCGCGTCGCGGAACCGGCTCTGACCGGGGCGCGGTTCGTTCAACGCACACGGAATTCGCCCCCTGGCGCAGAGACTGGTGCCGGGGCGGACCTCATTCCGGAGCGTGGCGCGCGGCCCGCAGGGGAACGCACCGCCGCCGCCGGCCGGCCGAGCCTGATCGCGTGCCGGAAACCGCCTGGAGCTGGGCGTAGTCGCGCAGGTCGATGTCCGCGTCGGCGTCCAGGTCGCCGGGCTCACACGCGCTGCCGACGCCCACGCCCGGTCCTCCCAGGCAGCCCCAGAAGAGCTGGGCGTCGTCGAAGTCGACATCGTAGTCGCCGTCCAGGTCGCCGGGCACCGGCGGCTGGCAGCCGTAGCGTGCCAGACCCGCGGCGGCGGACCCGCCCGCCACCGAAAAGAATCCGCCGACATACAGCGCGGGTCCGTTGACGTCCGCGAACGGGGCGAGCGCGGCGACCTGGTTGTTGGCGCCGCCGCCGGGCATGGCCGTCCAGAGGGCGCCGTCCCAGCGGAGCAGGCAGGTCGAGTAGATGCCGCCGGCGCCCAGGAAGTAGCCGCCCACGAAGAGCTTCGGGCCGGTGCCGTCGTCGTAGACCCGCAGCGCGGTGACCGCGCCGCCGTACTCGGTGTCGTCAATCGGGGGCTGGAGCGGGGTCCAGTTCGTGCCGTCCCAGCTGGCGAGGTGCGAGGGGCCGCCGCTGTATTCCTGCCCGCCGGCGTAGAGCCGGGGACCGGCACCAAGGTCACAGATTTCCAGCGCGTACGTGTTTTGCTGTACGCCGATCGCGGTCCAATTGGCGCCGTTCCACTTCCACACGTTCATCGCGGTCGCCGCGAACAGCGCGGTCTGGCCGACGTTGCCGGATTCCAGCGCGTAGACCTCGTCCGTCAGCCCGCTGCCGACCGCGGACCACGCGCTGCCGTTCCACCGCTGCACACCCGCGAACGCCCCGCCCGCGTACAGCTTCGATCCGCTACCGTCGTTATGAGAGGCGAGCGCATACACGTCCCCCGGCAGGCCGGCGCCCACGGCGGCCCAGCTCGTTCCGCTCCAGCGGGCCACGCGCGACGCGCTCACGCCGCCGGCAGTCGTGAACCGCCCGCCGACGTACAGGCCCAAACCACTGCCGGCGTCGTGCGTGGCGAGGGCATACGCCGGCGCGTTGAGGCCGGTGCCCAGCGCTGCCCAGCTCGAGCCGTTCCAGCGCGCAATGCAATTGGCGTTCGTGTTGCCGGCTTTCGCGAAGTCGCCGGCCACGTACAGGGACTCGCCGCTGCCGGTATTGAACGTCGCCAGGGCGAGCGCCGCCGTGTAGTGGTCACCGTTCGGGGAGTAGCCGCTCAGGCCGTTGTTCGCGTCGAAGGGGTCCCAGCCGCCGGTGGCGCTGTACCGCATCAGGTTGGAGCCCACGACCGGGCCGATTTGCGTGAACTCGCCGCCGACGTACTCCACTGGGCCCCCGCCGGCATCCCAGGTGATAGTCGTATACAGGTCACCCTCGACGGGGTTCGACAGCGCTGTCCAGGCGGTGCCGGTCCAGAGCGCCTGGTACTGGATCGGGAGTCCGCCGACCGCAGAAAAGCAGCCGGAGACAAAGAGCTGTGGCCCCGCGCCCTCGTCGAACAGCACCAGTTGACGCACCCAGGGTGGGTAGCAGGGCGGGCTCATCCCGCCGCCCAGGCTCAGCCACTCCGTACCGGTCCAGGCCGCGATCGCGTTGAATCCCGGTTGGCCGCCCGCTTGCGTGAAGTCGCCCGCCACGAAGAGGGCCGGCGCGCCGTCAACGTGGAAAACCTCCAGGTCATACACGTGGGTCGAGTACCCTGACCCAAGCCCGCCTCCGACGATCGTCCACGTCGCGCCATCCCAGCACTTGAGTCCGTAGGCGAAGGCCCCACCCGCGTACAACTTGGCGCCGGTTCCATCATCGAACTCCAGGAGTTGCTCGACCGTCGAGCTCGGTCCACCGGTTCCGACCGCAGACCACGCCACCCCGTCCCAACGTGCGACGTACGGCGCCAGGACGCCTCCTATTTACATGAAGTAGCCGCCCGCGTACAGCTTCGGGCCGCTGCCGTCGTCATGCACCAGCAGCGAATACACACCGCCCAGGTCTCCCCCGATGCCACCGAGACCGACCCACTCGCTGCCGGTCCATTTCGCGATGCCCCGGCTCGCGATCCCGCCCGCGGTCGCGAAGTATCCGCCCACGAACAGCGCGGGCCCGCTGCCATCATCGAACGGCACGATCGACGACACGAAGTTGTCGCAGCCGCTGCCCAGCGGCGACCAGTTCAGTCCATCCCAGCGGGCAATGCGATTGACCACCTGCCCGCCGGCGGTCGTGAACCCGCCGCCGACGTATAGCGCCTCGCCCGAGCCGTCGTCCCACACCGCCAGCGCTTCGACATACCCACTCACCGCCTCGTTCGCGAACAGCCCCTGCGTCCAGGTGTGCAGGCATTGCCCCGGCGCCCGCCCCGCGCTCCACAATGCCGCTGTGCCGACAATTGCCACCAGCCCCACGCTTCGCATCTGTTGCTCCTGTCCACGGAATACCGTCGGGCAACCCCAAAACCAATAGCGCCCCCGGCGCAGGCATCTTGAAGCCCATGATAGCAAACCGGGACGGGCAACCCAATCCCTTCACGAAAAACTGACATTCGGCCGCAGCGCATGCCGCGCCGCGCGCGGCTGCGCGCCCGCCCCCCGCTATTCGTCCTTGCCCTGCTCGCCCTCGCCGTTGCCCGTCTTCTCGACGTCCTTCTCCATCACCCGCCCGCGGGGGCGTACAGGCTCTTGTGCCGCTCCTGGCCTTTGCGGAACTCCACCTCGTACAGGATCTCTTCGCACGGGGCAGCCTCGCATCCGCCCCGGCCCGGCCGGCCGGTCGTAGCGCGCCGCGCCGGCCCGTCCGGCGCGCCCGTCCGTCGCCGGGCCGTCAGCGCGGCAAACCGACATGAGACCGCGACGAGAAGCCGCGGCCGGATCGGGTGGCGTCAGGGGGTGGGCGCCGGGGCCGCGACCTCGAAGTCCGCGATGACCGGCAGGTGGTCGCTGGCCACGCGGCAGACCGCGAGCCGTCCGCGGCGCACGCCGAGCAATTTCAGCGGGCCGCGGTAGAAGATCTTGTCCAGCCCGCCGGTGGGGGCGAAGCTGGGGTAGGTCTTGATCGCCCAGCGCGACCCGGGCGGGCGGTTCGTCGCGCACTGGAACCCGGCCGGCGTGAAGACCGCCCGTTTCAGCAGCCCACGCCAGTCGTTCATGTCACCCGCGACGACGCAGGGCACCGTGGCCGCGCCGCGATGAAGCGGCTCCAGCCGGAGCAGGTACGCCATCTGCCGGCGCCGGTGGACGGCCGAAAGGCTGAGATGCACGTTGTACACGTCGACCGCGAGGTGGCGCGCGCCCTCGGCCAGCACGATGTGCGTGTGCTGTGCCCCGCGGCCCTTCAGCCCGCCGAGCGTCAGGTCGATGTTCTGCTGCCGACCGATCGGATAGCGCGAGAGCGTGGCATTGCCGTAGCGGCCGACCTTCAGGTGCACGTTGAGCCCGAGGGCGTGGTGCCCGTAGCCCAGCAGTTCCGCCAGGTGCGCCGCCAGGTCGAGCATGCGCGAGCGTGGGGCGCCCTGATCAACCTCCTGGAGCAAGACGATGTCGGCGTCGTAGCGCCGCAGGACGGCCGCGATCCGCTCGGGCCGGAACTTTCGGTCCACCCCGATCGCGCGGTGGATATTGTACGTCAGCAGCCGAAAGCGCATGCCCGGTATTCTACTTCCGAGCCTGCAACACGTGCCGTTCGCATGCGCCGAACGAGTTTCCCACCGGGGCCGTTCCCGGCTACATTCGCGTTCCGCCGGGTAGTCGAATGGCAAGGAGGCGACTTCATGGCGGACAAGTCGCATTCGGGCGCGAGCACACCCCTGGGTCCCGCGGCGCGGCTGCTGGCGAAGTTCACCGTGCTGCGCGACGCGCTGCCCGAGCTGTGGGTCACCTTCGTGCTCAAGTTCGTCGCGGTGGCCGCTTACGCGATCGTCAACTCGACACTCGTGCTCTGGCTCTCCTCCGACCTGGGCTACGACGACGTGTGGAGCCTACGGCTCGTGGCGGCCTGGGGCGTGCTCATGATCGTCATCACGATCCTGGTCGGTTCGCTGACCGACGTACTGGGAATCCGTCGCACGTTCATGCTCGGCGTCGTCGTGTGCGTGCTGGCCCGCGTCGCCATGACGTTCTCGACGGTCAAGTGGATCGCGCTGGGCTTCGGCCTGCTTCCGCTGGCGGTCGGCGAAGCGCTGGGCACCCCGGTGCTCGTCGCGGCCATCCGCCGCTTTTCGACCACCGCGCAGCGCTCCATGTCCTTCTCCATGTTCTACCTCATGATGAACCTCGCGTTCCTCTTCCAGGGATTTGTCTTCGACGGCGTGCGCGGCACGCTCGGCGAGTACGGCCGCCTCACGCTGCCGGTGCTCGGCACGCTCAGCACCTACCAGACGCTGCTGCTCGTCAGCCTGCTCCTCGAGCTGCTCCTGCTGCCGATTCTCTACTTCGGCATCCGCGCCCGCGCGGCGGCCATCCACGAGGGCGTGCGGGTCGAGCCCACCGCCGTCAGGAGGGGGGATATGCCGGGCCTGTGGCCCGCGCTGGCAGCCACGATCCGAAGCACACTCAACGACACCGGCCGCAACATGCTGGCCCTCGTCCGCCAGCCCGGTTTCTACCGGCTGCTCACGTTTCTGATGCTCATCGCCGGAGTCAAGCTGGTGTACTCGATGATGAACTACGCCTACCCCAAGTTCGGCATTCGCGTGCTGGGCGAGGGCGCCCCCATCGGCCGGCTGTGGTCCGTGACCAATTGCGCCTTGATCATTGTCCTGGTCCCCCTTGTGGGAGCACTCTCGCAGAAGGTCTCGGCTTACCGCATGGTCACGTTCGGCTGTTTCGTCGTGGCCGGCTCCGTCTTCATGCTCACGCTCCCCACCGAGTGGTTCCAGGGCCTGGCGGACGGGCCGCTGGGCCGGCTCATCGGCCACGTCTACCTCGGCCTCACGGGCAGCGTGAACCCCTGGTACCTGATGATCTTCTTCTTCGTGGTGCTCTACTCCCTGGGCGAGGCCTTCTATTCGCCGCGGGTCTACGAGTACGCGGCAGCCATCGCGCCCCAGGGCCAGGAAGCGTCGTACGGAGCGCTTTCGTACATCCCCTTTCTGCTTCCAAAGCTGTTTGTCGGCGCCTCCGGCCCGCTCTTGGCCCGCTACTGCCCGGAGACCGGCCCGCGCCACCCCCAGACCATGTGGTTGATCATCGGCCTGTTCGCCCTGGTGGCCCCGCTGGGCCTCGTGGCGCTGCGCCGCTTCATCCGCGTCCGCGAGGCCGGCCGCGATGATTGAGCCGCCCGATTTTCATAAGGCTCTGCGTAGTCTAGCGTTCCGCGCGCTGTCGACAGAAACGGAGCGATGCGACCTTCGACTCACTCCCAATGACGCCCGTCCGAGGCGCGCCTTCGTGACCGGGCACGGCATCGGGGATCGTCTGATCGAGGCTGGCAGGAACCGGAAGTGGCCGTGCAGCGCCGAATCGCCGGCGCTCTGCGGCCCAGTCAGCGAACCGCCGTGGGGCCTGCATTGCACTTGTGCAGTTGACGCTCCGGACCTTCACCTAGGCGGATGTGGGCAGCTGCTCGACGTGCCACTCGGTCCGCCATCCCGCCGGATTCTTCGAGCAGCCGTCAAAAGCCTTCATGACGGGCCTCCGGCCTGTTACCCTTGGGGGAACAGGCCCCCCGCCTGTTACCCTTGGGGGACAGGCCTCCGGCCTGTCAACCGACCGACCGGAGGTCGGTCCCCCAGCTGGTTTTGCTAAGCACTCCTAGCTTCACAGCCCGTGAAAAATGGGACCAAGTTGAAGAAGGGGGCTGGCCACGCGCCAACCCACCATCTCGGTCTGGTTAGCAGCTACTTTCGCGGAACCCGTCCCGTTTTTCAACGGGCTGCAAAGGGGTTCGAATCCGAAGCGGGAGCCCGCTCGGGCTGGTTGACGTGAGGACGGCCGGCGCGTAAGCTTTGGAACTCAGTTGGGGATTAGTGTAACGGTAGCACGACTGACTCTGGATCAGTTAGTCCAGGTTCAAATCCTGGATCCCCAGGTTCGGCCGGGATTGGCCGGTGGGGGCTGAAAAAAACATCGCAAGCAGTCTTGAGGTCGCTCGGCGACAGGAGTAAAATGGCGATCGTTCAGCGGCAGTCAACTATCTGAGCCCCAAACCCCGGGCCGGACTGCGTCGGCGTACGTGTCCCCCCCCGCACGTCCCGACCGCCGGCCCACTCATTTGCGCACAGTTTTTTCGCGGCTGTAGGGTTTTTCCTCAAACTTGCCGCAGGGTCCGCTCACGTCACGGCTTCCCCCGCCGGCCGCCTGCTTTACCTCACGGTGCCACGCCAAAGCCCGAAAGCTTGCGCCCCGCCGCGTCGTAACGGGCGAGATCGACGCTGCGCAACAGCTTCGTGATGTGAACGATCTGTCCCGTGTGGCCGGAAAAGTGCTCGACGACGTGAAACACGGCCACCAGCCCGCTGACCTCGTACTCCTGGATCGTGTACTGCCGCAACAAGTCGGTCGGCGAGAGCTGCCGAATAACCACCTGCGCCTCGGCCACGGCCGCTTCGAGCGGCGGCAGAATCGCTGCGGTCGGTAGCGGTCCGCGCTCCGCGAATTCCGCCGTCCGATCGCGCTGGACACCCCGCCCGCCCAGCCCACCCAAGATCCACTGTCGCACGTTGCCGGTCAGGTGCAGGACGAGGTTCCCGACGCTGTTGGTGTGCGCATTGCCGCGGTGCCAGAGTTCGGATTCTTCGAGCCCGGTCACGCAGCGGCGAATCTGCTCGAGAAACTCGCCCAGCTTGGCGTCGGCATGCCGTAGAAACTCGGCGGCCAGTCGCGCGGCGTCATCCATCCGCGGCTCCCGTATTCGGACGTTGAGACGGATTTTCGCCGCGCACCCGGCCCGGAACCAGTATCCCGGGCTCGGATTCGCTTGCCCACGGCGACCCCGGTCTCGATACTGGCATTGAGACGCGGCGCAAAAGGACCTTCGTGCTCGTTGCAGCGGAGCGACGGACCGATGCCAATGAAGATGTGCCGAGCGGTGCTCCTGCTGGTGGGCGTCATGCTGGTCGCCGTACACCCGGCTGGCGCGCAGACGCTCATCAGCGACCTGCCGCTGGACGGGAACCTGCTGGACCGCGTCTCGGGCACGCCGGCCGAGTTCGAGCGGTCGAGCACGGCCCACACGGCGGAGGGCGCGGCGGTTCCTCCGAATGCGCCGCGCTTCGAGACGTTCGCGCTCGCGTCCGGTTTCAATGACTGGGTGCTGCCGACCTACCCGGCGGACGAGCGCGGCCCGTTTGCGGTATGCAATGGGTGGGTGTTCGCGAGCGACAAGGACGGGCGCATCTGGCGGGGCGTGACCGGCGATGATTACGAGTGGGTCGGCAGCCTGCCGCCGGGCGAAGTCGTGCGCGCCGGCGCGGGTTTTGCGACGCCGGGCGGTGCGCTACTGGTTGGGACGGGCCAGGGCTGGGCGGATCCGCCGAACGGCAAGCTGTTCCGCAGCGCGGACGACGGGGTCACGTGGACGCAGGTGCTGGCGTTCCGGGTGGGTGTTGCAGCGCATTGGAACTTCACGGCCCTGGGGCCGACGATCTTCGTCAGCGAGTACGGTCAGACGAGCGCCGAGGGCGACGGCAACGCGCGGCAGATCTTTCGCTCCGACGACGACGGCTGCACGTGGCAGCTCGTGTACGATCCGCCGCCGCACGAGAACATGCACTGCCACCAGATTCTCGCGGACCCGTGGGGCGGCTGCGTCTACCAGATGTGGGGCGACACCAACTTCCAGGTGATCCGCACGTGCAACGGCGGGCAGAGCTGGGAGTTCGTCCACGACTACTACCTCGCGACGGGCGGCCTGGCCCGGCCCGAAGGGCTGTACTGGGGGCACGAGGGCGTGGGCGTACCGGGCATCCAGCGTTACGACCGTGTTACCGGGCAATGGACGCACGTGTTCCGGCCGTGGTTCAGCGCCAACAACAATCAGAACATCTACAGCCTGTTCGAGCACGCGGGGGTGATGTACTGCCCGTTCGCGGTCGATCGCCAGGAGCTGTGGGCGTCGCCGGACGGCGAACACTGGACGTTGCTGCGCCACCGTTTTTCACTGGGGGGCACGTACGGTCTGCGGCGGCTGGTGGGTCACTGTGGCGAGTGGGTGCATGGGTACTACCTCTCGGGTTCTTCGCCCCACCTGAGCGGCGATAGCGTGCGTTTCCGGCCCGGACAGGTGGAAGCGGTGATCGGTCTGCGCCTCGAGCCGCCGGCGGAGAATCTGCTGGGCTCGCTCCAGGCGTCCAGCGCGGAAGAAGGACTGGCGGGCTGGTCGAGCGTTGGCGACGCCAGCGTAAGCTGGGAGCCCGGCGTCGCGTACGACGGCTCCGCGTCCCTCCGCGTGGACTGGAACTTCGGACTGCCGAGCGTCATCTGTCCCGCGGTGCCGACGCCGATCGCCGCCGGCCGGCCGCTGAAAGCGCTGGTGCGCCTGCGCGGGGCCGAGCACGTTTCGGCGATGTATCTGGGCGACGACCTGCACCCGGGGCCGGCCGCATTCCGGCGTGTGTGCGCCTTCGACGCGTGGACGCCGGGCGAGTGTGCGTTCCAGGTGGCCGCGGAGGACAACCGGGTCCGCCTGTGCGTCATGGCTCTGGCTGAGGTGTCGACGCCGAAGACCTTCTGGCTTGACGGCTACCAGGTTACGGCGGGGCAGGTGGGCCGCACGTGGGTCCCGGGCGGCAGCCCGCGGGCCGGCGATTTCCTGAAGCATACGGTCGCGTTCGGTTCGGAGTGGACGGACGTGCTGTGCTTCAACCCGGATTTCGACAGTGTCGACGGCGACGTGTCACGGCGGGTCGTCCAGTCGTGGGTCGAGAACGACCAGCGCTACGTCAAGCTCGAATACGATCGTGCGGGGCATTGCTGGCAACTGACGGAGGCGTACGACGGCCAGGTGCGGACGACTTGCCGCCTCGGGCAGGCCGAGGTGCAGCCGGGCGAAGTGCACCGCTTCGCCGTGCGGCACGGCGCCAGCGGCTGCGAGCTGCACCTGCGCGTCGCGGCCGACCGCGCCTCCGCCAATATCGGCCTCGCCTGGACCGTGCAGCCGGCCGCAATCTGGATCGGTTGCAGTCCGGCCGGCACGGACCACGCCCCGGGCGTGTACGCGCGCAGCCGGGTGTGGGCCGGTTGGCTGAGCGACGAACAGCTCCAGGCCCAGCTCGGCGGCGGGCCGGTGCACCCGCCCCGCGGCGACTGCAACTGCGACGGCCTGACCGACTTGGGCGACATCAACGCGTTCGTGCTGGCCCTGACCAGTGCCGAGGCCTACGCGGCGGCTTTTCCGGACTGCAACCGTATCAGCGCCGACTGCAACCGCGACGGCATCGTGTCGCTCGCCGACATCAACTCGTTCGTGGATGCGCTGACTCCGTAGGTCGGCGGACGGTCGAAGTCAGTTTCCCCCCGCCGCCGCCGTTTGACACCCGCGCACCCCGTTTCTATCATCGCGATCCGGTTGGAACTGTGAGGCGCGGCATGGGGCGGCGTGGGCATGCGATGACGCGGGACTCGTCTGTGACAGCGCGGACAAGCCTAACCCGGGGAGTGGCCCTGATCGTGCTCGCGGCCGTCGTGCTCGGCTGCCAAAGCGAGCCGGATCGCGTCGAGACTTCGATCGCCGCCTACCGCGACCGGATGCTGGCGCGGAACCAGGAGGAGCCGCCACCCGGCATCACACCGCCCCGCGACCCGGTGGCGCAGCCCGCGCGGCCCGATCTGCCGCCGCGCTCCGCGCTGCCGGCCGGGCCCCACACCACCACCCAGCCCGCGCCCGCCGACCTGCTGGCCGAGGTCCCCGACCCCGCCGAGGCCGCCGCGGTACTCGCCGACCGCCTGGAACGGCTGCGCAAGGAGCAGGAAGGCCGCCCCGATCAACGGATCGTCCGCACCTACGAGCGCGTCGTCCAGCAGGCGAACGAGCTTCTCACGATGAACGGCGGCCGGCCGCAACGCACGCTGGGCCTGGCCGAATGCGTCGAGCGGACGCTGGCGAACAACTACACGATCCGCATCGAGGCGTATAACCCGGCCATCGCGCAGACGCAGATCGTGGAGGCGGAGGCCGCGTTCGACGTCGAATTCTTCCTCGACACGACCTTGCAGGACCTCGATCAGCCGCCGGGCTCGACGTTCGTGGCGGGGCAGGCGGACGTACGGAAATATCAGGGCGGCTTCCGCCAATTGCTGCCGACCGGCATGCAGACCTCGGTGGGATTGGCGCAGAGCCGTACCTGGAACAACCTGCCGGCTGAGTTTCAGAGCGTGAACCCGCTGCACGAGTCCACGTTCTTCGCCGAGTTTCGTCAGCCGCTGTTGCGCGGCTTCGGGCTGGATGTGAATCGGGCCCAGATCATGATCGCGCGGCTCGGCCACGAGGCCAGCTACGAGGTGTTCGTGCAGCGCGTCAGCGACACGATCCTCCAGGTCGAGACCGCCTACTGGCAGCTCGCCCAGGCCCGTCGCCGGGCAGTCGTCTTGGCGGAAACCGTGGCCCAAACCTACGTCACCTACCTGAACATGAAGGAGCGTCTGCTCAACGACGCTACCGCGGTCGAGGTGGCCAACTCCGAGGCCCGCTATCGCAGCCAATACGTCGTCTTCCTCGAGTCGCTCAAGCTCATCCGCGACGCCGAGGACCGCCTCAAGAACCTGATGAACGACCCCGAGCTCAAGCTCTCCGAGCAGCTCGAGATCATTCCGACCGAGACGCCCTACGTGGCCCCGACCGTGCTGGACCACTTCGCCGAGGTGCGCACCGCGCTGGAGGAGCGCAGCGAAATCCGGGCGCAGCGCAAGCGGATCGACCAGCGGCGCGTCGCCACCAACGTGGCCAAGAACCAGATCCTCCCCCAGCTCGACGTCTCGTTCCGCTACGACGTGGCCGGCAGCGGCAACTCCGCCGACAACTCGTTCGACAACCTGACGACCAACCGCTACATCTCCTGCACGCTGGCGGTCAACTTCGCCTATAACTTCGGCGAACGTGCCGCGCGCGCTCGGCACCAGCGGGCCCGCCTCGAGGAGGCCCAGAGCGTGGTCGAGCTGAATCAGCTCGCCGACGCCGTCGTCGAGGAAGTCAACGAGCGCATCCGTACGCTGATCGTCCGTTACGAACAGATCCCGCCCCAGTACGATTCGGTCGTCGCCGCCGAGCGCAACCTGCGTGCGTACCAGGCCCGCACGCAGCGCGTCGACCCGCTCTATCTCCAGAACGAATTGCAGGCCGTCGAACAGCTCGGCCAGAACCGCACCCAACTGCTGAACGTCCTCACCGACTACAACGTCGGCATCATCCAGCTCGAGCGCGCCAAGGGCACCCTGCTCGAATACAACAACATCACCGTCACCGATGTCCGGTCTCCGCGCTGAGCCCGCCGCTCCGGCTCGGCTCCCGCCTCTGCTGCGCTCGCCGCTGCCCGCCGTCCTGCTCGGGCTGCTGTGCTTCCTCAACAGCCTGGGCCACGACTTCACCTACGACGACCGGCATCTGATCGTCGACAACCCGCGCATCCGCCGCCTCGACGACGGACGCGGCATCTGGCTCTCCGACTGGTGGCAGCCCGCAACCGGCCCCTCCGAGTCCGCACCCCGCCGCGATCGGCTCTATCGCCCCCTCACACTCTTCACGTTCGCGCTCAATTACGCCCTCGCCGGCCTCCAGCCCGTCGGTTATCACGCCGCCAACCTCCTCCTGCACGCACTGGCCTGCGGCCTCGTCTGGCAGCTCGGACGGCGCCTCACCGCGAGCCCCGCCGTCGCCGGCATTGCGGCCGTGCTGTTCGCCGTCCACCCGGTGCACGCCGAGGCCGTCGCCAACGTCGTCGGTCGGGCCGAGCTGCTCGCGGCCATTCTCCTGATGTTCGGCCTGCTGGCTCTGTCGCCGCCCGACCGACCGGCCGGCGCCGCACGCGGCTGCATCGCGGCCGCCGCCTTTCTGGCTGCACTGCTGGCCAAGGAAACGGCGCTCTGCTACCCGGCTGTGGCGCTGCTCATGCTGTGGGAGCGGCGGCGCAGCAGCACCGGTCCGGCCCGCCCGGACCGCGTGCGCTGGTGGCTGATGCAGGTTGGTCTGCTGGCGGCGCCGCTGATGGTGTACTTCCCGCTGCGACTGGCGGCGCTGGAGGGCCGACTGCTGCGGCCCTCGGCAGATCACGTGCTGTTGAACCCGCTGGTGACGGCCAGGGGTCTGGAGCGGGTGACGGGGGCGCTGACCGTGCTGGGCCACTACGTGCGGTTGCTGGTGGCGCCGGCACGGCTGAGCTCGGACTACGGGCTGGCGATCATCGACCCTCGTTCAGGGCCGGACCTGATGACGGCGGTGGGCGTGCTCGGCGCGCTGGCCATAGTCGTCGGTCTGGCGGGCTACGTCCGGGGAGGGCCGGTGTGGCGGTGCGCCGCACTGCTGACCGCGATGACGGTCGCGAGTTACCTACTGATTTCGAACACGGTCCTGCTGATCGGGGTGTCGGTGGCCGAACGTCTCATGTACTGGCCGTCGGTGCCGGCGCTGCTGCTGGCGGGCGTGGGGGTGGTCGAGTTCTGGCGGCGGCAGTGCGGGCCGGGGCGGCCGCTGGCGGCGCGGGCCGGTGTGCTGCGCGTGCTCGGGCTGCTGGTCGTCGCGGGCCTGGCGCTGCGGTCCGCGGTGCGCAGCGCCGACTGGCGCGACAACTTCACGCTGGTGAGTACGGATGTGGCAGCGTGGCCGCAGGGCGCGCAACTGCATCGCGGGATGGCGCTCGAGCTACTGCGGCTGGGGCGCGAAAACCCCGACGCCGAAATCCGTCAAGCACAGCTCGCCGCAGCCGAAAAGCATCTTGACGCGGTGCTGCGGCTGGATCCGGCGCAGGGCGGCGTGCTCGGCATGAAGGCCCGGCTGCGGGCCGAGGCCGGGGACCTGGCCGCGGCCGAGCAGCTCGCCCGCAGCGCGCTGGTTGTAAGCCCGCAAAACACCGATGCGCTGTATGTGCTCGCCCGGCTGGCGGGGGCTGCCCCCGATCTCGCCCGGATTCATGAGCTCGAGCAGGCGGCCGCCGGGCAGCCGGGCGATGCCGCCGCCCAGTTCGCGGCCGGCCAGGCCCTGTTCGAGCTCGGCAAGCCTGCAGAGGCCCGGCCATACCTGGCGCGGGCCGCCGAACTGAACCCGACCCACGTGGACGCGCTGCGCCTGCTCGGGCAGGCGCTCGCGGCAATCGACCGCCCGGACGCGGCCGTCGCGGTTCTGCAACGCGTGCTCGAGCTGTCGCCCGACGACTGGTCGACCCACGCGAACCTGGCCTGGCTGCTCGCGCGCCGCGACGTGACGGCCGCGGTGCGGCACGCCGAGCGGGCGCGGGCCTTGCGGCCGGATGACTTGCAGGTACTGACGAACCTGGCCGAGGCGTACGTGGTCGCCGGCCGCACGGCGGAGGCCGTGGCGCTCTTCCGGCAGGCGGCGGCCGGCTTGCCCGTCGGCAATCCGACGCGGCGCATCCTGGAAGAGCGGATCGCGCACCTCACGGCGCGGTGAATCAGGGGGGCAGTTCGCCGAGCAGCGCGACGGCGAGCCGTTCGCAGGTGAGTTGCGGGGCGACGTTGCGATCGAGCAGGTACTCGGCTTCGTGAAGCGCTTCGAGGGCGCGCTCGAGCCGACCGGTCGGTTGCCGGGCGAGCGCGGCGGCGGTCTCGTGCTGCTGTGGGGCGTAGGGTGGCGCCGCAGCGCCGGTGCGCAGCAGCAATCCGTCGCGCAGCAACGCGGCCTGGAGCATCAAGACGAGCTTGAGGGCGGCGCGCAGCTCGTCCGTGGCGATCCGCCGCGTGGCCGCGCGGCGGCCCGGACCCTCGTCCTCTTCGTCGTCGTCATCCTCTTCCCGCTCTTCTTCCTCGTCTTCGTCGGGCTCTTCCGCCCGCGCGCGCTCCGCCTGGGCGGCGCGCGCGGCCAGCGTCGACGCGAGCTCGAGTGTGCCCTTGCCGAACGCCACGATGTCCTGATCGGGCACGAGAACGAGCTCAGCGGCCGCCGGCCACAGCTCGAGCAGGCCGAGCTGCTGCCAGCGGAGCGCGACGCCGAGCCGACCCTCCGAAAGATGCGCCAGCGTCCGCGCATCGGCGGCGGAGAGGTCGGTGCGGGCGCGCAGCTCGTGGGCCACGAATTCGGCGGGCAGCAAGCCGAACGGCACGGACTGGCAGCGCGAGCGGATGGTGGGCAGCAGCCGCCCGGCCGAGGAGGTGAGCAGGATCAGGCACGCCGTTCCGGGCGGCTCTTCGAGCGTTTTGAGCAGGGCGTTCTGGGCCTGCTCGTTCATGCGCTCGGCGTCGCGGACGATGAACACGCGGCGGCGGCCCTGCGACGGCTTGAGGGCGGCCGGCTCGATCAGAAAGTGACGCACAACGTCGACGACAAGGAACAGGGCCTTGCCGCGGCGGATGCGCGGGTCGGGGTGGAGCTTGTGCAGGCCGCGGTGAACCAGGTGCAGGTCGGGATGGTTGTCGGACTCCACCAGGCGGCACGCGGCGCAGCGGCCGCAGGCGTCGGCGTCGGCCGCGAGCCGCTCGTCGAGGCACAGCAGCCGGGCGGCGAGCGCCCGGGCGGTGAGCTCCTTGCCGACACCCTCGGGGCCCTCGAAGAGATACGCGTGGGGCGTGCGGCCGCTGTGCAGTCCGCGGCGGAGCAGGGCGAGCGCCCGCGGCTGATGCTGGACATCAGAGAGCCGCACGCGTGACGGCCTCCTGGACCGCCTGCCAGACGGCGTCGGGCGGGCGGTCGGCGTCGATGATGACGACCGGGCGGGGATAGGCGGCGGGCAACTCGCGGAACAGTTCGCGGACGCGGCGGTGGAACTCAAGCGGGCGGCGCTCCATGGCATCGCTGGTCGCGCCGGCGAACATGCTCGTCTGCCCGACATCGCCGCGGCGGGCGTGGTGCGGCCGGCGACCGGTGCGCTCGAAGCCGACCTCGGGCGGGAGGTCGAGGATGAGCGTCAGGTCGGGCCACGTGTCGCCGACGGCCAGGCGGCCGAGAGCGAGGATCTCATCGCGGGGCACGCCGATGGCGCCCTGGTAGGCGCAGGTGGCGGAAATGAAACGGTCGCAGAGGATTGTCTCGCCGGCGGCCAGGGCCGGGCGGATGATCTCGGCCACGAGCTGGGAGCGCGAGGCCATGAAGAGCAGGGCTTCGCAGCGGTTGTCCATTTGGGCCAGGTCGAAGTCGAGCAGCACGTGGCGGATCCGGTCACCGACGGCGGTTCCGCCGGGGTCGCGGGCGCGACGCGGGATGAACCCCTGCTCGGCGACCCACGCGGCCAGGCGGTCGAGTTGCGTGCCCTTGCCGGAGCCGTCCGGCCCGTCGATGACAATGAACTTTCCCCGCAGGTTCATGAGCGGACGGTAGCGGAGCGGAACGACGCGGGCAAGCCGGTCGGGCATGCGTCCGGCGATCGGCGTCCGGGCGAGCACGGCCCGACCACGGGAGGCGACGCAACGCAAACGGCTCTCCCTCCGCGGGCGAAGGAGAGCCGCGTGCCTCAGTGCGTTTGGATGTCCTGTGCCCGGCTAGTCGCCGCGGCCGTACAAAACGTATACCTCGCCGGAATCCGTCCGGCTGTTGACATCGGCCACCATGGCGCTGACGCCGAAGTCGGCGCGGCCGTCGCCGTCGAGGTCGCCCAGCGGGGCCACGCCGCGCGAGTACACGTTGAACATGTATCCGTTCGAGCCCACGTCGTAGGCGTAGATCTTCACGCCGCCACCGACCTGGTCACCCGTTCGCCGGCCGACGAGCCGGGCACCCGGCAGGTCCACGGTTCCGATCCGTTGGTCGACCGGGATATTGCCCTTCAGGTTCGGGCCGCCGTAGACCAGGTAGACCGCGCCGCGATTATCCACCGCGCCGGGCGCGGCGAGCAGAATGTCCGCGTACCCGTCGCCGTCCACGTCGCCCGCACCGGCCACGTTCGCGCCCAGCAGTTCACCCGCCGCGGCCGTGAAACGCACCGCGCGGCCCGCTTCGACCAGGTCGGGAATCGTCCAGCCATTGGCCGGGCTCTCAAGCGTCGGCGAGCCGAGGATCACGACCACCTCGCCGCCGCCGCCCTCGCTGCCGACCACGACGTCGTCGATTCCGTCGCCGTCGAAATCGCCCACGCGATCGAACACCCGCGCGATCGGCGCCGCCGGCGACGTGCCCTTCAGCATGAAGCCCGTCAACCGCTCGGGGTCATTCAGGTCGCGGTGGAGATCGTCGAGGAGCATGTGACCTTCCCAACCGTTCGGGCGGCCGAACACGAAGTAGATCGCGCCGACCACGACCCCGGGATCCGCCGGGTCTTCGATGAACTCGGAACCGACGGCCACGTCCTGGACGCCGTCGCCGTTCACGTCGCCCACCGCCCGCACGTGCGACAGGCGGGCCGGCGTCGACTGCGCGGGGCCCACGATCTGGAACGTGTGGGCGATCAGGTTGCCGGCCAACTCGGTCTGAGTGTCGTAGGGGTTGCACTCGGTGCCGGGGCGCGAGGTCTCGGTGTAGATGTCCTCGTACGTCTGCGGATAGCAGGGGTGCTGGTCGTAGCGGAACGCTTCCGGATTGTAGTTCCAGCGCCACGAGCCGACCGTCTGGATCAGGTACTGGTGCGGCGTGGGCATGCTGTAATCCAGCCGCTGCGGAAGCTGGGCATCCGGGTACGGCCAGCGCTGGCCCGGCTCAGCCCACAACTGGGCCGCGTTCCTGCCCTGCGGGTCGCGGAAGACCGTCCGCAGAATGTAGACCACCCCGGAGCCAACGCGATCCGACGGCATCTTCAAGGGCATGTTGATGTCGACCGCGAGGGCCGTGTGGTCCGGCGCGCTGATGTACAGGAACGTGCCGTCGTTGGACAGCGAACTGCCGAACCGGTCGTCGACCGACTGGCCGAGCACGCGGGCGCCGATCGACGTCGGCGGAATCCCCGTCTGTCCGACCACGTACGTCAGCGGCTCGCCGCCTGAGCTGATGTTCCCGTAGAAGCCCGTCCAGACCGCTGCCTGGCCGCCCATCGTCTGCCAGCTCGGGTTCTTCGAAAGCGACGTTCCGCACAGCGTCTCCCAGACGTACCACTCGTTGAGGTTGATGCAGCCGAACGCGTCCTCTTCACCTTCGAGGCACGGCCCCTCGTCGTTCGGCGGCAACTGAACTTCGAACGCGCGGGGGTTCGCGAGCGGCGGGTTGGCCGCCGGCACCGTCCAGGCCTGATGGAAGCCGCCCGGCCCCATCGGGTCGTTCGTGCCGCCCAGCCACACGTCCCAGAACAGCTTGAACTTCCGGTAGGGCGTCTCGTTCGGGTTCTCGGCGATCCCGCCGCACGCCTCGCACCCTTCCTGGCACTCGCACGGGCAAGCCGGATTCGTCGGATCGTTCGGGTCGCACTTCTGCCCTTCACCCTCCGGGCATTCCGTGTCCTCGTCCCACACGTTGGGCACGCAATCCGAGCAGTAGATCTCGCCCGCCGCCGGCGGAATCTCCTCGATGCGCTTCAGATAGAGCTGGACGCCCGGCCGACCCATGCTGGTGAACATCTGCCCCACTTCGTGCAGGTCCAGAATACGGTCGCTCTTGCGCGTAATCTGGTTGCGGTTCACCAACAGGTCGTTCTGGCTCGAGACGATCACCATGCCGCCCCGCGTGAACTGCGCCGTTTCCTGGAGCCACTGCCCGCCGATCTCGGCGTCCATCTCCAGGAAACCCATGCCCCAGATCGTCGGTTCCAGCGCCAAGTGCTGCAACGGATACGTGTGAGCGAGTGTCACCGACTCCACCCGCGGGAAGCTGAACACCAGCTCCGGCTTTTCGTCGCCGTCCATGTCCGGCAGAACCGTGATGTCCGACAGCCCCTCCGTCCACGGCGTGTTCAATACGGCCCGCACCCCGCGGAACGCCACGCCCGGCACGCTCACCGTCGTCGCGTTCAGGTAGTTCACGCCGCTCAGCCGCCCGCCGCCGTAGATCAGGTAGGCTTCGCCCCAGCCCTGCCCGTTGAAGCCGACCAGGTTCGGCTTGCCAAAACGCGCCCCGACCAGCAGCTCCGGATGACCGTCGCCGTCCAGGTCGGGCACACTCGCCATCGCGCTGCCGGCCAGGTCGTTGAAATTGAAGCCCTGGAGGATCGCCCCCAGGTTCGAATAGTCGTTGGCGTCCGGGTCCAGCCGCCCCAGCTCGAACTCGCCCACCAGCCGGTTCGTCACCGACAGCCGCGCCAGCGCCCCGCCGCCGACCTCGATGTTCGGCGCATAGAACGCCGTCGGCGGCTCGATCCCGTCGGACACGATCACGTAGTAAAAGTACGTACCCGCATCGACGGAGAGCGGCGCCGTGAACTCCCGCACCGCCGATCCCGCGTTGAACTCCGTCTCGCCCACCAGCACGCCGGCGTAGCCGTTGTTCGGAGTCGTGTCGGTATCGAGGTATACCCGCACCGTGTGCTTCGAATTGTCCTCCGTCTGGATCCGCACCGTCCAGAATGTCGGGTTGACCAGGTGGTCCCCTTCCGGGCTCACCCACGCCGCCTCCGGCGGAACCGCATCCACCGTCAACACCCCCGCCCCGTAATTCGTCACCCGCTCCCCCAGGCTCGTCTCGTACCGCACGCCCAGCAGGAACTTGCCCAGGCCGTCCGTCAGCAGGGGCTCCGTCGCGGCCGTGTCGAATGGCACCGTGTTCGTCCCGGCCGTGGCCGCGATCTGCGTCACGATCACCGGGTTGCCGTCCGGCTGACCGTCCGCATTCTCGTCGCGGGCCACCAGGAACTCCGTCTGCGTGACCATGCTCTTCGGGTCGGTGAGCTTGAACACCAGCTCGACGATCGTCCCCGGCCGCACCGCCTCGGGGTTCGTGGGCTCGTTGACCCGCAGGCTGACGGTGGCATCGCCGCCGTCGCCGCCTCCGTCGCCATCCCCGCCATCCCCGCCGTCCCCGTCTCCGTCCCCGTCACCGCCCCCGTTGACGCCGTTCGGGTCGATCACGGGCGGCGGGATCGGCCGTTCGTTCCCGCCCGAGTTGGGTTCGTCAGGTGTGACGATGTCGTTCGCGTCGTTGGGCTCCGGCTCCGGCTGCGGCACCTGCTGCTGTGGACAACCTCCCACCAAAATGATAACCATTAGCCCATACAGCGCGAGCGAGGCGATGGATACGCTCACGAGTGGTCGTGACAGCATGACCCGGTACCTCCAACGGCGGTGAGAGAAACTTCGGATAACCGGAGTGCGACCGCGCAGCACGGACTATCCGCCTCAAAGGCGTGGTCGCCTGTTGAATCTATCGACTTGTAAGTGACCCGTCAATGTTAACCGCCCCCCGGCCGTGCGCGCGGCGCTGCACGAACGTCCGATTCGCAACATGAGCACAAACCGAACCTTGCACGCGACGACCGCGGGCGGCCGACCGCAACCGCCGGCGCGTCCGATACGCCGCCGCCGGCCGTCCGAGAAAGGCACCCGGAACTCATCATGAGCACGATTGTACCGCTGCCTGCCGTCCGCTACAGCACCCGAAAACCGGACGAACTTTCGCGACTGCTCGCCCCGCCTTATGACGTCCTTGACGAGGCCGGCCGGCGCGAGCTGCTGGGCCGCCACCCCCGCAATTTCGTGGCGGTCGACCTGCCGCATATGCCGCCGAAGTCGGCCGGCCCCCCCGCGGCTTACGAGTCGTCCGCCCGGATGATCGACGAGTGGCTGCGCGACGGCACGCTGGTCCGCGACCGGCAGCCCGCCCTGTACGTCTACCACCAGGTTTACCGCCACGCGGGCACGGACTATCTCCGCAAGATGTTCTTCGCCCGCCTGCGGCTCGAACCGTTCGGCGCGGGCAGCATCTTCCCGCATGAACGCACGTTCGGCGGTCCGAAAGAGGACCGGCTGGCGCTGACCAAGGCCACGCGTGCCAACCTCAGCCCCATCTTCGGGCTGTACCAGGACGCCCACAACGTCGTGGCCCGGCGACTCGAGCGGGAACTGCCCCGCGAGCCCCTCCAGTCCGCGACGTTCGACGGCGTCGAGAATCGGCTGTGGGCCGTGACCGACGCGGCCACCATCGCCGAAGTGCAGCAGCTCATGGCCGACAAGCCGACGTACATCGCCGACGGCCACCACCGCTGCGGCACGGCCATGCTCTACCGCGACTGGCTCATCGCTCAGCAGGGCCCGCTACCGCCCGAACACCCGGCGAACTACGTCCTGTGCGTGTTCTGCGCGATGGAGGACCCCGGCCTGCTCATCCTTCCCACGCACCGCGTCCTGCCAGGCGTCGACGTGCCGCTCGAGCTTTGTACCGCGGATTCAAAGCTCGAGCTGACGCCGCTCGACGCCGCCGACCCTACCGCGGTCCTCAAGGCCCTGGCCGCCCACGGCCCGCAGGCGGTGGGCCTGTACGCGGGGGTGACCGGCAAGTATTTCGCACTCCGCCCGCGTCACGCCGACCTCCTCGACCCGCTCGAGCCCGACCACACGTTGCCGTGGCGGCGGCTCGGCCTCGCGTTCCTGCACGCGTACGTCCTCGACCGCGTCGTGCAGCCGCAGCTCACGGCCGGCAAGCCACCGGAAATCCACTACGTCAAGTCCGACGACGAGGCGGTGCGCGAGGCCCAGGCAACCCGCGGCACCGCGTTCCTCATGCAGCCCACGACGATGGAGGAGCTCCGCGCGGTTTGCAGCGCCGGCGACCTCATGCCGCAGAAGAGCACGTACTTCTTCCCCAAGCTCGCCAGCGGCCTGGTCATCAATCCGCTCACCTGAGCGCCTCACGCGAGCGCGGCGGGGCACAGCACCGGCACGCCGCGCTCGCCGCACCGCTCGACCGGCTCTACACGCGCACTTCCCCGCCCCCGACCGCCCGCCGCCCCCATTTTCGCAGCCCCGGCCACACCACCGTTCGCAGAAACGCACGCGTCTGCCGCGGCGCCAGCCCCACGTAGCGCCGCGGCTCCAGCACCCGCGCCCAGCGCACCGCCGCCAGCGCCGGGTCGGCCCGCAGCCGCGCGATCAGGTCGTTCGGCCGCCCATGCCGTTTCACCTGCTCACCCGCGGCCTGCGCGTGCCGGCGGATTCGCTCGTGCAGCGCCTGCCGATCGCCGCCGCGGCGGGCGGCCTCGAGCAGGATGTCCTCGCTCGCGATGAACGGCAGCTCGGCCTCCACGTGCGCCCGGATTGTCTCCGGGTACACCACCAACCCGTCGAAGATGCTGTGCAGCAGCACACACACGGCGTCGGCCGCGAGGAAGGCCTCGGGGACGATCAGCCGCTTGTGGCTCGAATCGTCGAGCGTGCGCTCGAACATCTGCGCCGCGTATGTCAGCAGCGGCGCCGTCGCCACGCTCACCAAGTAGCGTCCCAGGCCCGTCGCCCGCTCGCAGCGCATCGGATTCCGTTTGTACGGCATCGCCGAACTGCCGACTTGCCCGCGCTCGAACGGCTCCTCGACTTCCTTCTGCATCGCCAGCAGCCGCAGATCGTTGCAGATCCGCTGCACACTGGCCCCCAGCGAAGCCAGCGCCGCCAGCACGTCCGCGTCGACCTTCCGCGAGTACGTCTGCCCCGTCACCGGGTAGACCGCGTCGAACCCCAGCTTCCGCGCGAACCGCTCCTCCAGCCGCGCCACTTGCGCCGCGCTGCCCAGCAGCTTGAGATACGATGCCTGCGTACCCGTCGCCCCCCGCAGCCCCCGGCAGCGGATCAGCCCCCGGACACGCTCAAGGTTCTCCAGGTCCTGCCAAAGGTCCGCCAGCCACAACGCTCCGCGCTTGCCCACCGTCGTGAGCTGCGCCGGTTGCAGGTGCGTGAAGCCCAGCGTCGGCAGCTCCGCATATCGCTCGCAGTATTCCGCGAGCGGCCGCACGGCCGCCACCAGCCGCCCGAACACCAGCTCCAGCGCCGCCCGCATGATCAGCAGGTCCGCATTGTCCACCACGTCCATGCTCGTCGCGCCCAGGTGCAGAATGCCGCGGGCCGCGGGGGCCGCGTCGCCGAACGCGTGAATGTGCGCCATCACGTCGTGCCGCGTCTGGCGCTCGTAACGCTCGGCGGCCGCGAAGTCGATCTGCTCCACCGCCCGCCGCAGCGCCCGCACCTGTGCCGCGCTTACCGGCAGCCCCAGCGCGTGCTCGGCCTCCGCCAGCGCCACCCAGATCCGCCGCCAGGTCACGATCCGCGTGCGCGGGCTCAGCAACCGCAGCATTTCCGGCGAGGCGTAGCGGCTCGCCAGCGCGTGCTCGTACGTGTCGTACCCGTCCGCCGGTTCCGGCTTCGCCCCCGGCGGCGCCGTCTGGGTCGGTTTCGGGTTGCGGGACGCCCGGCCCATGTCAGCCCTCCAGCGCCTGGCGGATGTCCGCCAGGAGGTCGTCCGTGGATTCGAGCCCGACGTGAAGCCGGATGAGCCATTCCGGCCCGCCCGGCTCGGCGTGAAACAGCGTCGCCGTCCGACCGGCCAGGACCAGGCTTTCGTAGCCGCCCCAACTGCACCCGATGCGCACGACTTTCAGCCGGTTTACGAAGCGATGCACGGCCCCGCGACTCTGGTCGTGCAGGGCGAAGCTCAGCAGGCCGCTGAAGCCCCGCATCTGCCGCCGGGCCAGATCGTGGTTGGGGTGGCTCTCGAGCCCCGGGTAGTACACGCGTCGCACGGCCGGGTGGCCGGCCAGCAGCCGCGCGACCGCCAGCCCGCTCCGCTGGTGTTGCTCCATCCGCAGCGCCAGCGTCCGCAAGCCGCGCAGCAGCAGCCAGGCCGCAAACGGATCGGCCGACGCGCCCAGCAGCTCTGCTTCGCCGAGAACGCGCCGCCGCAGCCCCTCGTCGCGCCCCACGACCACGCCCCCCAGCACGTCGCTGTGCCCCCCGATGTACTTCGTCGCGCTGTGCACCACCAGGTCCACGCCCAGCGCCAGCGGGTTCTGGAAATACGGCGACGCCCACGAATTGTCGAATACCGTCACGATCCCCCGCCGCCGCGCCGCCTCCGCCAGCCGCTCCACGTCCAGCACCTCGAACCGCCCCGACGTCGGGCTCTCCAGGTACATCAGCCGCGTTTGCGGCCGTGCCGCATCCAGCAGCGCCGCCGCGTCCGTACCCGGCACGAACGTCGTGCTCACGCCGAACCTCTGGATGTACTCCGCGAGGTACTTGCGCGTCGGACCATAGCAGCCCGCCACCGCCACCACGTGCGCCCCCGCCGCCAGCGGCACGTTGATCGCGGCCGTGATCGCCCCCATCCCCGACGCGAAACAGCGGGCCCACGTCCCACGCTCCAGCGCCGCCAGCTTCGCCTCCAGCACGGCCGTGGTCGGGTTGCTGCGCCGCGTGTAGTCGTACCGCGGCGCGTCAAACTGCTCGCGGGCCTCGAACGCCGCCTGGTCGGGATACACGAACGTCGACGTCTGATAAATCGGCACCGCGGCCGCACCGCAGTGTGCCAGCCGCTGCTCGCCGTGGTGCGCACACAGCGTCTCGAATTCCGCCTCCCGATTGTCTCCGGTACTGTCCTGCCGCGTCGTACTCAACCGCCGCACCTCCGCCGGCCGCGCGCGCCGGCCGTCCGCGGAGATTCCCGGTTTCGACGCTGCCGGTCAAGCGGGCATCCAATCCCATCCGGCAGAGCTCAGCGAGCCGCCGGCTTGCGGATGCGGGGCCGCGCGGGTTGGACGTCCCGCCCGACGATCAGCCCGTCCCGCAGGACACTGACCGCATCCCGTCGCGCCGGACGCGGACCCCATCCCGCCGCGGCCGGTCGAGCGGTACGTCTGCGACCCCTACGGCCGGACGGTGATCGAGCGCTGGAACGCGGGGACGCAGGCGTGGGTGCGCGTGGACGAGTCGTATTATGGGAACCCGTTCATCTGGACCGCTCAGCGGTATGATGCGGGTGTGAAGCTGTACTCGCTGTACGCCCGGACGTACTCGCCGGAGCTGGGCCGCTGGCTCCAGCGCGACCCGCTGGGGTACGTGGACGGCGTCAACCTGTACGAGTACGTGGCGTCGCGGCCAACGGTGCTGGTGGATCCGCTGGGGCTGATGTGGATTCGCCGTCCGGATGGTGACGGGGCGGGCGGCGGGGGCGACGGCGGTTTCGTCGGTCCGCCGGACCCCGAGGGACCGGAGGGCGACAATCCGTGCGGCGAACCGAACGGTGGCGTAGGCGAGGGACCTGATGGCCCGATGGGCCCGCCCGCGCCACCCGTGCCGCCGCCGCTGCCGCCGGGGATGACGCCGGAAGATCTGAGGAACAGGTATCCGGACCTCTATCGGCAGTGGGAGCGGTACCAGAACGACCCCCCATCGCCGAACTGGGGCGCAGAGTGGGTCGCCGAGCTCATTCGCCGGATGATCGCGGAGATGAACGGTCAGGATTGGGGCTCGAATGACGTACCGCTTTCAGACGACCCGGTCCACGCCTGGGTGCGTGAGAACATCTGGAAGTGGGTCCACAGTCAGGAAGGCCTCGCCGGCATGTCCGATGCCCAGATGTACGGGGAGGCAATTGGGGCGTCAGTCGTCATCGGGTTTGGTGGATACTATGGCGTGACATATGGGATCGCCGCGGCCCAAGGAACGGCGGGCACTGCCTCAATGGGCTACAACGGAGCTTCCTTCGTGATCCGCGGAAGCCAATCGGGCATGTGGATGATCCACAGTGCCGGGAGGGTAGGTCCAGCCTACCTCGCGCCGTCCCACTACATCACCTTGCCCGTTCGTTTTGTGCAGACCCTCGCGAACCCCGCCGGAAGCGGCAACTGCCTCTCTGGAATGTGCTCGTCCTTTCTGGGGGCATTCTGATGCGAAGCCGCGCGCCCAAGTCGCTGCCGAAGAAATACTTGCATGAAGTGCTCTTGCCGCCATCTTTGTACAACAACTGGCCGCAGTTCCTTCAGCAGGCAGGGTTGTCCGTCCGACACTGCGACGTCGCGCTCACTCCACTGCAAGGCGAGCCCTCTGGGTTTCGACGACAGATGGTGTGGATAGAACAAGAGTCGATGATCGTATCGGCCTCATCGCTTTGGGACCCCAAGATCGGCGCTTGTCGACTTACATTGTTCATCGAACTCGTCGACCGTAACCTCAGCCTTGTAAGGAAGGTGCACGACGTTCTGCTGGACGGTGGTGCCATCTCGATCGACAATGGTCTGGAACGTCTTCAGGACATAGCGGATGGCCGGGAACCACGGCCCCTGACTGAGCGATCGCAGCCTCCATGATGATCTCATGGGCCCCTGTAATTCAATTCGCATATGACGCGCTCGACCGGCGATTGCACCTGTGAGAACCCGAAGCGGAGAAATACACGCAGCACGTCTACGCCGGCCTGGAAGTGATCGAGGAGCACGTGCTGTGCGGCGTGCTGCTGGAGAACGCGGAGTGGGAGCTGGCCCGCGAGTTCGTCTGGGGCGACCGCTTCCCCGAGCCGCTGGCGCTGGTCGACCACACCGCGCTGGGCGAGCGGCCGGCCGGCAACGACGAGGTGCTGCACTACTACCAGGAGGCCCTCGGCAGCGTCGCCGTGCTGACGGATGCGGGCGATCCGGACCACCTGCCGGACCCGATCCCGCCCCGGCCGGGCGAGCGCTATGTCTGCGACCCCTACGGCCGGACGGTGATCGAGCGCTGGGACGCGGGCGGCGGGGGTGGGGCGGGCGCGTGGGTGCGCGTGGACGAGTCGGTTTATGGGAACCCGTTCATCTGGACCGGCCAGCGGTATGATGCGGGTGTGAAGCTGTACTCGCTGCACGCCCGGACGTACTCGCCGGAGCTCGGCCGCTGGCTCCAGCGCGACCCGCTGGGGTACGTGGACGGGGTGGATTTGCTGCGAGTACGCGCAGTCCGCCCCGACGGCCACCGCAAACCGACCGCGGCCATTGCCAACACGACCGGAGACGTCACCGCGTCAGTCACGAAGTCGATCGTTTGAAACCGCGTGTTCGCGTAGAATCTTCATACGGGCGGAGCCGCTCCAACCCGCGCAATCGTGGCGGTCGGTCGCTCGTGGCGTGGCACGCTTCCGGTCCCGCGTCAGAGAGATCGATGAAGAAAAACGCCGCAGCGAACACTTACCAGGTCATCCTCGACTCCGTGGCCGACGGGGTGTTCACGGTCGATTTGGACTGGCGGATCACGTCGTTCAACGCGGCGGCCGAGCGGATCACCGGGGTCACGCGGGGGGAAACACTGGGCCGGCATTGCTGCGACGTGTTCCGGGCGAGTATCTGCGAGACGGAATGCGCCCTGAAGGGCGCGCACCGTACCGGCCGCCCGGTGGTGAGCAAGGCCGTCTACATCGTGCGGGCCGACGGTGAGCGCATCCCGATCAGCGTCTCCGCGGCCCTGCTCAAGGACGAGCACGGGCGCGTGATCGGCGGCGTGGAGACGTTCCGCGACCTGAGCCAGGTCGAGGAGCTGCGCAAGGAGTTGGAGGGACGCTACACGTTCGCCGACCTCGTCGGGCGCAGTGCCGCGATGCAACGGCTCTTCGAGTTGCTGCCGCAGGTGGCGGACAGTGCCGCCACCGTGCTGATTGAAGGCGAGAGCGGCACGGGCAAGGAGCTGGTCGCGCGGGCGATTCACAACCTGTCGCCGCGCGGCAAACGCCGCTTCGTGGCGATCAACTGCGGCGCCTTGCCCGACACGCTGCTGGAATCCGAGCTGTTCGGCTACAAGGCCGGGGCGTTCACGGATGCCAAGCGGGACAAGCCGGGGCGGCTGGCGGTCGCGGACCGCGGCACGCTGTTCCTCGACGAGATCGGCGACGTCTCGCCCGCCATGCAGACGCGACTGCTGCGGGTGTTGCAGGAGCGCGTGTATGAGCCGCTGGGCTCGGTCGAGCCCGTGCCGGTGGATGTGCGGATCGTGGCCGCGACGCACCGCGACCTGGACGAGCTGGTACGCGCCGGGAAGTTCCGCGACGACCTGTACTATCGCATCAACGTCGTGCGCCTGCGGCTGCCGCCGCTGCGCGAACGCCGCGAGGACATTCCGCTGCTCGTCGACCGGTTCGTCACGCGCTTCAGCCGTGTGCAAAACAAGGACATCGTCGGGGTTTCCGATGCCGCCCTGGCGATCCTGATGGCTCATGATTACCCGGGCAATGTGCGCGAACTGGAGAACATCATCGAGCACGCGTTCGTCTTGTGCCGTGGCGGGCTCATCGAGCCGCAGCACCTGCCGCCGGCGCTGCACGGCGCGGCCGGCCAGCTCCCGCGGCGTCTGAAGACGGCCCTGACGCTGGCTGAGTTGGAGGCTATTCACATCAGCGATGCCCTGCGGCGCCATCGCGGCAACCGAGCTGCCGCTGCCCGCGAACTGGGCATCAACCCGAGCACGCTGTTTCGCAAGCTAAAGACTCTGGGTATTTGCGATGCGGGGCCGGCAAAGGGGGACAGACGCGGCCGGCGAGGCGGTTGAGGCCGGCAGAGACGTACGCGCCCGCGCAACCTCAGCAGGGCCGGTCCGTGCGGAACGACCTTTGCCCGCGTCGCCGGGCCTCCTGCTCGTCCACCGCTGCCAACCAGCCGGTGCGCGCGTCGGCGCGGTAGTCGAAGCGGGGGACGTACGGCTTGATGTCGAGCAGCGGCGTGCCGTCGAGGATGTCCACGTCCTCAAGGTGCAGCACACAGCCTTCGCAGCGGACCAGCCGCACGAGGCTCAACCCGATCGCATTCGGCCGCGTCGGGGCCCGCGTGGCGAACACGCCGTGCTCGGGGTCCTGGAGAAACGGCTGCACGATTAGCCGCGCCGGGCCCGCCTGATGGAACCAGTAGAGCAACCATATATGCGAGAAGCCGTCCAAGTCCTGAAGGCCTGCCGCATACTGCGGCCGGATCTCGGCCCGACCTGGAACGCCCTGCGCAAACACGGGCTGGATCGGCGTCTGGTCGGCGGCGGTGTGCGGGCTGCGCACGACGCCGATGGAACGCACGGTCAGTGTGGCGGCGTCGCTATTCTGCTTGGGCATCTGCGTACTCCCGTGCGGGTTGGTGGATCGGCTTGACTCCGACGCGCGAGCAAGAGCGGCCGGCACCCGTCGGCGACAGCCGGGTGCCGCGCGGTCGCGGATTCTGAATAGGCACCCCAACTCTGTCGCCCGGAGGGCGGACGAACGTTGCCGGTGCGAACGCCTGGCCGCAGCAA
>CAZMCT010000012.1:48569-50657 GCA_964564785.1 uncultured Planctomycetales bacterium
TGCGGGCGGCCCGCAACCCCGACTCTCCCGCCCGGAGGGCGCACGAACGTTGCCGGTGCGAACGCCTGGCCGCAGCAATGCGGGCGGCCCGCAACCCCGACTCTCCCGCCCGGAGGGCGCACGAACGTTGCCGAGGGCTTTAGCCCCCGGAAGGCTCCTTCCTTCCCTTTCTTGCCGCCCGGAGGGCGGACGTAGCTCACGTGAACACCTCCGCCTCCTCGAACTCGACTCCGTGCCGGCGCAGCAACTCCAGGAACTCGGTCCGGAAGTCCTGCTGCTTGTGGTGTTCCTTCTGACCGGCGATGTACGCCTGGACTTGAGCCACGGCGGACTTGCTGACGGTGAAGCCCCCGTAGCCTTCTTGCCAAGCGAAGCGGCCACATTGTGGAAACGTCTCGTTGAGCCACTTGGAAGACCGGGCTTTGATTTGCTGAAGCATTTCGGAATGTGAGAGGTCGGCCCGGTAGCGCACGAGCAGGTGGACGTGGTCGGGCATGCCGCCCACTTGCAGTAGCGTGCAGCGCAGGTCACGCAGAATGCCGCCCAGGAAGGGGTATAGACGTTCTTCGAGCTCGGGGGTGACGAGGTTCGCACGTTGCTTGGTGCTGAAGACCGTGTGGTAGAAGTTCTGGGTGAAGGCGCTGGGCATATTCCGCCTCCGTCCGCCCTGCCGGGCGGTGTGAGTTGATGGGGCACCCGCTACCAGGGACCGAGGTCCCTGGCAACCATCGTGCGCCCTCCGGGCGAGCAACCGAGCCCAGCCTGGCCAACGCAGCCAGCGCCGCTGTCACCATGGCAGCCATCGTCCGCCCTGCCGGGCGGAGTGAGTTGATGGGGCCATCGTTTACCAGGGACCGAGGTCCCTGGCAACCATCGTGCGCCCTCCGGGCGAGCAGCCGAAGCCGCGCCCGGCCGGCGCGTCGGGAGTGCTCGCGCAGTGCAATATGCAATTGTTCCTTGCCCTGTCTATTGCAGCTTGCAACTATCGATGGGCGTCGCGTGCCAACGGCGCGGCGGCCGTAAGTTCCGTTGTGAAAGTATATTGCGATCCGCGTGCCCGGCCGGCCTGCGCCCCGGCACGGCCCGTGCTTGTTCGACAAGCGATGAAACTCGCCGTCCCCACGCTCGACGACCGCGTCTCGCCCGTGTTCGACGTGGCCCAAACGATGGTCCTCGTGGACCTCGACGGCGACCACGAACGAAGCCGCCAAACGGTGCCCTTGCGCTCGCCAGACCTCGGTCGGCGGGTGGCGGAACTGACGCAGCATGGCGTGGACGTGCTGATCTGTGGGGCCATCTCGCGGCCGCTGGAAGCACTGCTGCACGCGGCGGCGATCCAGGTGATCCCCCAGACCTGCGGCGCAGTGGAGGAAGTCCTGCGGGCTTTTGTGGCCGGCCGCCTGGACGAGCCCCAGTTTCTCATGCCCGGGTGCTGCGGGCGAAGGCGGCAAGGCCGGTGCGGCGTTGGCCGAGGGCGGCGCCGCCACGGCGGGCACGGGCAGCGTGGTACGCCGCAGGGTTCGCGCGGCCCGGGCCGGCGACATGGGCCGGCATGAGCCGCCATGTTCGTGCAGAAAGGAGATGTGAAATGCCTGGTGGAGATCGCACGGGGCCGCTCGGACAAGGCCCTCGAACCGGCCGCGCAGCAGGTTTCTGCGCGGGTTACGACATGCCCGGTTACATGAACCCGATCCCCGGTCGGGGTTACTGGGGCATGGGCCGCGGTCGCGGCGGTGGATGGGGTGGCGGCGGACGCGGTTGGCGCCATTGGTTCTATGCCACCGGTCTGACCGGCTGGCAACGCGGCGTGCGCGGCCGCGGGTGGCGCCCGTTTCCGCACTATCCCGGGGCGTACGACGTACCGCCGCCCGCGCCGGAGCAGGAACTAGCCCTGTTGCAGGCCGACCTGCAACGTTTGGAACAGAGCGCGGAGCAGCTTCGTCGGCGGATCGACGAGCTCAACGCGCAACAACAGGCCGAGAAGCCGGGCGCCTAGCGCCGCGCGACTCGGTCGGCCTCTCCGGCGGGGCCGGCTGTGCTCCCGCCGGAATCTTTGCAAACGAGGACAATCATGAGAATCGCCGTAAC
>CAZMCT010000012.1:50667-51234 GCA_964564785.1 uncultured Planctomycetales bacterium
GGGCTATTTGGCCCGGGGCCCCTGGCCTCCGCCCGGTCCCTGGCCCCGGCCCATACCGGGACCCATGCCGGCGCCCCGGCCGCCCCAGCGGGGCCCGCCGTGCTCCCGCTGGGGCCCTTGCAAATGAGGACAATCATGAGAATTGCCGTAACGGCTGTTCAACCCGGGCTCGACGCGGAGATGGACCCGCGCTTCGGCCGCTGTCCGTTCTTCGTCATTGTGGAGACCGACAACCTCAGCTTCGAGGCGATCGACAACGAGAACCAAGCCCTCGGGCAAGGAGCCGGGATTCAGTCCGCGCGACTGCTGGCCGATCGCGGCGTGAAGTACGTGCTCACCGGCAACTGCGGCCCCAACGCGCATCAGACATTGACCGCCGCCGGCATCGGCGTGATCGTCGGGTGTTCCGGGACGGTCCGCAGCGCGGTCGAGCAGTTCACGGCCGGACGCTTGCAGCCGGCCGGCGGCCCGAACGTGCCGGGCCATGCGGGGATGACTGCGGGGCCTGCGCCGGCCCCGTCACCCGCTCCGACACCCCCGCCCGTGAGTCCGGGCCTCGGCCAAGGC
>CAZMCT010000013.1:0-49457 GCA_964564785.1 uncultured Planctomycetales bacterium
GGCACCATGGGCGTGACCGTGTCGGTGGCCGAGGCCAACGCCCCGGCCGCGCTGGTCGGCAGGGCGCGGGCCGTCGAGGCGCTGTGGAACGGCGGCGAGCCGGACGCCGCGATTGAGGTGCTGGCGGAGCTCGAAGCGACGGGCGCGGGGGTGGCGCTGGGGGTTGGGTGCCGGGTGCCGCTGGCGACGGGCGGCGGGCGCGACTGGACGGATACGCGGATCGGGACGCGTACCGGCGGGTCGTTCGCGGAGCTCGACTACGACGCCGACTCGGGGGCGCTCTACGCCCTAGTGCGCTGGGAGACGGATCACGGGTGGGGGCTGTACCGGTCCACCGACGACGGGGCCTCGTGGGCCGAGACGTATTTCTGGAGCGCGGGGGCCGGCGCGCAGGCCGCGGACGTGGACATGGCCGTTGTGGCGGGGTACGTGTACGTGGGCTATGTCGCGTCGGACTACGCGGACGAGGCGCGGCTGCGTCGCTGCTTCGCTGCGACGGGCGCGTCCGACACGGTCTACGGTTACCAGGTTCCGCTGGACGCGAGCCCGTCGACCTTTACCGACGTGGCCGTCGAGTCCAACGCCGACTCGTTTGACAACCGCGTCTATCTTGCAGCCCGCCAGGCGACCGGCGCGCTCCGCTGGGCCTGGGACGTCGCAACGGACGGCCTGACGTTCACCGAGGAGTCGCCTGCGGTCGTCGACGCGACCGGCGGACTCGACCTGCACTGGAATTCCGGCTACACGGCGTGGTTCGTGGTGGTCTCGTACATCGGAGACGACGCGCGGGTCCACGTGCTGCGCAAAAGTGTGAGCGGTTGGGACGAGGCTGCCTCGGCGCCGTTCGACGGCAGTCACGACCGGACCGCCATTTCCGCCTGGGACGATCACATCATCTGCGCGCATGAGGTGCAGATGACCAACGGCCAGGGCATTCGATATTTCATCAGCCACGACGGCGGCGACACGTGGGACTACTACAACTACGTCTTTGAGCCCGACGCCGGCGAAGGCCCGTACCAGATGGCCGATGTCACGGCCCGCGGCGGCGCCGGCACGGCCATCGTCTGCACGCACGAGGTCGGCGAACCGGATGACGTGCTGATCCGCTATCGGCGGTATTACGCACCCGGTCTCTGGCGGCCCGAGCTGCGTGTGAACGACCACGACGTGTCCACCGGCACGTGGACCGCGATCAACTGGACCCCGCGTGACACCGAGAATGGCACCGAGCTCAGCTATGGCATGATCTACTTCTATGGAACCACGCCCTACTTCACCCGCTTGCAGCGGCTGCCGGGCGACATGAACTGCGACGGAGTCCTCGACTTCGCGGACATCAACGCGTTCGTTCTCGCGCTGAGCAGCCCGGCCGTCTACGAAGCCTTGTACCCCGACTGCGATTGGCTGAACGCGGATTGCAACGCTGACGGCAGCGTGAGCTTCGGCGACATCAATCCGTTCGTCGGTCTGCTGACGGGGCTGTGACGGAACGAAAGCGGCCTGGCACTGGCCGCAGAGACGGCTGCGCCATTCTGGAACTGCGTAGGCCGCGGAGGCCCGCCGCTACGCGGGCGCCGGGCGCCAGCGGATGAAGGCCTCGATCGCCTGGTACTCCGGCAGGCCGAGCTGGTCGTAGAGTTCGGCCGTGTGCCGGTTGCGGTCCTCGGCCCGCTCCCAGAACTCGCGCGTGTCCCACGGGCCGGGGAACAGCGCCTTGTCCTTTTGCGACTCGTGGTTGAAGATCGCCATCCGCTTGCGGTCGACCTCGTCGGGCGACAGCGGCACGGCCATCTCGATCTCCCACGGCTCCCATTCCTGCCACGCGCCGCGATAGTGCAGGACGACGCACTCAGGCAGCCATTCGGGCGGGTTCGGCTGCCGAGCGAGCTGCTCGATGGCCTGCGTCACGGCCGTCAGGCACACACGGTGCGTGCCGTGCGGGTCAGACAGGTCGCCGGCCACGTAGATCTGGTGCGGCCGGACGCGCTCCAGCAGCTCCCGGCAGATTTGCACGTCGCGCTCGGACAACGGTTTTTTCTTGACGCGGCCGGTGTCGTAGAACGGCATGTCGAGGAAGTGGATGTGCTCGGTCTGCACTCCGGAATAGCGGGCGGCGGCGCGGGCCTCGCTGCGGCGCATGAGCGTCTTGATCTTCTGGAGCTCGGGGCTGTCGATTTCGCCGGGTTGCTTGGCGCGGACGAAGGACTCGACGGCACGCTCGATCCGCAGGACGTCGTCGGCGGACACGAGGCCGAACGCGCGATGGAACATGGTGATGAAGTCCATGTGGCGCATGGCCTTCTCGTCGAAGACGGCGATGTTGCCGCTGGTCTGATAGGCGACGTGCACCTCGTGTCCCTGCTCGCAGAGGCGGATCAGCGTGCCACCCATGCTGATCACGTCGTCATCGGGGTGCGGGCTGAATACGACGACCCGCTTGGGGAACACGTCGGGGCGGCCGTCGCGCCGCGGCCGGCCGGGCTTGCCGCCGGGCCAGCCGGTGATCGTGTCGCGGAGGTACTTGAAGACCTCGATGTTGATGCTGTACGGCGTGCCGCGGGCCGAGATCAGCTCCTGAAGGCCGTGCTCGTTGTAGTCCTCGGCCACGAGCTTGAGGATCGGTTTCTTGAGCTTGAGGGCCAGCCAGATGACGGCCCGCCGCGTGGTGGCCTTGTCCCACTGCTGGCCGTAGTTCGCAATCGGCCCGAGCAGCCAGGGCGTCTTGATCGGCGTGAGCTCGCCGGCGGCGGCCGGGTCGAGGATAAACTCGACGCAGGGGTGCTCTTGCAGGAAGCTGGCGGCGATATGCGGGGTGATCTCGCCCTCGATGGCCTGCTGGATGACGCGGGCCTTGCTCTCGCCGAACGCCAGCAGCAGGATCGTGTGGGCCTCGAGAATCGTGCCCACCCCCATCGTGATCGCCCGCCGCGGGACGTTCCACTCGCCGAAGAAGTCGCTGGCCGCGTCCATCCGCGTCACGCGGTCGAGCGTGATGAGGCGCGTGCGGCTGTCGCGCGCCGAGCCGGGCTCGTTGAAGCCGATGTGGCCGGTGCGGCCGATGCCGAGCAATTGGAGGTCGATGCCGCCGCTGTCGCGGATGCGCCGCTCGTAATCCGCGCAGAACGCGGCGATGTCGTCCTGGCCGAGCGTGCCGAGCGGGATGTGGACGTTGCGGCGGTCTATGTCGACGAAATCGAACAGGTACTCGTTCATGAAGCGGTGGTAGCTCTGGAGCGCGTCCGGCGACATGGGCCAGTATTCGTCGAGGTTGAACGTGACGACGTTGCGGAAGGAGAGGCCCTCGGCACGGTGCAAACGGACCAGTTCCTCGTAGACCGTCTGGGGGGTCGAACCGGTTGCCAGACCGAGGACCGCTTTCTCGCCGCGGGCGGCCTTGGCGCGGATCAGGTCGGCGATCTGGCGGGCGACCGCAGCACTGGCCGACGCGCTCGACGAGTAGACCGTGACACTGGAGCCGCGCGGCGCGCCGCGCTCGCGGCGCGGCAGGGGAAAGCGATGGAGTTCGCTCATGCGTGCACGTATTCCATAGCAGCTCGTTGAGGAAGGGGGCTGGCTTCGCGCCGACCCACCATCACGATAGCGCCAACCGCCACTCCCGCGGCGCCGGTCCCCTTTTTCAACGGGCTGAAAAGGTCGTCCCGGAGGGTCGGCCCAGGGTAAGTCGATAATATGACGCGCCCGGGCGCCGGCGGCTATGGGAGCGTGATCGCGGGCAACCGGCAGCCACGCACCGCAGACCGGCCGCTGACCAGCAGGCGAAGCCGGGCGCGGCCGACCGGGACCGGCCACGAGCCGCGGTGGGATGGCCGGCGCTCTGCGGTCGGCGGAAAAGTCGGGGGCAGCGTGGTCAGGCGGCGCCGCAAGACGCGTCGGCGGGGGAAAGCGTGGCCGGTAGCCCGCGGTGGTGGGGTTTCAAGATGGAAACGTGAGTCGGCATCGGGGGCTTCCGGGAGGGCGTTCCCACACAGAGTGCTTGCGATCTCTTAACGTGATATTCAAGGATGGGCGCTAGGCTTCCCGCGGAGAGCGGGGGTGCGGAATTGCAATCTGTCCGTGCATAATACGGTATGGACCAGGCGATATGCCTGAGCGGGGCAGACCCGGCGAGGCGGCGGAGCACGAAGATGAGCAACCGCGCGAACATCCTGCTGGTGGAAGACGAAGCGGACTTGGCGGATGTGCTGATGTTTCACCTGGAGCGTGAGGGCTATCAGTGCCGCCGGGTGAGCAATGGGGAGCGGGCGGTGGCGGAAGCGCACCGCCAGCCACCGGATCTGGTCATTCTGGACCGTATGCTGCCGGGTCTGTCGGGGGACGAGGTGGCCCAGCGCCTGAAGCGTGACAGCCGGACCTCGGCGGTGCCGATCATCATGCTGACGGCGAAGGCCGAGGACGAAGATGAGCTGGTGGGCTTCGCGTTGGGGGCGGACGATTACATCCGCAAGCCGTTCTCGGTGAAGCTGGTGCTGGCGCGGATCAGCGCGGTGCTGCGGCGTGAGAAGGGGGCGCAGCCGCGGCGCGAGGTCATGAGCGCGGGGCCGATCGTGCTGGACCATGGGCGGCACGAGGTGGTCGCGGATGGGCGAGCGCTGGAACTGACGGCGACCGAGTTCCGGCTTCTGGCGGCGCTGATGTCCGCGCGAGGGCGCGTACTGACGCGTGAGCAACTGATTGACGCGGCGATCGGGCAGGGGGCGGCCGTGACGAACCGCGCGATGGACGTGCACATCGCGGCGCTGCGGAAGAAGCTGGGGGACTACGCCGGCTGCATTCACACGGTGCGCGGGGTCGGCTATGCTTTCCGTCAGCCGGAGAACGAACCGCAGGAGACCTAGACGGGCATGAGCATCCGCAGCCAGCCGTGGCGTTTCGTCCTCGGCACCGGGCTGCTGGCGGTCGTCGGGTGCGGGTTCGGGCTGTGGCTCATCATCTTGACCCAGGAGCGGCTTAACCACGCGCAAGCCCGCGCAGATCTGCTCACCCAGGCCCGCCTGGTGCGTGACCTGCTGTCGGAGCGCTGGCCGGAAGTCCAGTGCGGCCAGGTGCCCGAGTGCCTTCACACATTGACGCAAGCCGGGATCCAGATCGCGGTGCTCGACACGGGCGTCGAGGCTTGGGTCGACTCGAGCGGGCGCCTGACAGCGGAAGAACTGCTGCGGGCCCCGGAGACGCGAACCGCGTTCGAACCGGGCCGCGCGTGGGGGAGCGACACGCGTCGGTGGGGACCGGAAGGGGCGCGGTACGTCATGGTGGCGCTGCGCGCGGGGGGCGCCGAGGCGGACGCTGCGCGTGTCGTGTGGCTGGCGCGACCGGTGTGGACGTACGCGGGGCACCCCGACGCGCTGCTGCCGCTGGCGGCGGGTGCGGCCGCAGTGGCGGGCCTGGCGACGGTGGGGCTGGGATGGCTTTATTTCCGGCTGCGACGGCGGATAGTGGGGTGGGCGGTACGGACGGTGCGGCAGCTCACGTCAGGGAACCTTGCGGCGGAGGTCGAACGGCCGGAAACGGAGGCGGAGTTGACGCCGCTGGGCTCGGCGCTGCGGGCGCTGCGGCGGCGGCTGGCGGCGCAAGTACGGCTGAGTGAAGACGAGCGGCGGCTACTCCAGTCGCTTGTGAACGAACTCGAGGAGGGCTTGGTGGTCACGCGGGAGGACGGGCGGCTCGCGCTGATCAACCCGGCCGCGATCCGGATGCTGAACCTTGAGCCCGCGGTGACGCGCTACGGGACGCTGATCGGCCAGCCGATCGAGACGTGTATTCCCCATCACCCGCTGCAACGGCTGCTGAGCCGGGCGAGCGGCGGAGTGGACGGTGCGGCGGCGGAGCGTGTGCGGGTGGAACTCGATTCGAGCGCGGGGGCGGTGACACTGCTGGCGCGGGCGACGGACGTGGTATTGCCGGAGGGAGCCGGCGGGCCGGAATGCGGTTCGCGGGGGCGAGCGCTGATGTTGACCGACATCACGGAGCTTCAACGGATCATCCAGGTGCGGACGGACTTCGTGGCCAACGCGTCACACGAGCTGCGCACGCCGCTGTCAACGATCCGGGCGGCGGTCGAGACGCTGCTGACCATGGACCTGGCGGCGGAGGCCCCGGCGGCGCGGGCGTTCCTGGAGAAGGTGGACCGGCACAGCGCGCGGCTGGAGATGATGGTCGGCGACCTGCTGGACCTGTCGCGAGTGGAGACGCCGTCGGAGCGGTTCGAACCGGAGGAGGTTGACGTGCGGCGTCTGGCGGCCGATGTGCACGCCCGGTTCGCGGAGCGGATCGAGCGGAAGGGACTCCATTGGTGTGAGACATTCGAGCCGGAGGGGCTGCGGACGATTCTGGTGAACCCGCGTTTGATTCGGCTGGTGCTGGACAACCTGGTGGACAACGCGATCAAGTTCACCGACGCGGGGGGGCACGTCGCGCTGCGGATCAGCCGTATGGGCGACACGGTGCTGGAAGTGACGGACGATGGTTGCGGGATTCCGGAGGAGGACCAGCAACGGGTATTCGAGCGGTTCTACCAGGTGCAACGGGCGCGTTCGGGGCCCGACCGGGGGACCGGGCTGGGGCTGTCGATTGTACGGCACGCGGTGGTGGCGTTGAAGGGCACGGTGCGGCTCGAAAGTAAACTCCATGAGGGGACGAGAGTTACGGTTACGATTCCCGCGCCGGGGGCTCGTGAAGCGGCGGTGGACGAAGCTGCGGCGGCCGCCGGGGCTCAGACCAACCTATCTGCAATGGGTCCTTAGCGCAATCCTAACAATTAGTCCGTATCTGTTGCTAGGTTGCGGCGACACGACGGCACGCCGCGGGAAAGCAGGGCCTGACACACGGAAGGAGTCGGCATGTCACACAGCACTAATCGGTTGGTGGTGGGGTTGGTGGTGGGGTTCGTGTGCAGTGCGGCGCTGGCCCAGACGGGGGCGAAGTTGACCGGGACGGTCAAGGTGGACGGGTCGAGCACGGTGTACCCGATTACGGCTGCCGCAGCCGAGATGTACGAGGAAAAGCACGCGGATGTGCACGTGACCGTCGGGATTTCGGGAACCGGGGGCGGTTTCAAGAAGTTTCTGGAGGAGAAACCGGAGCTGCGGACGGATATTCAGGACGCCTCGCGGCCGATCACGCCCAAGGAGCTGGAACTGGCGAAGAAATTGGGGGTGGAGTTCATCGAGATTCCGGTGGCGTACGACGGGATCGCGGTGGTCGTGCATCCCAGCAACAAGTTCTGCGATCATCTGACGGTGGCCGAGCTCAAGAAGATCTGGGAGCCGGAGAGCAAAATCAACAACTGGAAGGATGTGCGGGCTGGGTTTCCGGACCTTCCGCTGAAGCTGTACGGGCCGGGAACGGACAGCGGGACGTTCGACTATTTCACCGAGGTGATCAACGGGAAGTCGAAGGCGTGCCGCTCGGACTTCATGCCGAGCGAGGACGACAACGTGCTGGTCAAGGGAGTGGAGGGCGACCCGGGTTCGCTGGGCTATTTCGGCTTTTCGTACTACGAGGCCAACAAGAACCGGCTCAAGTTGTTGGCGATCGACGGCGGCGATGGCAAGCCGCTCAAGCCGGACAGCGAGAGTATCCGCAAGCTCACCTACCGGCCGCTGGCCCGGCCGCTGTTCTTGTACGTGAACAAGGCGGCCTTGGCCCAGCCTCAGGTCAAGAGCTTCCTGGAGTTCTACCTGGGCAACGCGAAGAAGATCGTCGAGCATCCGAAGGTGAACTACATCGCGTTGAGTGACAAGCTTTACGAGGTGGCTCGCCTGCGGTTGGAGCGGGGCGTGGTCGGCACCGTGTACGAGGACGAGTCCGCGCACAGCAAGAGCCTGTACGACCTGTACGGTGTCGCGGCCCACTGACGGCGGGAGCGGGTAGACGCGTGAACAAGGCGCAGCGTGCGGGCTCTCCCCGGCTGCGCCCTGGAGCCAGGGCGATATGCGGGTACTGCTGCGCCGCGTTCGTGAAGGGCTGATCCACCTGTTGCTCCTCGCGTGCGCGCTGGTGTCCATCGCGACCACCTTCGGTATCGTTTACGTTCTGGTTGACCAGTCGATCCCCTTCTTCCGGCAGGTCGGCGTACACGAGTTTCTGCTGGGCACGCGCTGGGCCCCGCTGCTGGAGCCGCGCTCCTACGGCGTGCTGCCCCTCGTGGCCGGGACGGTGCTGATCGCGGCCGGAGCCCTGCTCGTGGCCGTTCCGATCGGCCTGTGCACCGCCATCTACCTGAGCGAGTATGCGCCGGGCTGGGTGCGGCAACTCGCCAAGCCGTTCCTGGAGATCCTGGCGGGGATTCCGACGGTGGTCTACGGCTACTTTGCGCTGGTGTTCATCACCCCGCACGTCCTGCGGCGGATTTTCTCGCCCGAGCACGTCGAGGTCTACAACGCGGCCAGCGCGGCGATTGTCGTCGGCGTGATGATCATCCCGACCATCAGCTCACTGGGGGATGATGCCTTCCGAGCCGTGCCGCGCAGCCTGCGGGAGGCGGCCTATGCCCTGTCCGCGACCAAGCTCGAGGTGTCAACCCGCATCGTGTTTCCCGCCGCGATGTCGGGTGTGGTGGCGGCCGTGCTGCTGGCCCTGGCCCGTGCGATCGGCGAGACAATGGCCGTCGTGCTTGCGGCCGGCATGACCCCCAAGCTGACGCTGAATCCGTTGGAGAGCATGCAGACGATGACCGCGTACATCGTCCAGGTGAGCCTGGGCGACACGCCGGCCGGCACGATCGAGTACTACACGATCTTCGCCGTGGGCCTGCTGCTGTTTGCAATCACGCTGACCATCAATTTGATCGCGCAACGCGTGCTGAAGCGCTTCCGGGAGGTGTACGAGTGACTACGCTCGCCGCGCCCCCGGTCGAGCTCTTTTGTCCGCGGCTCCCACGGCGGCGCCTGGTCGGCTACGTGTTCCAGGGCGTGTGCCTGGCGGCCGGGCTCCTGGCGGTGCTCGTGCTCGTGGTGCTGCTGGTGCACGTGAGCAGCGCGGGGTGGCGGCTGCTGAGCTGGAGCTTTCTGACCAACAAGCCCTCGCTGCTGAACCCGGAAAGCAGCGGTATTTACCACGCGCTGTGGGGCACGCTGTGGGTGATTTCGCTGACGGCGGTGATCGCGATTCCGACCGGCGTCGGGGCGGCGATCTACCTCGAAGAGTACGCGGCCGCCAACCGGCTCACCCAGTTCATCCACCTCAACATCGCCAACCTGGCCGGCGTGCCTTCGATCGTTTACGGCATCCTCGGGCTGGCGCTGTTCGTGCGCTGGCTGCTGGGAAACCGCGGGGTGCTGGCCGGCGCACTGACCATGAGCCTGCTGGTGCTGCCGGTCATCATCATTGCCAGTCGCGAGGCGCTGCTGGCGGTGCCGAAGAGCATCCGCGAGGCGGCCTACAGCGTGGGAGCGACGCGCTGGCAGTGCGTGCGTTATCACGTCCTTCCGGCCGCGCTGCCGGGGATCATGACCGGCATCATCCTGGCGCTTTCGCGGGCGATCGGCGAGAGCGCCCCGCTGATCATGCTCGGGGCGTTGATGCGGATCTCGTTTGTGCCGGGGCAGTGGACCAGTTCGGACACGTTGACGCCCGCGGGCGTCTGGAACTGGTTTCACGGTGCACTTCAGAGCCAGTTCACGGCTCTGCCGATCCAGATCTACAACTGGGCCAGCCAGCCGGACGACGTCTTTCGCGAGCTGGCCGCTTCGGGGATCATTGTCCTGTTGGTGGTGCTGCTTTCGATGAACGGCGTGGCGACGGGGATTCGCGCATGGCAGCAGAAGCACAGAATTACGTGATGCCGCGCGAATCCGCGAGCGGTGTACGGCCGTTTGACCTGGCTGCGGTCGCGCAGGCCCGGAAGGCGGTGGCGCGCCGGCCGGGGGTCGAGCCGCTGCTCCAGGCGGAGAAGCTGACGATCCGCTACGGGGACTTCGCGGCCGTGCGCGACGTGACGCTGGCGATCCAGCCCGAGCAGGTCACGGCGATCATCGGCCCGTCGGGCTGCGGGAAGAGCACGCTGCTGCGGGCGATGAACCGGATGAACGATTTCATCGAAGGCGTGGGGGTCTCCGGTCGGCTGGTCTACCGGGGGCGCGACGTATACGGCTCGGGCTGGGACCCGGTCGAGTTGCGGCGTCGGGTGGGAATGGTCTTCCAGCGGCCGAATCCGTTCCCCAAGTCGATTTACCGGAACGTGGCGTGGGGGCCGGTGATCAACGGCTATCGCGGGGACGTCTCCGAGCTGGTGGAGCAGTCGCTCCGCAAGGCAGCGTTGTGGGAGGAGGTCAAGGACAAGCTGCACGCCAGCGCCTTGGGTCTGTCGGGGGGCCAGCAGCAGCGGTTGTGCATCGCCCGGGCGATCGCGATGCAGCCGGACGTGCTGCTGATGGACGAGCCGTGCTCGGCGCTGGACCCCATCGCGACGCGTCACATCGAGGATCTGATCGACCAGCTCAAGACGCAGTACACGGTGGTGCTGGTCACGCACAACATGCAGCAGGCCGCGCGCGTGTCCGACTGGACCGCGTTCATGCTGATGGGGGAATTGATCGAGGTCGACTCGACGAACGTGATTTTCACCAATCCCAGCCAGCAGCGTACCCAGGATTACATCACCGGCCGCTTCGGTTAGAATCGCGCCCTTGCGCCGACCGACCGTCCGTGCGTTCATGACCGGACAGTCATCGACCGATAACGAGGAGGAGGTTCTGCCCCGCGCCGCGGCGCGGGTTGCAGCCGCGGGCCGGGACCGGAAGCGGGATCGCGATGACCGCCCATTTCGTGAATCTGCTGGATGACCTGCGACGTCGCTCGCTGCGCATGGCGAGTGACGTCGAGGACATGGTGTACGAGGCGTGCGAAGCGGTGTTTTCGGCGAATCAGCCGCTGGCGCTGCGGGTGATCGCGCGGGACGAGGAGGTGGATGCCGCCGAGGTCGAGGTCGAGGCCGAGGTGATCCGACTGCTGGCGCTGTACCAGCCGGTGGGGGTGGACCTGCGGATGCTGTGCACGATCCTGAAAGTGAACAACGATCTCGAGCGGGTGGCGGACTGCGCGGTAAACCTGGCGGAGCGGGCCAAGCACGGGGAGCTGCAAATCCTGGCGCAGAGCAGCCCCGATGTCCGGCAACTCTGCCCGGTGGTCCGCAAGCAGCTGCGCGGGGCCGTGCAGGCCTACGCCGAGGGTGACGCCGAGGCCGCTCGCAACGTGCGTGAACAGGATGCCGGAATCGACGCGCTGTACGGCCAGATCGTGCGGATGGTGGCCGCGACGGTGATCCCGCCGGACGAGTTACCGGGGTATCTCGACCTGCTGTCGGTGGCCAAGAATCTCGAACGCATCGCCGACCACGCGACCAACATCGCCGAGGACGTGATCTTCCTCTCCACCGGTAAGATCGTGCGGCACCACCGGCCCTGACCTCCAGGGGGGCACCCGGGTAAAATGCGCCTGGCCCGCCCCCGCGGCGAGGATCGGACGCATGCACATTCGCGAGTTCCAGCAGCTCATTGATCGCATGTATTCGGACAAAGACCGCGCTCGCGGGCCGGCCAAGACGTTCCTGTGGTTCGCAGAGGAGGTGGGCGAGCTGGCGAGCGCGCTCGCCCGGCGCGACAACCCCGCGAACCTGCGCGAGGAATTCGCGGATGTGCTCGCCTGGCTGGTCACACTGGCGAACGTGGAAGGCGTGGATCTCGAGGATGCGATCCGCAAATTCACGGCGGGATGCCCCGGCTGCGGCCAGCTCACGTGCCGCTGCGACGCGAAGCTGACCTAGCCGCCTGTTGAGAAATGCGTTGGGTCGGCCGTCCGCGACCCCAGCGCCCGGACCTGCTACTCCCGCGTGTCGAACGTGAGGCGTCGCGTGCCGTCGGATTGCAGGCGGCCGTGGCGGGCGGCCAGCTCCACGTACGTCTCGGGCACGGCGGCGCCCGCGTGGATCCCGAGTGCGGCCCGCCAGTGCTGGATCGCGTCGGCGTCCGGGCCCTCGATTTCCGCGAACCAGCCGAGCCCGGGCAACTCGTCGATCGTCACCAGGCATTCGCCGAGTCGCCACGTCGCGCGCCGCTTCTGATAGGTCAGCACCGGGCGGTAGCCGAGCCGGTCGAGCACCTGTGCCAGCCGCTGGTCGTCGCCGACCTCGAGCTCGAGTTCTTCGCGCGCCCGGATGCCGCCGACCAGAAGCTGCGGATCTTTCGGCCCCTTGTAGGTCAGGCGGACGGTCGGTGGTCCGCCGGCCACCGGCCGTGCCACCCGGATCCGGAGCGCCGCGCCCCGCCCGCGCAACTGCCCGTCCGGGGTGTCGAGGATCGTGTTCTCCTCAACCTCCTGCCCGGTCGCCAGCGCGCCGTGCGCAGCGAGCGCGCGCCGCAGGTCGGCCGGATCATCCAGGCGAAACTTGGCCTCGACCTCGCGGTCGGATGACATGCGTCGCTCCGGGGGCCCCTTTTTCAACGGGCTACGGCCCGCTGACGCAGGTCTGCACGATCGCGGCATCCGCCAGATCGACGTCGCGGTCCGAGTCGCTGTCGCCGCGGAGGCACAGGTGCCCGGTGGTGTACGTGAACCCGGGGCCGTGCAGGCAGAACTGAAGGAGGGGCAGGTCGCCCGCCTCGATCTGTCCGTCGCCGTCGTAGTCGCCGACGCAGTTCCCTTCCAGGATTGCCGCGTCGGCCACCCAGCCGACGAGCGCGCCGAACTGGCACAGCCACCAGTTCGTGCCGGTGGCCTGCACGCCGCGCAGGGCGTGGTCGAGCACGAGGCCGGGCGTGCCGGCGGACGCCGTGCCGCGGACGGCGTAGTTCGCGCCCGGCCCGACGCGCACGGCCGCCGCGGCTCCGGCCCGCACGGGGTCGCCGGCGGCGAAACGCTCGGACTGCATCCGCGGCAGCACGTTGGCCATCATCATCCCGTTGGCGACGGGGCGTTCTTGCCCGTCGGACGGTACGTTCATGACCTGGCCGTTGACCCAGAGGGTGGAGGAGCCGCCGCCGTCCTGGTTGAGTCCCTCGACGGCGTCCAGATACGCGAGGCAGAACTGGCCCAGCTCCGTCATGTTCATACCGACGCTGATGCTCGAGCGGCCGTCGACGACGATGAAGAAGATGTACTGGTCGTTGAGAGCGATCGCGGTCCGTGGGTGGCGCTGCGTGGCGCCGGGGTCGTTGGAGTCCTGGAGCGCGCCCTGGCGGAGGAAATGGAAGCTGCCGCCGATGCTGGCGTAGGTCTTGGTCCAGTCCCAGGCGAACGGCGTGCTGCAATCGTGCTCGTAGTGTGTGATTTCCTGCGAGATTCGCAGCTCGGCCCCGAGACTCACGTTCGCCAGCAGCGTCGCGGCGGCCGTCCCGTGTGCCGAGAGCACCACGTGGTCAAACGGCACCACCGTCGAGCCCGCGTCGGGTCGGATCTCGACGATGGTGCCCAACGCGCCGTTGGGCGTCGGCAGGATGGCTGCCGGCCGGGTCATCGCCACGAGCACCTCGGCGCCACTCGCGTCCGTTCCGGTTGTCAGGTCCCAGTGATGGGTGTAAAGCACGAGCTCGTTCGTGCCGCGCGGCCGATTCACCCCGTCGAGTTCCTGGTCGGCGCCCGTGGCGAGATAGCTGATCTTCTGCTTGTGCGACAGGTGCCGCACGCACTCGCCGATAAACGCCTCCCGATCCAGTTGCCATGCGAAGCCACTGCCGCCGGCAAAATCGGGAAAACGCTTTGCGTACCAGGCCCCGCAGATCTGTCCGCCGACGGGCACGCCCCCTGAATAGAAATCGCCGTTGATGGCCGCCACCACGTCATAGCGCTGACCCCAGTACTCGCCCCAGTATCCCAGCGCGTCTTCCTGGGCGGCGGCCATCGCGCTCACCGTCTCGGTGTCCCCGACGAGCCGGCCGTGGCTGATCAGGCTGTCAATCGTGCACGCCGGATTGGCGCGGTCCATCCGCACGACGAAGACGTTGTTGGGGCCGGCCACCTGGAATTGCCGGTAGTCGAAGCCGGGCGCGACCGCCTCCCAGTCGGCGCGGGCTGCCGCAATAGCGAGCAACACTGTCGTGAGGCGCGGGACGAGCCTGCTGCACATGCTTCTGCCTCCCACGACGGCCTTCCGCCTCCGGCGCTATTGTATCGAGGAAGCGCGGCCCACGCGCCACGAAACGCCGCCGCTGCCGCGCCCGGCACGCGCTCGCCGGCCGCACGTCGCGGCTACTCCGGTTTGGCCAGCGAGAAACCGCGCCGCAGGATCGGCTCGGGATCGCGGCCGCTGTAGAGCTTGGCTTCGAATTTCTCGGCGCCGGCTGCGGCCAGCGTCGTCATGGGGATGGTGAAGGTCAGCCCCTCGGGGCCGGCCGTGCCGGTCCAGACAAACTCCTCTTCCCAGAGGTTCTCGCGACCGTCCTGGGCGGCGATGGCCACGCGGAAGTTGTTGCGGTCGCACTCCTCCGGCAGGTCGCGGACGACGAGCATGAACTCGGACGCGCTGCGCGGGAGTTTCTTGGGAGTCTCGTAGCGGCCGTCGAAATAGCCGGTTGCGACGGCGAGCATGTCTTGGGCGAGCTCCACCTCGGTGCGGGGCGGGGCGATGACCTTGTCGAGCGCCGCGCCCAGCTCGGCGGCCGCGGCCGCGGCCATGTCCTGCGCGGACTGCCGCGGGGGCTGGTTGCGTGACGTTCGCGGTCGCGGGGCGATCCGGGCGGAGTGGCTGACGAGGACGTGGCCGGTGGCGGCGTCGATGACCCGCACGCTGCCCTCGACCTCGGCCCCGGTGTAGTAGATCCAGACGACTTCCTCGCCGGCGATGACGGGGCGGCCGGCGCGGTCGACGATCACGCGTCCGCGGCGGTCGCGGGCATAGATGGGGGTACGTTGCTGTTCGCGGCGGGAAATGAGGTTGTAATCGGTGATGCGGGTGGCGACGAGGGCTTGGGCGACCTGGATTTTGCCGACGGGCAGGGCGGTGCCCGCGTCGATGGCGCCCTCGATGAGCGAGAGATCCTGTTCGGCAATCACGTCCTTCATATCCGCACGGCTGAGGACCGTGAAGGTGCCGTTTTGGGTGAGCAGCGTGGTTAGCCGGTCGGCGAGGATGGCGGCGTCGCCCACCGCCTGCGGGTTCGTGGCCCGGCCGGGAAGGACGGCGATACGCTGATATCGCTCGTATTCCCAGCGGGGGAACTGAGTCACGAGCGCCTTGCCCCCCCCGCCGCAGCCCGCCAAGCTGATTACGGCGGCCGGCAGGAGAAGCGACAGGGACAGTCGTGCGGACGGCATACGCGTTCTCCCGATCAGAAGGACTGCGCCCGGCCGGGCGATCATCGGAACCCGGCGGCGGGCGTTTGGGTCACAGAAGACTGCTTCCCGGCGGCCGCAGCCCGGCGGCGACGCGACGCGGATTCGGGCTACGTAGCCGGCAAGGCCCCCGAAAGCGCGCCGGTGACGATCGTGTTCAAGGCCGAGGTCAGCACGGTTTGCCAGATGCTAGCGAGCTGCTGGTCGCTGAGGTAGCACCCGTTGAGAATGAAGAGCGAGCCACTGGCGGCCAACAGTCCCCAACGCAGCACGCGCCGTCGCAAGTTACACATGGTGGGTCCTTTCCAGGAATTGCGGGCAGTGTAACGCCCGCTAGGTGGCTTGGCGAGCGGGTGCGGCGGGCGAGGCTGGGCCCGGACGGGTGGCGGGCTGCTCGGGCGTCAGGGACTCGAGGGCGGTGGCTTCGATGACGTCGGCGCCCAGCGACGCCTCGGTCCGCCGCCGACCGCGTACGCCCACGTATTGGCCGATCAGCCGCTCGGCGTCGAGGGGCGAATTCGCGGGAATCTCCACGTACACCAGGACGCGGTCGGTGAGCGGATCCTGGAGGCGGTACCAGCGCCGGCCGGCCGGCGGCTTGGCAGCGTAGGTCCGCAACAACTGCCCCCGGGCGTCCCACACCGCTCGGCTGACGGCCTCGCGGGCGGCAACGAGCTGCTGCTGCTCGCGCTGGTAGCGGGCCTGGTCGCGCGCGGTGCGCGACAGAACTTCGTCGGCGGAGCGGACCAATTCGCGTTCAGCCGAGCGCTGCTGGAGCTGGGCGATCCAGGCCGCGGCGAGTCGGGCAACCGCGGGTTCGGTACGCTGTTGGGCCAGGGGGGCGAGTTCTTCCAGCGCCGCGGTCCAGTCCTGGTCGACCAGCGGCTTGCGGGCCTCGGCGGCGATGCGGCCCTCGAGCGCCACAAGGCGGCGGCCCCACGGGCCTTCCAATTCCGACGCGTCGATGGTCGCGCGGAAGGTCAGGGACGACGGCGCTGACGCGGCGGCGATGGGGGCGGCCGGCGCGCTCGCCGGCCGGCCCACGTCGGCGCGAGGCGGTTGGGACGCGGCCGCGGTGCTCACCGGCTCGACGAGGCTGCCCTGTACGTACAGATAGACGCCGTCGGGGGCCGCGATCTTCAGCCAGCTGCCCTGTTCGCCGACAATGCGCACCGGTGTCCCGAGCTCGAGCAGTGTCTGAACCTCGCTTCGCTCGGGGTCGAGTTCGGAGAGGAGACTGCCGACGCGCACGCGCAGGCGGCCGCTGCGGACCGACACGATGCCTTCGGTGAGGCTGCGGCGGTCGACAAGCTCGGCCGAAACGTAGGAAAACACCTCCGGCGGCGGCCGCACGCGATACCAGTTGTATGCATCGCGGCTGACCGCCTGGAGCAGCGTCCCGCGCTCGACGCGCATGACGGGCACGCTGTTTGCGTCGGCCCGCGAGCGCAGCAGTACGGCGTCGGCCGTAACGCGAAGCCATGAGGGACCGATGTCGGGCCGGGTCGCGGGCTGCTCAGGCGGTTGAGCCGGTACCCGGCCGGCCGGCATGCCACAGAGCCCCAGGATAAGCGCGGTTAGTGAGATCACCCGCCACGCCATGCGTGTGCCCTCGCGCTCCGAGCGACTTGCGCACGTTACTGCTGGGCATAAACGGCTGTCAAACCCCGGTTTGCGGCGTGGCCGGCCTGGTTTGGACCGCGGGCGGATGGTTTCCGGCCCTTGGCGCAACCGGCCGGCCGGGCGACATTCTCCAGACGATGGCTCGAAGCGCGCGGAAAAAGACGATGACGGTGCTGTTCACGTGCGTTGGGCGGCGCGTCGAGCTGGTGCAGGCGTTCCGCGCGGCGGCGCGGCGCATGCGCGTAGGGCTGCGGGTGGTCGGGCTTGACTCCGACCCGACGGCGCCGGCCCTCGCGTGCGTCGACCGATCGATCATTGTGCCGGTGGTGGCCGACAGCGGATACGTGGACGCGGTGCTCGCGGCGGTCCGGAAGCTGCGGGCGGACCTGCTGATTCCTACGATTGACACGGATTTGCCGGCGATCAGCGGGGCGCGCGCGGCGATCGCCGGCCTGGGTTGTATTCCGCTGATCGGCGAACCGGACGTGATCGCGACGTGCCGGGACAAGGTCCAGACGTACGCGCACCTGCGCCGCCACGGGATCGACACGCCGCAGACGTGGACGCCGGAGGAGTTCGCCCAAGTGGCACCGCGGCCGCCGTTTCCGCTGTTCATCAAGCCGCGCACGGGCAGCGCCAGCCAGTGGGTGCACAAGCTCGAGGATGAGGTGGATCTGGAGTATTACCTGCGGCGGGTGCGCGAGCCGATCATCCAGGAGTTCGTCGCGGGGCATGAGCACACTCTGGACGTCTACGTGGGCCTAACGGGCATACCGCGGTGCGTCGTTCCGCGGATGCGCTGGCAGGTTCGGGGCGGCGAGGTGTGCAAGGGCGTGGTCGTGAAGGACGCGGGCATCATGGAGGCGGGGCGGCGCCTGGTGGAGACGCTGGGGACGTCGGTCCGCGGGATCGTCACGCTTCAGTGCATCGTCACGCCGGAGCGGCGGATCCGGTTCATCGAAATCAATCCGCGCTTCGGCGGCGGGGCCCCTTTGGGTATCGCGGCGGGGGCGGACTATCCGCGTTGGCTGCTGGAGGAACTGTGTGGCCGCGTGCCGCGGATCGGCCCCGATAGCTTCCGCAACGGAGTCTGCATGTTGCGGTACGATTGGTCGGTGTTCGCGTTGTGGTCCAAAGACCACGTCGTCAAGCGACGTCGGCCGTTGCGACCGCCGCCGCCGTTTTGAGACTGCGCGCCGCCGGGCACCCTTTCACGCGGGAAACCCTTTCAGTGGTTCTCGGCCGGTGTCCAGTCGGAGTGGGCGCCGGCAGGTGCGCTTGCTCCGTGTTGCCTATTCGTGGCCGGATCACTCGTCGCGGCGTTTCCGGAGCGGACCGCGCTACTTGCAACTCCCGGTCCTCTCAAGCGTTGCATGCGGCACGCCGGTATGTGCGTTGGACAAACGATGGGCGGCTGCGGCGCCGAGCGGCACCACAGACCGCCCATCTGAATGTTCCCCAAACCCGCGTTTCCCCTCCCGCTCCGCACGGCACCGCACACCTGCGAGCCGCACAGAACGTGCCGCCGCCCGTGCCTGCGTCTCTTACATTCCCCTGATAATGCTTCGACGGGCAGACTCGCCCGCTCCCCGCGGAAAGCACCGCAGCGGCTGGGCGTCACGCCAAGCAATTGACATACCCTGTCAAAGGAATGACTGCGCTCGGACAAGTGTGGGCCGTATCATGCACTTCACACGCGACTTACATTCGAGGCCCGCGGACCATTCCGGGCGCGCCTCAGCCTGTCAATGTTTCCGAAAAACCACGCCGGTCGGTATGTCGGTGCGCGGTTCGGGCACTAACTCGTGAATTGGCCGATGGTTCAGCTGTGATGCCCAGACTCCACAGCACGTCTCGACGGCCGCGCATCGAGGGCTACTCGTATTGCTCGCCCCAGCGTGCCCGCCGAACGTCGGCCAGATCCCGAACCCGTTCCACATCCTCGGCTCGGCAGACGAGCGTTGCATCCGGGCTGTGCACCACCACCAGCCCCTCGACCCCCAGCAATACGACCAGGTGCTCGTCCTCGCTGATCACGGTGTTTCCGCGGCCGGCCTCGACGACCGCGCGGGGGGCCAGCACGACATTCCCGCGTTCGTCAGGTGCGCGGGTGGCGGCGATCGACGGCCAGGAGCCGAGGTCGCGCCATTCGCAGTCCATTTCGACAACGAGCACGCGGGCGGCTTTCTCCATGACGCCGAAGTCAATGGAAATCCGGCGTAGTTGTCCGAAGCGGACGGCGCATGCCGCCGCGGCCGCCGGGTTGTCCCAGTCGGCGGCCAGCGCGCGCAGTTGCCGGGCGTTTTCGGGCAGGAGTCGCGCGAGTTCCGCTCGAATTTGCGCGATGCGCCAGACGAACATGCCGCTGTTCCAGTAGTACTCGCCGCTGCGAACATAGCGCTCGGCCACGTCCGCGGTGGGTTTCTCCCGGAATTCCGCCACCTCATACACGCGCGTTTCGGGCGGCCCGCACCGTGCCCCTCGCCGGAGGTATCCGTACCCGGTGTGCGGGAAGCGCGGCGTGACACCGAACGTGATCAACGCGTCTGGCTCGCGCTCGGCCGCGTCGAGTCCGGCCGCGATCGCCGCAGCGAAGCGGTCCGGTGGCGTGATCAGGTGGTCCGCGGTGAACACCGCCATCGTTCCGTCGGGGTCCCGCCGGGCCAGCAGTTCGGCCGCCAAGCCGATGGCGTTGGCCGTGTCGCGCCCGACCGGCTCGCCGATCAGGTTCGACCGCGGCACGTCCGGCAGCTCGGTGGCGACCTGGTCGAGGTAGTGGGCGGAGGTGATGACCCAAATCTGCTCCGGCGCGAAGAGACCCACGAGCCGGTCGCGGGTCAGCCGCAAGAGCGACTGCCCGTCAAAGAGACGGAGGAGTTGTTTGGGGCGGAGTCGACGGCTGAGCGGCCAGAGCCGCGTGCCCGACCCGCCGGCCATGATGACGGCATGACGCACGGCTGCTCCTCGCCCCCCGGCTGTGGGCAGGGTAAAGCCCGCCGCAGCAGACGACCAGCGGGCGGTTGAAAAGGTGAAATCGTGAAATGTTGAGAACGCAGCGCGTTGGGGACTCCTGCTCGTGTCCTCGTCCTGTCGCGGGCTCAGGCTCCGCCGGGGGACCTGCGGTTGCTTGCTGCGCTGCGGCACGGGCCGTAGAGTGCCGCACTTTGCGTCAAGGAGTCCGCAGATGCCGCAGCCGCTGCGAGTGGTCGTGATCGGCACCGGGGGCATCGGTAAGTACCACATCCGGACCTGGCAGGCCCAGCCGGAAGTCGAGGTGATCGGGGTCTACGACCGTGAGGAGGCGGTCGCGACCCGCGTGGCCGAGGAGTTCAAGGTCGACCGGGTCTACCGGAGCCTGGCGGACGCAGTTGGGGACGCGGCCGACGTCGTGGACATCTGCACGCCGAACATGTTCCACGCCGAGGGCACGATCGCCGCGCTGAACGCGGGCAAGCACGTGCTGTGCGAGAAGCCCCTGGCTCCGCGAGCGGCGGACATCCGGGCGATGATTGCGGCCCGTGACCGGGCGGGGCGGCTGCTGATGACGTGCCAGCACATGCGCTTCGAGCAGCGCACGCGGGCGTTGCGGCGAGTGATCGGGGCCGGGCGGTTGGGTGACGTGTACTATGCCCGGGCGTGGTGGCTGCGGCGTCGGGGGGCGCCGACGACACCGGGGTTCCTGACGCGGGCCCAGGCCGGTTTCGGGCCGGGGATGGACCTCGGGGTGCATGTGCTCGATCTCGCGATGCACTTGATGGGTGGCCCGCGGCCGGTGAGCGTGAGCGGCGTGGCGCCGTGTGCGCTGGCCCACCGGCCGGACGCCTGCAACCAATGGGGCAGCTTCCGGGCGGCGGACTACGAAGTGGAGGACTTCGCGGCCGGGTTTGTCCGGTTCGAGGGTGGAGCGGCCCTGTCGCTCGAGGTGAGCTGGTTGCTGAATATGGTCGAGCCGGAGAGCTACCACGTCGCGCTGCATGGGACCGAGGGCGGAGTGCGCTGGCCGGAGCTGAAGCTGGCGCACGTACAGGACGGGCTGCTCGTGGATTCGCAGATCGCGAGCGAGACGGGCACAGACGGGCACCGCTACGCACTGGCGGCGTTTGCGGAGGCGGTCCGCACGGGCGGGCCATCGCCGGTGCCGGCCGAGGAGAGCCTCACGGTGGCGCGGATACTGGAGGGGCTTTACGAGTCGGCCGCGTCGGGGCGCGAGGTGCGGCTCGAATCCTGAGCTGTCCGCGGGCCATTGATCGCGGCGTGCGGGAGGCAGGCGCGGGGGGCCGTGGAGAAGAGGGCGTGCGGGCTCGGCGCGAATCAAACGCCTCGGGCGTGCGACCCCCCTCCGGGCGAACCGGTCATGGCCCGCCGAATTCGAACGCCGGGGTCCAGGGCACGTCGCGGCCGTTGCCGCTCCAGCGGCTGTTGTCGCCGTCGGGCGCGATGGAGCCGTCGGCGTTGACGTGATAGCCGAGCTCGGCCAGGGCGAGCAAGTCGGCGTGGCCGTCGAGCATCAGCGTTCCGGCCCGATTGCGGTGCCGTGGATCCGCGGCGGTCCGCACGTCCGGCCACCCGGCCGCCTCGCCGCTGGTCATGTCGATCCGCGGTGGATCGAGGTTGAAGCCCTCGTTCCCGAAGCGGTCGTCATCGCGGGCGTTGTTCACGTAGGGTTGCCGCAGGGGAGCCGCAAAGGAGGCCACCGTACCCATGCAGTCGGCGACGGCCACAGTCCGCCCCGGGACTTTCACCTGCGTGCTCTGAACCGGCCAGTTCTTCCAGTTGTCGTCCTCACCGAGGCGCGAGTTACCGAGGAACTGGTAGTTGTAGCCGTAGGCGCCGTTGCGCTCGTCGGTCCAGTCGGGCACGCTCGGGCACACGTAGATGCCGGAGGAGTAGTTCTGTCGGTCGCCGCGCTCGCCGAACATGTCGGTTCCGCTGGCACAGCTCTGCGGATCGGCGAAAGGCGGGGCGCCCACCGAGCCGCTCATCATCGCCAGGAACGTCGGCCGGTATTTCCGCCGGCCGCCGAGTACGCCGTACGCGTTGCAGTCGCCGGCCGGATCACTGGGGCGCGGCATTTTCGGCAGGCGCCCGGCCGGCAAGACGTCGTAATTCTCGTTGGCGTAGAGCGTGACGCCCTGGCCGAGCACGTGGAGCTGGCTCAGGCAGCGACTGCCGAGCGCGTTCTGCCGCGCGGAGTGCAGGGCGGGGAGCAGGATGCTGACCAGCAGACCGATGATCGCCACGACCACCAGCAGCTCGATCAACGTGAAGCCGCAGGCGCGGGGTCGGAGATTGGCGGGACGCCTGCGCATCCCGTGATTATATCGCGACACGCCGCCGGGCAGAAAAGAAATCTCACGCCGCCGCGGACGCCGGCACGTCGGCATGAATGTCGGCCCCCCGGGGGATTCGGCCGACGGGCGGCGTTGCGGTCGCGCTCGGTTCGAGGTTCTCGGACGGGAGCTTGACGCCCCGCGTTCGCCCATCGATGCTCTGCTCTAGTTTCGCGAGGAGTTTCGCGCGCCGGAGCCGAAAAGAGGAACATCGCCATGACGCGCAACCAGCGCAGGATGTGTGCCGGTGGAGCGATCGTGCTCGGGGTCGTGATCGCGTCAGGGGTATGGCTGTATCGCGTGACGCGGCCGCGCGAGTTCGAGCTGAAGTCGGCGACGATCAGTCGGCTCGAGCTCCAGCGGCAGGGCGAGCAGGTCGTAGCGGCGCGCGGGGAGATCACGTTCGTGCATCCCAAGAGCGGGAAGGCGATGCAGATCACGGGCACCGTTCCGGCCGACTGTCCGATCCAGATCGGCGCGGTGCCCGCCCGGCTCGAGGATCTGTGCGTCGGCGACCGGGTGGCGGTGCGGGCCCTGGTGTCGGCGGATCGTTCGATGAAACCGCTGTGGATTCGCGTGCTGGACCGGCCGCAAGAGGCGCGGGCGGCGAGTCAGCCGGGGGGACCGTCCTGAGCGCGGCCGCGCCGGCGATGAGCGCGGGGGCTCGCGCTGCGCCCGGGGGGGGGGGCTACGTTGCGGCCGGGGCGCTGCTGGTGGCGGGGGCGGGACTGCACCTGGCGTACCTGCTCGGGGACTGCCAGCTCGATCTTTCGGGTGACGAGGCGCACTACTGGGAGTGGTCGCGGCGGCTGGACCTGAGCTACTACAGCAAGGGGCCGCTGGTCGCGTACATCATCGCGGCGGGGCGGGCGGTGTTCGGCCCGTGGTCGCAGGGGCAGGTGGGGCACGAGGCGCTCGCGGTCCGTGTGCCGGCGATCCTGCTGTCGATGGGCACGGGCCTGGGGATCTACGTGCTGGCGCGGCGCGCGCTGGCGGCGGGTTGGGCGGCGCTGGGGGTGGTGGCGCTGCTCGCGACGGTCCCTATCCTGGCGGTGGGCGCGATGCTGATGACGATCGACGCGCCGCTGATGCTGCTATACGTCTGGGCGCTCGTGGCGGTGGACCAGGCCGTGCGGACCCGGGCGGGCTGGCCGTGGCTGGTCGCCGGCGTGCTGATCGCGTTGGGGGTGCTTGCGAAATACACGATGGTGCTCATCTTCCCGGCCGTTGCCCTGCTGTTTCTGCGGGAACGGTGCGTGCGGGGTGTGTTGCGCAGCTGGGCGCCGTACGTGGGAGCTGCGATCGGTTGCGCCGGGTTTGTACCGATTCTGCTCTGGAACGCGCAGCACGACTGGGTGAGTTTTCGCCACGTGGCCGGACAGGCGGGGGTCAGCGGCGGCGGTCGGTTCGACCCGCTCGGTCCGCTCGCGTACCTGGCCGGGCAGGCGGCGGTGATCGGGCCCGTGTGGTTCGCCGGAATGATCGGCGCGTTGATGCAGCACACGCGCGGGCGTCAACCGGCCGAGCGCGGGAGCGAGGTCACGCTTCGCCTGCTGTGGTGTGCGGCCGTAGTGCCCTGGGGGGTGTTCCTGGCGTTCAGCTTGGTGACAAAGGTGCAGCCGAACTGGCCGGTATTGGCGGTGCCGCCGGCGCTCATTCTCCTAGTGGATGCTTTGCGGGGGTGGCGGGATCGCGCGCGGCGGGTCGCGGCTGGGGTCGTGGTGGGGGGCGTCGCGCTGGGCGGTGGCATGGTTGTGATCGCGCACCAGAGCCATTGGCTGATGCCGCTCTATGCCTGGCTTGGCCGCAACGAACCGCCGTGGAACCTCACCCCCGCGGCCGCCTACGACCCGACCGCGCGTCTGCGGGGCTGGTCGCAGCTCGGGGCCGCGGTCGGCCGGGCGGTGGCTGGCCAGCGCGCCGTGGGCCGCGACCCGTTCATCATGGCCGATGATTATCAGGTCGCGAGTGAGATCGCGTTCTATTGCCCCGGGCAGCCGGTGGTGTACTGTCTCCAGGCGGCGCTGGGCGATCGGCAGAGCCAGTACGACCTCTGGCGGCCGAATCCGATTCGGGATCCGGACGTGTTCCGCGGACGGCCGTGCGTGTACGTGGGGGCGCTGCGGCCGGAGTTGATCGGGCAGGTTCAGTCGGGTCAGGCCGCGCTGGTGGAAGCGCGATTGGAGGAGACCGTCGAGTACCGGGTGGGGGGGGTACTAGTGCGGATCTGGCCGGTGTATACAGTGAAAGAATATCAGGGGCTTCCGCCGGAGTTTGACGGGAAACTTACGCGGTACTAACGCCCAACTTACGGAAATCGCGGTATACCGATCGAGTGATGGCGGGTGGTGACGCCGTGCAGCGAGCGAAGCGCAGGGGGTGGGGCTCTTGGCTCGCGCTGGCCCTGATTGCGGCGGGTTTCATGGGGCTGGACAACTGGTTCTACGCGCAGGTCTCGCTGGGCCTGAATGTGGAATACGAGCGTTGTTTCTACTCGGTGACCCGGCCGTTCTGGTTGTTCGTGCGGGCGGCGCTGGCGAGCCTGCCGGGCGTGGCGCTGGGGCTGGTGCTGCTGGGGGTGCTGGGGCGGACTTCGTGGCGGACGATCGTCTGCGCCATCGCGGCGGTCGCGGTTGCGGCGCTCAGTGCGAACGTGGCTCAGATCGCGTTCGGCCGGCCGCGGCCGAACCAGAGTGGGGGGGCCGGGGTCTTCCACGGGCCCCGGGTATCGCTCGAGCGCGAGGCGGTGTCGTTCCCCTCGGGCGAGGCGGCGACGTCGTTTGCCGGCGCCGCGGTGTGGGGCCGGATCATCCGGCGGGGTCGCAGGGCATGGTACGCGCTGGCGGCGCTGGCGGCCGTGGCGCGGTTGATCAACGGGGCGCACTACGTGAGCGATGTCGTGGCCGGTGCGTGGCTGGGGGCGATGCTGGCCGGGTCGCTGTTCCCGTGGCTCGCGGGTCGCGCGGCGGCGCTGTTCCCGGGCGCGAGACGGGCCCACGCAGCGGCATGGCGGACCGGCACGCCGGGGCACGCCTGCGGCGACGTGGAGGCCGGCTGAATGCACCGGTGGCTCACGGCGGTCGGCCCGGCCGCGGGCGAGGTGAGCTAGAACGGGACCTTGTATCTCTCCGTCATCCGCTGGCGGATCTGGGCCTGGCTCGCGGTCAGGCCCTGCAGAACCTTGGACACTTCATTGATCGTCAGCGCCTTCTGCTCGGCGATGATGGCTGTGCGATCACGATCGGCGTTGATGCGCTCGACGACCCCCCGGTCGCCGTACGGATCGTCCCAGCTTTCGCCGGTGAAACCGGCGCGGACGCGCTGCAGCTCCTGAAACGTGCGCTGGTCGCCGTAGGAACATGCCGCGGCCGCCTCGCCGAACCGGGCCGCGACCATGCCACCCCACTGGGCGAGCTCGGGGTCGACGTTCAGCAGCGGCAGCCGGTTGATCCGCTGGGAATCGCGCCGCAGCCAGCCGGAGATCTGCTTGAGGGTGGCCGAGCGGGAGCCGGCGCCGATATCCTTCGTCAGCTTCTGGAACATGCGGTCGATGGCCCGGTAGTATTCGAGCGAGGCGGTGGCGGCGTCGGCGGCCCCCCTGGGCGTCTCGCCCTTGGGCGGGGGCTTCTGGCCGGCGGGGGCAGGCGCCGGCTCGGCGGCGGCGGCCTCGACCGGCGCCGGCGGCCGGACGATGCTGGCAATCTGGATGAACGCCTCGGTTGAAAGGGGGCCTTCGAGGGCAAGCGACTTGCCGCGGACCGCGACCTGCCAGTCGGCGAAGTCGGGGATCGAGGCGCCGGCCTTGTCAAGCAGCTCGAGGACCAGGGGCTGGCCGAGCTCGCCGAGCAGCGTGACGTCCTGGCCGAAATCGATGGTGGCCTTGCCGGAGATCTTCTCGCCGACGTCGATTTTCAGCAGCACGCCCTTCACGCTGGCCAGCAGCTCGCACAGGGCCTTCAGGTCGTATTTCTTGCCCTCCAGCGACTGCCAGGCGTCGGTGCGGATGCGCTCGGCGATCCGCGGTGCGCCGATGGCGTCCTCCAGATCGATGGCGAGCGCGAACTCGGTCCCGGCCTCCATCGCCAGCGTGGTCTGCCAGAGGTAGGACGAGACAAAGGAGCCCCCGAGCGTGTTCTTCTGCCCCGCCCAGCGGGCCGCGAACTGCCGGTTGGCAGGTGTCACCACGCCGAGCGTCTGCGGGCCGAGCTCCAGGAAGTAGGCGTCCTGAGGCGAATAGGCGGCCGGCTTGTCGGCAATCGTCTCGACGAAGCCGCGCTCCGCCCTGGCGATCGTCTCGGTTGGACGGGGCTTCGACAGCTCGATGACGGACACTTCCCAGAGCGCGTCCAGCTCGTGAAGGTTGAGCAGGCCGGCCATGACCAGCCGGGTGGCTTCGGGCGGAACGATCATGGGCTGGTTGGCATAGGCGTCCGCGCGCTTGGCCGCCCAACCTTCCCGCGCCGCAATGGGCGACTTGAGCACTTTCTCGAGATCGCACACGACGAGCACGTTCGCTTCGCCGGGAACGCGCTTGACCAACTCCTTGAAGTCGGCAGCTACGGCCGGGCGCGCGCTCAGGCAAAGTCCGAGCAACGCCCAGCGGCCAGTTCGAGAAACGGAACGCGTCATGGTTCTCTCCTTCGAGGGTCCGGTCGTCTGCCCGTTGCCAGAAGCGTACGACACCGCTGCGGCCAGCAATGCAGGAGAGAGTATCGTACCCCCTCCTTCGCGACGCTCAAGCGTGGGTATTTCGCGTTTGGCGTCAGGGGCGTTGCAGAGCCGCCGCGCCTTCCGGACCGGCGCTCCTTTTCCACTCGGGTTGCGAGACCTCCGCCCCGATCTGCTCGTCGCCGATCGGCCGCGCCGTCTGGCAAGCGCCTGGATCGTGCCGGTGTGGTGCCGCGCAGGACTGCGCACGAGAAGCCTGCGCGTTACGCGGCCGCCGCCTTGCGGAGCGGCCTTCGTCTCGCGGCTCTTGATGTCGCCCCACGCCCGCCCGGCGCGCCACCCGCTCCGCGCCCACCCGCGTGGGCTGGGCAGCGGCTGCCTTGGCCGTCATGTGAGAAGGTGTCGGGGCGTCCGCTCGCTACGAGGACCCCTTGGGGGTGGTCGTCGACGCCGGTCGTGCCGCGGGCTGCGTGCTTGCCCGCGCGGGCAGTCTGGCAACCGCGACGTTGATCACGCGATAGGCTTCATCCTCGGCATCCGTGTACACCTGCAATGTCGCCCCGGTGGCCGGAAGCTCGCTGTAAGGCGGCAGGACGACGCGCACGCGCCGGGACGGCGCGTCGGATTGCGCGCTGGCCTGATCATCCGGGAGGAGCTCGCAGCGAATCGCGTCCACGTTGGACCTGACCTCGGTGACATGCACCGGCGTGGGGGTTCGAGATTCCACTTGCAGGACATGCTCGGCAGGCAGGGTGGCGTTGGGTCCGACGGTCAATCGACGTGGAGTGACCGATACCGGCGGGGTGACCACGGCGTTGACGCTGACGGAGTAGGTGGGGGGATTCGGGAGCCCCGTCTCCAGCACCACGTTCGTGAAGTTCGCGCCGTCTTTCAGCGGCGGCCGAGTCGTGATGGTGAGATCGTAGAGCTTGCCGGGGTCTAGTTCCTTGAGCTCCACGTCGAACGGCTCGGGCCCGCGCGGCTCACGAAGCTTCAGCGCGAGCGGCTGGTCGTACTGCGAGACCAGACGGATCGTCTGGCTTTCGCGGGCGTCGGGCGCGAGATCGTTGAACACCACCCGGTCGGAGGGCGTCGCTGCGATGAGCGATTTGACTTTCCCCGTGACATTGATGACGACGGAAGCCTGTTTGGGGTCATTGGTCGTGAGGGTGACCGTCTTGTGGGCGGCTCCCGCCCGGGCGGTGTTATAGCTGATCTTGAACGTTGTGGTCTCGCCGGGCGCCAGCGGCGACTGGGGTTTGGTGGCCACCGTGCAGCCGCACGAACTGCGGGTTTGCAGGGTCAGCGGGGCCGTACCCGTGTTCCGAACCACGAATTCGCCCTCGGCCGGCATGCCCTGCCAGACTTCCTGAAAATCGAACACGGTGGGATTGAGTTCCAAGCGCGGAACGCCGGCCACTTCGTCGGGCTGCCCCGGCAGGGTGGTCGGGTCGGGCGGGCTCTTCAGACTGTCGCGTTCGCCGCCGGTCGTGGCGGCGTTCTTGACATCCGTGCGTGATGCCCGGCGCACCGGGAGGGATGTGGATGTGTTCTTGTCAGCCCGCGCGGATGGCGCCGAGGCTGTGCTGTCGCGCGCGCTCTGGAGTCGGACCTGTTCGCGGATGTACTCCGCGAGGGCCTCCTGGTCCGCGGCGGACAAGGGCAGGCGGGGCTGACCGTCTTGCGATACACCAGCCACGGGGGGATCGGCGCTGTGATTCGTGGGTTGGGTCTCTGCCGGGGCGGCGCGGCCGTATTCACGTTCAGCACTGCGCGACTCGTCCGACTTCGTCGGGGCGGCCGCCGACTGCCGGGCGGGCGTTTGCTGACAGCCTCCGAGCGCGACGGACACAACGGTCAGCAACACGAACCAGCGGCCGGGACCGAGCCGCGTGAGAGCGAGCGACTGAAGAATTCGCATCAGACCAACCTCCTTGGGGTTCGCGAAGAGACGGGCCGAGGCGCAGCGGTGGCGCAGGCCGGGACGCAGGCGGACACGGGCTGTCAGGAGCGGGAGACGAAGATCAGACAAGTCCAGGGTAGGTTGTGCGCAGGTCGCATGCGCACCCGCACCGCAGCAGCGGGCAGAACGTGCCCACGGGCGTTCAGGCCCCGCACGGGGACCTTGGTAGGGACTCATCGGTGCGGCCGAAAAACCACGTCCTGGTCTCCGGGGACTGCCACAAGCCGGGCAGAACATATCCTACATCTTCGCATTACACTGGGCAAGGCAGCGTGCGGGTGAAGGCCAGCGGCGGATCAGGAGCGGCGCGCGAGCCCGGGGCAACGCCTGCAATCGGGGGCTACGCTGGCCCCACACGACCGGGCCATGCAAAGCAGGCGGCCGACCTCGCGTTTTCGAGGCTGGTCGCCTGCTTCGGGCGTCTGAAGTCGCTCGGCCGCCGGCCGGCGAGTCGTTCGGCTACTTGCCGCCGCTCAGGAGCTGGACGAACGGGTTGATATCGTCGAAGCCGACGGTGCCGTTGCCGTTGATGTCGGCGTTCGTATCCGGGCAGCCCGGATAAGCGGCCTGATAGGCCGCGGGGTTGGAAAGCCGCAGCACGAACGAGTTGATGTCGCTGAAGCCGACCTCGCCGTCGCAATCGAGGTCGCCGGTCACGGCTTGTTCGCTGACGATGTTCGCGATCACCAGACCCTCGTCATCGTCGCTGAGGATCTCGCAGCGGGCCCGCTGGCCGAAGCTGGAGGTGGCGTCGAGCGGCTCGACGCGGAAGGAGGCGACGTCGGGCACCGGGCCGTAGCCCGGCAGCACGAAGTCGTACCAGCCGCCGATGCAGCCCTGAAAGACCCAGACCGGGTTTGCCGGCGTGCCCATGTTGATCCACCACTCCTGCGCGCCGGGCGGGCAGCGGTTCGTGAAGACCGGCCTCGGTCCGCCGCTGTAGATCGCGGTCCCTTCCGGCGGGCCGAGCACCTGGCCGCCGCTGCCGTAGAGCGTCAGGACGAAGCCCGTCGCGCCGAGCGACGAGAAATCCGCATCGAGCTCCTCGGTATCGCCCGGGTCGTAAGTCTGGGTGCGGATGATGCGTTGCTCCTGGCCCTCGTCATCATAGAGCTTCAAGAGGGTGATGTGGCCGCGGCAGCAGTTGCCCTTGGTCAGCGCGACGCCGACGCTGCCGTTGTTCGGGGGCAGCGCGATGGCCACACCATCCTGCCCGGACAAGCCGATGTTCGTGACCACCAGCCGCCGGACGTTTTCGTCGCAGCCGCCCATGCCGTCCGGCGTGCACTCCTCGCTGAGGTGCGCCTGGCCAAGGCCCCAGCGGCAGTTGTACGTGGCGGTATCCGGGCCGAGGCAGTTCCACGGCGGGCAGGGAACCGGAAAAGACTTCAGGTCGGCGTTGCCCACCACCAGGTCGGCGAGGCCATCGCCGTCCAGGTCGGGCAGGTCGCGGCCCGTGACGAGCAGCGAATCCAAGTCGCCCAGCCCCGGCGCGCCGCCGGGCACGCTGGGCGTGATCACGATCGTGCGCTGGGTGCTGATTTCACCCGGACAGGGCCCGAACGGGATGTACCACGGGTCAGGACAGTTCGAGCAGTAGAACTTCCACACGAAACTCCACTGCTTGGGCGGCCCGTAGCTGATCAGCGTGGCCTGAACGTACGCGATGACGTACCCGCCAGGACACGGGGGGGCCGCCACGCCCTCGGCGGGCAGGAGGCCACTGCCGACCAGGGCGCCCGCGTCGTCATACTCCAAGTATGATGTCTCGAGCGCGCCCATGTCGCCGAAGTCCGCCGCGAGCATCGTCAGGCCGGTGAGCGGATCGTTGTATGCCCGCATCGTGCCCTTGATCGTCCCGTCCCAACCGCGGGGACGGATCTTGATTTCCCGGCTGGGTACATTGGGGTCGGCGAAACCCGTCAGGTCGACGCCCACCGCCCCGCCCCAAACGCTGCGGCAGCGAACTTCCACCCCGTCCTCGCCGCTGCTGCCGATGCGGCCGACGGTCAGCACGCGGCCGTTCACCGCGGTGAAGCTCGCTGCGCCAAGTGGTTCGTGCGGGATGCCACTGACGTAGGTCGGCTGAGCCATCGCCGCCCCGGCCGCAAGACCGGCCACTGCTGCGATCGTTGCGAGACTGTGGAGTTTCATGGGTTGCGTCCTTTCTGTTCTGTGAATCACTTCAATACTTCCCGTTTTAGCCGCGCATGCGGCCCGCGGCCGCGGGCGGAGCCTCCGCCGTACTACCGCTCGAAAAAGCAAAATCTCCAAGTCAGATTGGGCCTTTTTCGTACTATTTAGACGGGGGCGCTGCGGGCCGGCGGGCCCGGAAAGGCTTGGATGTACATAACCGATGAAAAGAGATAGTCTTACGGCTCTGGAGCACGCGGTCATGGAACCCGCGGACCTGGTTCGCACGACGACTGAGTTGCTAGCCGGTCTGCACGAACGCGGCAATCGAGCGGCATGGGACGAGTTTGACCGGCGCTACCGCCCGATCCTGATGGGCTTCCTGGGCCGAATGGGGCTGAACGAGAGCGACGCGGCCGATGTGGCCCAGGAGACGCTGACGTGTTTCGTCGAGGACTATCGGGCGGGAAAATACGACCGGCAGCAGGGGCGTCTGCGCTCGTGGCTGATCGGGATTGCGCGCTGCCGGCTGGCGGACTGGCGGCGGGTGGCGGGGCGGCGGCGTGAACAGCCCGGCGGGTCGGCGATCGAGGAGTTGGCGGACCACGAGGGGGCCGAAGCCGCCTGGGAGGAGGAAGAGCGCCGACATGTATTCCAGCAGGCGCTCGCGGAACTGCGGGAGACGACGTGCTTCAACGTGCGGACGATCGCGGCGTTCGAGCGTGTGGCGCTACGCCAGGAGTCGATCGAATCGGTGTCCGCCGAGTTGGGGCTGACGCCGCAAGAGATCTATAACGCGAAGAACCGCGTCGTGGAGAAGCTGCGAGAAATCCTACGTCGTTACGACGACAGCGTCGTGCGCGCCTGAGCCATGCAGGCCCGACAGTGCCCCCCTGCCGACGTGCTGGAGACGCTGGCCCTGGGCGGAGCGGCCGGGCCGGAAGTGCAGGCTCACCTGGCGGCCTGCGACGCCTGCCAGGCGGCGCTCCAGCGGATTCGAGAGGACAACCGGTTCCTGGGCCGGTTTCTGGTCGCCAGCGGCCGGGCGACACGTGAGGCGGCAACTCCGACTGCGATCATCGAGATTCCAGGGTACCAGATCCTGGGCGAGATCCACCGTGGGGGGCAGGGGGTGGTCTATCGGGCGGTGCAGCGATCCACCCGGCGCGAGGTCGCGATCAAGGTCATGAAGCACGGTCCGCTCGCGACGCTTTCCGATCGGGCGCGCTTTGATCGGGAAATCGAGACGTTGGGGAAGCTCAATCACCCCAACATCGTCACCGTGCACGACGCGGGCGTTGTGGCGGGCTTCCAGTACTTCGTCATGAACTACATCGACGGCCGGCCGCTGGATGAAGCGTTGCGTCCGGCCGAAGGCGGAGGCGTCGCGGGTGCCGAGCCGGGGCGGCACGAAGTTCGGGACCCGCAGGTGGCGGAGGGGACGGCACGGGTGCTCGAGCTGTTCATCAAGGTGTGCGACGCGGTGCAGGCGGCCCACCTGCGCGGGATCATTCATCGCGACCTCAAGCCCAGCAACATCCGGGTCGACCAACGAGGGGAACCCCACGTCCTCGATTTCGGCCTCGCGAAGTCGACCGGGGCGGAACCCGACTCGGTGATGACGCGCACCGGGCAGTTCGTCGGGTCGCTCCCGTGGGCCTCACCGGAGCAGGTGGAGGGCGAGTCGCTGAAGATCGACTTGCGAACCGACGTGTATTCGCTCGGCGCGATCCTGTTTCAGCTCCTCACGGGCAACCTGCCCTTCGACGTCGGCAGTAACCTGCGCCAGGCGGTTGATACGATTCTCTTTCGTGACCCGCCGCGGCCGAGTGCCCGCGCTGCCGCGGCCGGCGGTCGGCCGATCGACGACGATCTGGATACGATCGTGCTGAAATGTCTGGCGAAGGACCGGGAGCGGCGCTACCAGACGGCGGGCGAGCTGGCCCGCGACCTGCGGCGCTACCTGCGGGGAGAAGCGATTGAAGCCAAGCGCGACAGCGCGATGTACATGTTGCGCAAGACGCTGCGCCGCTACCGGCTGCACGTGGTCGTCGTGGCCGCGTTCGTCCTGCTGCTGACCGTATTCGGGGCGGTGATGGCGGTGCTGTACCAGCGGTCCGAGGGGCTCAAGCACGCGGCGGTGCAGGCGGCCGGCTCGCTGGATGCCCTGCTCTCCCAGAGCAATGTCGAGCAGGGACGCATGGCGGGCATGCTGGGGAACATGGATCAGGCCGAGCACCTGCTGTGGGACGAGTTGCTGGTGCATCGCGCAATGAGCAGGCCCCACGCCGTGCACCTGAACCAGCCGCCCGGGCCGCCCGAGGCCTACTGGGGCCTGTGGGAGCTGTATTACCGCTTTCCCTGCCGCCGCACACTCGTTCCGGAGCCGCCGGCCACGCGTACCGCCACGGTGGCGGCCGACGGCAGCGGCATCTGGACCGTGGACGCGCGCGGGTTCGTCCAGAAGTACGATCGGCAGGGCGCGTGCGTCGATTCGTACTCCGTAGCGCTGCCCGCGTCGCGCAACATGCCCGCGGTGAACGCGAGCGGCGTGCTGGTCGTGCAGTTCGACCAGGGCCGCCACGCGGTCTGGCGCCGCGGCGGCGGCGCGCCGCTCCTCGCGCTGCCCGCGGGAGCCGAATCCGTGTGCAGCTCCCTCTCCGGCCGGCGGCTGGCAGCGGTGGTCGACGGCGAGGCCATCGTGTGGGAGACGGACCCCGTCAGGGAGCTGGCCCGGTTCTCTGGGGCCGACGGACCGCTGCGGGCCGTCGCACTTTCGACCGATGAACGGCGGTTGGCGGCCCGCGACCGGTTGGGCGGCATTTACGTCTGGGAGATCGAAACGATGGCGCGCGTGGCCCATGCGCCGCCGGCGGCGCCCCGGACCGTCGTACACGAACTGGGCGACCTGCTTTTCTCACCCGACGACCGCCGGCTGGCCGATGCGTGGATGGAAACCGCCGGCCGCGTGTGGAATCTCGACGAGGATCCGCCGACGGCAGTTGAACTGGCCGAGCGGCCGGGCGATTACCGGGTCCAGAGCTTCAGTCCGGACGGGCAACTGCTGGCGGTGGGAGACCTGCGCGGGGCGGTGCGAATCTTCGAGACCGCGACGGGACAGTGCCGGTCCGCGTTCGTCGCGCACCGGGGGCGGGTGCGGGGCGTGGGGTTCACCAGCGACGGCTGCAACCTGTGGACGTGCGGCGAAGAAGACCTGCGACTATGGGAAGTGACCGCCGGCGCCGGCGTGCGGAGCGTGCGGGTGGAGGGCGAGGCGTTTCACGGCGTCGACGTGGCCCCCTCCGGCGGGTGGCTGTGCGCCGGCGGGGCCGGAGGGGTGTTGCAGCGTGTTGCGGGCGACACGCTTGTGGTCAGCCGCGTAGATTCTGGAAACACGGCGACGATATCGAGTACGGTGATTTCCCCGGATGGGCGGCGGCTCGCCGCCGGGACGCATGGCGGTGCGGTGCTGGTCTGGGAGGAGCCGGAGCCGCGGGGCACGCCGCTGCGGCTCGAGCATCCGAAGGCGGTCGGCCACGTGCGGTTCAGCCCCGACGGCGAACGACTCGCGACGGCGTGCGATGATGGGGTCGTCCGCATCTGGCGGGCGGCAGACGGCCGGCTCGAGCGTGAGCTGCCGCGGGCCGAGGACCGCGTACCGCAAGTGGCCTTCGATCCCGCCGGCCGGCGGCTGGCCGTGGCGGTGCGCAGCGGGTCGCTACGGGTGTGGGATTTCGACGCGGAGCAGTACGAGACCTGGAGTCCGGTGACGCAGAGCCCGTTGCGGGCGGTGTGCTTCTCGCCGGACGGCCGCTGGCTCATGTCCGCGGGTGCGAAGCGCACGGTGGAGATCTGGGACGTGGCGCGGCGCGCGGTGGCGGCTGCACTGGTCGGGCACACGCAGGAGGTGTTCTGCCTGGACGTCAGTGCCGCAGGCGACCTGATGGCGAGCGGTGACGCCGGCGGGGCGGTGCGACTCTGGCACGTGGGGCGACAGCGGCCGCTGGCGGTGCTTGAAGGTCACGGCGGGTCGGTGATGGCGCTGCGATTCTCACCCGACGGCCGGATGCTGGTGTCGGCGGCGCTCGATGGGACGCTGCGTGTGTGGGACCTCTCGTACTATGCCCAGCATATCGCCGGCAATCTGGAAGCCCAACTGCGTCGATTGGGCGCGGCCGCGTCCGACTCGCGCGGTGTCGCCGCCTGGCGCGCCTGGGCGGCCGAGGTACGATCAGCCCGGTGAGAAAGGGCGGGGGCTGTCCCGGGCGCGTGCAGCCCGCCACAGACGGAGCACGCGGGCGAGATTGCCCGCCGAGCGGCCGCGCGACTATCTGAACTCGATTGCGATGTAGCGGAAACCGGGATCCGTGACGCCGTCACCGCTCTGACCGACGAGGCGCAACTGCACCTCGCCGGCGGCCGCGCTTTCCATGACGCCCCACGCGCCGATCTTCAGCCCCGTGCCCGCACCAACGATCAGATCGGCACTCGTGGTGGCGGATTCGAGGTTGTTCCACGTGTTTCCCCCGTCGTCACTGTATTGGGCTCTGAAAAACGCCGCGGCCGCCCCCGCCGTGCTCTGGTTGACGATCAGCCGAAACTCGGTCATCTGATCGAGGTCCGCGGCGCGACGGCCCCATACCGCGCCGAACAGTTCGGTCTGGGCCACCGGCATATTGAGCCAGGTCTGCGCGGTCGTGAGCGTGGCGCAAAAGACAACTCCCCCCATGTGGCGGCCCGCCTCGCCCTGCGGCCCCTGGGGACCAGCCGGTCCTTCCGGACCGGCCGGTCCCGCATCACCTTGTGGTCCAGCATCGCCCTGCGGACCCGCCGGTCCCTGGGGGCCCGCGGCTCCGTCGGCACCGGCCGGACCGGCTGGTCCCGCCTCGCCCTGCGGCCCCTGAGGTCCCTGTGGTCCCTGCGGCCCCGCGGGGCCGGCCGGACCACGCTCGCCGGTTTCCCCCCGTGGTCCTGCGGGTCCATCGGCGCCGGCGGGTCCGGCCGGACCGCGTTCGCCGGTTTCCCCTGGTGGTCCGGCGGGTCCGCGCGGGCCGGCCGGGCCGGGGGGACCCTGCGGACCGATGAAGTCGTTCGGATCGGCGGACCCCTCCGTCTCCGAATCCGTGATCGTGTCATGCCCACACGGCGGACACAGGAACCGTTTCAACTCGGCAGGCAAACAGGAGCTAAGGCACGTGGTGGCCTGTAAGGCGACCAGGAATGCAAATAGAGCCTGATTGCGCATGGGAATTCACCCCGGACGTCGCGCGGCTTCCAGGGTTGTTACCTCGAGGATACTATCGGCATCTCCTAACATGGGGGTGCAGGGGAGGCGGGTGGCGAGCCGAAAACGGATACAGAGATTATGGGGCAATTGCCCCAACCGAATCCGTCCAGTACCCGAGGAGCACTCGGAGCGCGTCGGCGACTTGCCCCGCCGCAAATCGCCCGACGAAGTGCGGACTCGAGGCTTCACGTTTGTACGCCGGGGCCTTGGGGGTGGAGTCGGTTCGGTGAAGGCGGGCGGCCAGCGTGTCGCTAACCGCACGTGTTGTCGAAGGATGCGGCTGACTGGAGTCGAACCAGCACGAGCTTGCGCTCACAAGGACCTGAACCTTGCGCGTCTGCCAATTCCGCCACAGCCGCCTGGGTTGGCGCCGGCATTGCCACCGGGCCGCAAACTCATCATGATACGAACCGGCCGGCGGGCGTCAAGGCGGCCGGCGGGCGGCGAAGGGACGGCCGCGACGTAACTCCTTGAGGCAGCGGTGCTGGCGATGTCGGCAGATCAACAGGCCGGGCTGTTCGGGCGGCGCAGCGGACGGCGGGTAGTCGTGACGGGGCAAGTGGGGGTCGACAAGAAACCGTTCATCGAGCGGGTGTGCGAGCTGGCCGAGCGCCGGGGGCAGCCGGTGCGGCGCTTCCATGTCGGCGACCTGATGTACGCCGAGGCAAAGGATGTGCGGCGCGGGCGGATTCTGGACCTGCCGCTGGCCCGGCTGGCCGACCTGCGGCGGAGCGTGTTCAAGGACATCCTGGCCGAGGTGGACCAGCACGAGACGGTGATCGTGAACACGCACGCCTCGTTCCGCTGGAAGCACGGGCTGTTCCCGGCGTTCGACCACGATCAGATGCTGGCGCTGAATGCGGACCTGTACATCACGCTGGTCGACAACGTCGACGCGGTGCACGAGCGCCTGACGCGCGAATACACACTGCCCCATACGCTCAAGGACATCCTGGTCTGGCGCGAGGAGGAGATCCTGGCGACTGAGGTGATGGCCGAGGCGGTGCGCGGTCACGGATGCTTCTACGTCTTCGCGCGGGGGGCGGACGGCGAGACGCTCGAGTCGCTGTACCGGCTGATCTTCCGGCCGGACACGAAGCGCGTCTACCCGTCGTTCCCGATGACGCACGTGATGGACCTGCCGGCGACGCTGGCTGAGATCGATGCGTTCCGCGCGCAACTGGCCGAGCACTTCATCACGTTCGATCCGGGCGACATGGACGAGAAGCGGTTGCTGTCGCACGCGGCGGCGGCGATGCAGGAGGGCCGGACGAAGTTCACGATCCCGGTGCACGACCGCGAAGTGGAGTTCGACGTTGCCGAGGTGACGAGCGTATCCCGCGACATCGACGCGCAAATCTACGCCCGCGACTTCAAGCTGATCGACCAGTCGGACATGATCGTGAGCTTCATCCCCGAGCTGCCGGGCGGCAAGCCGGGGATTTCGTCGGGCGTGGAGCGCGAGTTGCAGCACGCGTTCGAGGGCACGAAGGAAGTGTACGTCGTCTGGCAACCGCGGGTGGAGCCGTCGCCGTTCGTTACCGAGACGGCCACGCGGGTGTTCGGCGGCGTGGAGGAGCTGCTGTCCTATTTCCAACAGCGGGGCTATCTGGCCAGCTACCAGAAGCCGCTCTTCCAGGCGGGCGCGGCCCGTGAACGGGGACGCTTCGGGTGAGTCGCGCCGGTTCCCACGCAGGCTCGTGGACCGATCGGCCGCGAAGACCTGCTGCTCCTGTCCGCCGCATCGGCCGGGTCTGGGCAGCCGCAGATACAGCCGGAGACTCGGCCGCTTCCGCTCATGCCCCCCCACCGGCGTAGCCCGCAGTCTTCACAACGAAGTCTCTTGATCCCGCGGAGACGCTCCGCACTTTGCCCTCGCGCGCCGGGACTCGCTCCCGGCCCGACGCGGGACAAGTGTCTGAGCCGCGCGTGGTTCGTGGGCGGCTGCGACCGCAAGCGGCGCTGCGAGCGGGCCGGAGTGTGCGCGGCCCGACCCGGTCATCGGACCCGATCGCGGCAGGTCCATCGAACGGCCACGACGGCCGAGTCGGTCCGCGCTCACGCGATGCCGGCGCTTGGGGCCTGATGAACGTCAAGCGTCACCCGACCCGACTCGCAGAACCGGGCTTGCTCTCCGTTCACGCTCCCCGGCGGCCCCGACGCAGCGCCGTCGCGGCCAGCGCGAGCAGGCCGATGCTGGCGGGCTCCGGAACGATGCGGAGGTCCGCCGCGTCCACGTAACCGGGGTGTATCGTGCCGTCCACACCGATCAACGAAGCGTTGCTGTACGCGACCTGCGTGACCAGCCACCGCGTGCCCACGGGAATGCTGCCGACGACGGACGCCGTTTCCCAGGTGTTGGGATTCACGTCCAGCGGATTGACGTTCCCGGTGATCGGGGTGCCGATCGGCGACCCGTAGCTGGCGGCACTGAAGAACATCACGGTGACGCCGCCGATGGCCGCGGGGACGGAGGCGTCGACGTTCAAGAGCGCGCTGGCGCTCACAATGGCGTTGCCGGAGTCGATCAGCCCGGCGTACGACGTCACATCCGTGACCTGAAAGCCCTGCGTGGCGATCAGGCCGTCATCGGTCATGCGGAGCATCTTCACGCCCTCGGGCGGCGTGACGCCGTTCTCGGCGCCGGTGATGATCGCGGACTCGACGCCCCAGATGCCCTGATAAGTCGTGAAGTTGTTGAGAACGTTCCCAGCGGTGTCGAGCGGGTTGAGCTCGAAGCCGGGATCGACCAGCAGGTTGGCGAACGCCCCCGGCGTGGCCGCCACCAGGGCAAGCAACAGGCCGGCGCGGGCGTACCTCCGATTCGCGTACGTGTTCATGGTTTCCTCCTTCTCGTGTGGTCGCGGGCAGAATTGCGGCGCGCAACGCTGCGCACCAATGCGCGGAGCGCGCAGTCGCGTGGCTCAGCGCCCTCCGTCGTACTCCATCCTTCGGCCCACGGCGTGCTAAAACCGGAACCAGTGTAGTGCTATTTGGCTGGCAATCAAGTGGCTCGCAGCGCGGCCATCGGCGGTCACGGCGTGGCGCGTCCGCGCCAGATCATCATGCCGCGTGCATGGTCTCCAGAACTGAATCTGGATACGGCGCTTGTGCTCGTTCGCGGGCTGATGGGCAGCGGATCGATTCACGGTGCGACGGCGGTGGGCCTCGACCGAGAGAGCTCCGGAATCCCCGTCCGCGCGCACGCCTCGGGCTTGGACCTTGCGCACCGCGCTGCCGCTCGGGGTCTGGTCGTCGTCACTGCGGCCCTCTGCGGCTTCGCTGCGGTTCTTCGAGGTGGTGGGTCACAGCACCTCGTCCCCCTCCTTGCGCTGAATCTCAGCCCCGACCGCCCGGAGCTTCTCGTCGAGCTTCACGTAGCCGCGCTCGAGGTGATAGATGCGGTTCACGCGGGTCGTGCCGCGGGCGGCCAGGCCGGCCAGGACGAGGGCGGCCGACGCGCGAAGGTCGGAGGCCATGACCGGGGCGCCGATCAGGCGTTTCACGCCCTCGACGATGACCGTCGGGCCCTCTTTCCTCAGGTGGGCGCCCATCCGGTTCAGTTCGGCCACGTGCATGAAGCGGTCGGGAAACACCTTCTCCGTGACAATGCTGTTGCCGTCGGCGAGCGACAGTAGGGCCATGAGCTGGGCCTGGAGGTCGGTCGGGAAGCCGGGGAAGGGTTGCGTGGTGACATCCACCGGCTCCAGCCGACGGGCCGAGGAGACGACCGCGCCTTTGTCGGTCTTTTCGACGGTCACGCCGATCGCAGCCAGCCGGTCGACGAAGGCCATCAGGTGGTCGAGCCGGCAGTTCTCGAGCGTGAGCTCGCCGTTGGTGATCGCGGATGCGACCATGAACGTCCCGGCCTCGATGCGGTCCGGGATGATGCGGTACTCGCAGCCGTGCAGCTCCTTGACGCCCTCGACGACCAGCCGCGGGGTGCCCTGACCGGTGATGGAGGCCCCGCAGGCGTTGAGGAAGTTCGCCAGGTCGACGACCTCGGGCTCGCAGGCGGCCATCTCGATGACCGTGGTGCCCTCGGCCAAGACCGCCGCCATCAGGGCGTTGGCCGTGCCGAGCACCGAAGAGCCGAACGGGCCGCCGAGGAACATCTCGGTGCCGATGAGCTTCTTGGCCTTGGCAACGATGTCGCCGTTGACCAGCTCGAGCTCCGCGCCGAGCAATCGCATGGCCCGCATGTGCAGGTCGACGGGACGGTCACCGATCGCACACCCGCCCGGAAGGGCCACCTGCGCGCGGCGGCGTTTCGCCAGCAGCGGTCCGAGAACGCAGATCGAGGCCCGCATCTTGCGGACGATGTCGTATTCGGCCCGGCAGTTCATCTCATCGCGAACCTTGAGCCGCACCACGCCGTCGGGCCGCGATTCAACCTCCACGCCCAGCTTGCGTAACAGGTCGGCCAGGGACGAGACGTCGCTGTTGGGCGGCACGTCATGAAGCAGAACTTCGCCTTCACAGAGGATGGCCGCGGCCATGATGGGCAGAGCCGCGTTCTTCGCGCCGCTGATGCGCACTGTGCCGCGCAGGCGCGGGCCGCCGTTGATCTCGAAATACGGAAGACTCACCTTGCACCTCCGGGCGTCCGTGCCCATTCTGCATCGGCCCGCGGCCGACGCCAGACACGGCCGACACGGCAGCGGCACACGACGACGCAGCCGGGGGCGGCGGTGCCACCTCGACGTCGGCCACGACGGGCAACGCTGCGCCGGACTCCCGCCGCGGCGGGCAGGCTGCGGTCCGGCGCTACCTGCGGCGGGCGCGGGCGATCCGTGGGTGGCCCGCCCCGTCGCGGAACGTCAGAATATCGACAAAGCCGCGTGCGGCCAACAGGTCGCGCACCGCGGCGGCCTGGTTGAACGCGATTTCGAGCAGCAGCCAGCCCCCCGGTGCCAGCCGCGCCGGCGCGTCGGCCGCGATGCGGCGGATGATGTCCAGCCCGTCGCGGCCGGCGAAGAGGGCGGCGGCCGGCTCGTATTCGCGCACCGCGGCGTCGACCGGCACGCCTTCGGTCGCGACGTAGGGGGGATTGCTGACGATGAGGTCGAACGGGGGCGAGGCGGGTTCGCCGTGCGGACTCGTCCACGGCGCCAACAGGTCGCCGCAGCGCAGCTCGATTCGGTCGGCCACGCCGTGTTTCGCGGCGTTGCGGCGGGCGATGTCGAGTGCGGCGGGCGAGAGGTCGCTGGCGAAGATGCGGGCCTGCGGCAGGTGGCGGGCGAGTGCGACGGCGATGCAGCCGCTGCCGGTGCCGAGGTCGAGTATCGCGGGTTGGGGGCCGCCCGCGCCGGCCTTGCGGACCAGGTCGATCGTGCGCTCGACCAGCATCTCGGTTTCCGGCCGGGGGATGAGGACGTCCGGCGTGACATCGAACGGCAGCGAAAAGAACTCCTTCGTGCCGGTGAGGTAGGCGATCGGCCGGCCGGCGGCGGCCTGGCGGACGAGCTCGCGGAAGGGGCGGAGGACGTCCTCGCCGGGGACGTGCTCGAAACGGGTGAAGAGCTGGATGCGCTCGCAGCGCATCGCGTGGGCGAGGAGAATCTCGGCGGAGAGCCGGGGGGCGTCGCGGCCGGCCTGCTGTAGGTACTCGCGGGTCCAGGCGAGCAGGCGGGCGACGGTCCAAGGGGTCTCGGTCCCGGCGTTGCTCACACGGGCATGATAGTGGCGCGTGGGATGACTCGCGAGGGGGGCTGTGTCGCGTCGAGCGGCCGGTGTGGAGGACGCCCTCGCGCGAAGACGCCGGGCCGGGCAGACGGACGGAAAGGCCGGGGGCCGAGGGGCCTCACAGAACACGAGGATCGAATCGGGGACTCTGGTGTGAACGCTTCACGCTTCTCGCATGACGCCCGCGCGCGGTTGCGCGCGACGCTCGCAGGGTGGCCGGCTAACGCCGTCGGGTAGAGGCTGGCAGCCGGGCCGGCGCACGGCTACAGTCATGGTCCGCGCGCCGCCCGGAAGGGCGCCGAGAGCGTCCGCGATGAGCACCAGCCGATCCAGGTTTCCCGCTACGAACCGAGCGCCGGAGAGGGGCGAGACTTCTGCGGCCGGGGCCGGCGCGGACCCGGGTGGCGTCGCGTCCGCCCCGTCCACGGCGCTGCTCTTCGAAGTCTCGTGGGAAGTCTGCGCGCAGGTCGGCGGCATCTACACCGTGCTGCGGACCAAGGCCCCGAGCACCGTCCGGCGCTGGGGCGACGACTACTGCCTGATCGGTCCATATCGCGAGCCCTCGGCCAACGTCGAGTTCGAGCCGCAGCCGGCCGGCGGAGCGATCCGGGCGGTGATGGACGATCTCGCGGCCGGCGGCATGCGGCTGTGGTTCGGCCGCTGGCTGATCACCGGCCGGCCGCAGGTGCTGCTGCTGGACCCGGCGTCACTGGCGCCGAAGCTGGGCGAGATCAAGTACTTCCTGTGGAAGGACAACGGGATCCACTCGCCGCAAGGGGACTGGGAGTACGACGAGATCCTGGGGTTCGGGCGGGCGGTGGCGGATTTTCTTTGTTCGCTGCGGGGCAAGCTGCCCGACCGAGCGATCCTGGCGCATTTTCACGAATGGCAGGGGGCGGCGGCGCTGCCGATGCTGCGGGTCCGCGGGGCCCACATTGCCACCGTGTTCACCACGCACGCGACGCTGGTGGGGCGAGCGTTGGGCTCGGCCAGCGCGGAGATCTACGAGCACCTGGGGGCGATCAACGCCGGGGCGGTTGCGGCGGAGCACGGGTTCGCCCACCGCCACGCGCTGGAGGGCTCGGCCGCGGCCAGCGCGGACGTGTTCACGACGGTGTCGGGCATCACGGCCCTCGAGGCGCGGCAGTTCCTCGGCCGCCAGCCCGACCTGCTGTTGCCGAACGGGCTGAACGTGGAGCGTTTCGCGGCCCCGCACGAGTTCCAGGTGCTGCACCGCGAGAGCAAGCAGCGAATCCATGAGTTCGTGATGGGGCACTTCTTCCCCAGCTACACGTTCGACCTGGACCGCACGCTGTATGTGTTCACGGCCGGCCGGTACGAGTATCGCAACAAGGGGCTGGACGTCTTCATCGAGGCGCTCCACGAGCTGAACCGCCGGATGAAGGCCGACGCCACGACTTCGACGGTCGTCGCGTTCATCGTGACCCGGGCTCCGCACCGGGCGCTGAACGTGGATACGCTGAATCGCCAAGCGATGTTCAACGAGCTGCGCGAGACATGCGAGAGCGTGAAGGAGGAGATGGGGCGCCGGTTGTTCCACGCGGTGGCCTGCGGTCGGCTGCCGACGCTCCAGGAGCTGATCGACGATTCGGCTGCGGTGCGCCTGAAGCGCATCATGCACGCCTGGCGCGGGGGGCCGCCGCCGACGATCGTGACGCACGACCTGTTTGACGATGCGCACGACCCGGTGCTGTGCCACCTGCGCAGCCGCGGGTTGTGGAATCTGGAGAGCGACCGGGTGAAGGTGGTGTTCCATCCCGAGTTCATGTCGGTGACCAGCCCGCTGCTGGGGATGGACTACGACCAGTTCGTGCGCGGGTGTCACCTGGGGGTGTTCCCCTCGTACTACGAGCCGTGGGGGTATACGCCGCTGGAGTGCGTGGTGCGCGGGATTCCGGCGATCACCAGCGACCTGAGCGGTTTCGGCGACTACCTCATGCAGAATTTCCCCGACCACGACGGGAGCGGGATGTTCGTCGCCCGGCGGCGCGGGATCAGCTTCCAGGCCACCGTCGGGCAGGTGACCGAGTGGCTCTACGGACTTACCCGCCTGAGCCGCCGCGAACGCATCACGCTGCGCAACCGCGTCGAGGGGCACGCCGACCATTTCGACTGGAACAACCTCGGCCGCTACTACGTCGGCGCGCACAAGCTGGCGCTGCAACGCGTCGCGCCGGGACCGGACCGCGTACCGGTCGATCCCGAGTTCGACGCCGAGCCGCGCGAGACGCCCGAGCCCGCGCCCAAGTCGCCGCGGGCCGGCCGGCGGCGGCAAAAGTAGTTACCGGCCGGTCGGTGATGGAGACGTCCGCCGGCGGGGGTGTATGATGCCGTCCGGAGGAACCGTCATGCCCATGACTCGAACGCGGCTGTACGCAGCCGGCCTGCTGGCGTTCCTGCTGGGTGTCCCGCTGACGCAGCGGGCGTTCGCCCAAGGCTGGGATGTTTTCTGGTCGTCGTTTGAACTGGCGGACGCGATCGCCAATGCATCCGGCGGGAGCTGACGCACCCCGGTCCGAGCCGCAGACTCACGCGCAGGATACGTCGGGGCGGTGAGCGCCGACCCAGAGATACTGATCGGGCGCTCTGTGGACAAGTCGCTCGAGGGCGGCGACGTAGCGGTCGGTCACGAAGCGCACGGGATCGGGCGCCGCAGTCCATTCCCGGTGGCGGATCACGTCCGCTACATCCAACTCGAAGCGGAACGTGTCGCCGGTCCGCCGCAATCCGGCCACGACGACGTCGGCGGCATAACGGGTGGCCAACAGCCCGACGGTCCGGTGGACCTTGACCGGTAGGCCGAGGAACTTGACCGGTAAGCCGTGCCGCCCGCCGGGATGGTCGGCCAGCAGCGCGACCGTTCCGCCGGAGTCGAGGATCCGCGGGAGCTGCACGAGCGCCTCGGCCGCCGGGATCAGCGCGCAGCCGCCACGCGCTCGGACGCGTTGCCGCAGTTCGTCAAAGGCGGGGTTGGCGTGGGGCAGGTAAACGACCGCGGCCCGAATGCCCTGGTAGCCGAGGAACACCGGCAGGAGGTCGAACGCGCCGAAATAGGCGGTCAGCAGGATGGCCGGCTGGCCGCGCCGCTGGGCGGCGAGCATTTCGGCCAGCAGGTGCGGGGCGACGCGTCCGCCATAGCGGTGCCAGGTTCCGGGGTGGAGCCAGCGCTCGGCCACCAGCAGGTCGACAAACCCCCAGATTCGATGTACCACGGAGCGCGCGGCGATGTGACGGATGTGGTCGGGGCCGAGTGCGGGGAGCGCCGCCCGGCACTGCGCCTCGCAGCGCGTCTTGAGCGGGGGCAGCAAGGCATAGAGCGCGCGGGCGGCGAGCGCGGTAAGCGGGTAGGCCAACCTCGGCCCGGCGGACGACAGCGCCACGCCGAGCAGCCGGCGGTGCAGGTCGGCGAGGCGGAGCAGACCGCGGACCCAGCGGGCGGGGGCGTTCATGGGCGCGCGGCGGCGAAGGGGCGGCGATTCACGGCTGTTGCGGATCGGTGCCTCTCGACGCTTCCGGTTGGCGGTCGGACACGACGGGCGGCTCGACCGGAGCGGCGGATTCACCCGCGTCGTCGGGCTCGCACGGCGGCGGCCGGAGCGTCGCAATGTCGGCGGCGAACTCGCGGCGCAGGGCGGCCACGGCGCGGGAGTCGTACTCGAGCACGGCTGAGCCGACGAGGCGGGCGCCGTCCGCGGTCCGAACGTCGAGGTTCAGCCGGCGGGCTTGGGGGACGAACGGAAGATTTCGGAACTGAACGTTGCCGTCGGTGAAATCGCTGCGACCGGCGAGTTTACCGATTTCCTGAATGATGAACCCGCGGGCGGTGGCGGCGTCTTGCGGGACGATGGTGCGGGCGTGCGTCCCGAGCGGGGAGGTGACGTAGATGACGAACGCGCGCGGGCCTGCGACCGCGCCGGGCAGCGAGAAGGTGAGCGCCGCGATCTGCTCGTTGCCCTCGATCGAGTAGAACGCCCGTTCACTCTCGAGTCGCATGCACTGTTGCGACGGCGGGGCGAACGGCTGATGCAGCGTGAAGCTGCTTGTGTGCGCACAGCCCGTCAGGAGCAGGGCGACGAAGGTCAAAGCGAAGGCTGGCCGGCCAGTGCGTGCGGCGAACATGGGCGTAGCATACGCGGAAAAAAGGGGAGATTCTACGTTTTCTCCTAAGCCCGGCTGTCCCAAAGCGGCTCGGGGGCGCCGGCGAGGTGGTTGGCGTAGCGGCTGAGGACGAAGAGTGCGTCGGAAAGGCGGTTGAAATAGCGCAGGAGTTCCGCGTCGACCGTTTCGTGGGCCGCCAAGGCGAGGATATCGCGCTCGGCGCGGCGGCAAACCGTGCGGGCTGCGTGCAGATGGGCCGCGGCCGGGCAGCCCCCGGGGAGGACAAAATTCGCCAGCGGCGGGAGCCTGGCGGTGACGTCGTCCAGCAGTTCCTCCAGGGCCTCGGTGTGCCGTGGCTCGATGCGGGGGCCGGGGCGGTTGCTGCCGGGGGGGAGGCAGAGTTCGGCGCCGGCGTGGAACAACTCGTTCTGAATACGCCGCAGAGGTTCGGCGATCTCGGTCGGCACGTTGCCGGCGAGGACCACGCCCAGCGCGGCGTTGAGCTCGTCCACGGTGCCGTAAGCCCGGATGCGGGCGTGGGTCTTGGGGACGCGCGAACCGTCGCCCAGGCCGGTCGTGCCGTCATCGCCGGTACGGGTGTAGACCTTCGTAATCCGCGGCATGTCGTCCTCCTGCGAGACCCGCTGCGGATTGGTCGTCGGAAACCGGGCTTCTGTCAAGGACTAGGCACGGTCGGTTGGTGCGGGTCTGATCGAATGTGCTGAAGAACCGGCCTGGAAATGCGGCGTCTTTCACCAGCCACGCTGAACCAGGTGCCTTTGGCTTGCAGCCGTCGGAGCCCCATCCGCGCTGGCAGCGAAGGCGGGGAGTAGCCGGCGCGTCCCGCGGGTGCGGCTTGGGCCTGAATCCCCGTGTTATCCGTCTCGATCTTGCCGGGTGGACTCTTGACACCACACGGCGCGCTCGACCGACCGGCTCGGCGCCGGTGTCGATCGTGTCGATTGGAATCTCGACACCACACGGCGGTGGCTGGAAGCCGATCCCATCTGCCCTTAAAATCCGCCGCCGCTGAGCTTTAAGGAGCAAGCATGCCGGACGAACCGAAGAAGATCATTGTTGACGACGACTGGAAGGCGGAAGCCCGCAGAGAAAAAGAGCGATTGGCCGAGCAAACCCGTCAGCCCGAGCCGTTGCCCGGCCCGTCGTTCGGCGAAATCGTCAACATCATCGCCATGCAGGCGATGGCCGGCATGGGCCTGCTGCCGGGCCCCGAGGGGCAGCGGTTCCCGCCGAATCTCGAGGCCGCCAAGCATTTCATCGACCTGCTTCAGGTGCTCGAAGACAAGACCCGCAACAACCTGACGGCCGAGGAAAAGTCGCTGCTCGACCAGGTGCTGTACGAGATGCGCATGACGTTCGTCCAACTGGCCAGCGCGGCCGTTCCCCCCGGCCCCACCGCAGCCGGGGGGGCCGCCGCGCCGCCCCGACCGCAGTGACCGCCCGGGGCTGCCGCCGATGAGTGGACCCGCTCCCGCAGAAACGGCCGCTGCCGAATTGCCGCTCGCGCCGCAGGCGCTGCCGGATCGCGAGCAGCACAACCCGTACCTGCGTTACTTGCTGCACTACGGGATTCCGATCGCGGCGAGCGTAGTGGCGCACGTCGTGATCGTGGTGCTGCTGTGGGCGAAGACGTTCGACGTGGCCGCGCCGGCCGAGGTCGAGGTCGGCGCGTGGGAGGGGACGGTGGTCGAGGCCGCGGACGAGAGCCAGGCGTTCGAGTGGGTGAGCGAGGTGTTGGCGTCGCCCGACGTGGCCCCGCTGGACGAGTCGTTGGAGCGGCTGACGGCGGCGCCGGAGATGAGCTTCAGTCTGGACGACCTGGCGGCGGTTCAGCCGGGGGGCGGGGTCGGCTCGGGCAGCGGGCTGGGGCTGGGCGACGGGTCGCTGAGCCTGCTGGGCACGGGGAGCGGGGCGGGCGAGGCGGGGACGGGCGGCTTCAGCGCGGGGATGGGGGACGGCAGCGGGCGGCTGGGGCAGGCCGGCGTGTGGCGGCTGAACATCCAGGCGAACAAGATCGTGTACGTGGTCGACTTCTCGGGGTCGATCATCGTCGCGGTCGACGACCTGAAGCGCGAGCTGAAGCGCTCGATCGGCCGACTCCAGCCGTCGCAGTCGTTCAACGTGGTGCTGTTCTACAGCGGAGGGGGCGGCGTGGAAGAGAAGGTGCGGACGGAGAGCTTCAAGCCGAAGCTCGAGCCGGCGGAGGAGGCGACGCGACGCGAGTTCTTCGACTGGATCGACAAGAAGGCCCCGCGCGGCATGACGCAGCCGCTGGAAGCGATGAAGCGTGCGTTGGCCCTGAAGCCCGAGGCGGTGTTCTTCTTCTCGGACGGCGATTTCGACGAGACGATCGTGGCCGAGATCGAGCGCGCCAACCGGCTCACGAAGGCCCGCATCTACTGCCTGGTCTTCAACGAACGCTACCTGGGCGACACGAGCCCCGTCGAGCCGGCGCCCAACGATGGGGCGCTGCGGCTGAAGCGCATCGCCGAGCAGAACCGCGGGCAGTGCCGGATCGTGACCGGCCGCGACCTGGCGCAGTGAACGTGCGACCGGCCCCGCGGCCGCACGGAAAAGCAGGAGAGCGTATGACGCGCATTCACAAACTCCCGGCGGTGCTGGTCGGCGGACTCGCGCTGGCGGCGGCCGAGGTAGCGCTGGGCCAGGACGCCGGCGGGGGAGGGGCGGCGGTCAGCGGCCGCCAATCGCTGCTGACCATCATCTGGCTGGGGATTGAGGTCCCGAGCTACTTCATCGTGGTCGGCTCGATCGCGGTGATCGCGCTGATCATCGAGCACTTCGTGGCGGTGCGCCGGCCGACGATCGCCCCGCAGGAGCAGGTGCAGCGGGCCCGCGCGCAGATCGAGAGCCGCAGCTTTCGCGACTGCCTCGAGGCGCTGCGGCAGAGCCGAACGTTCTTCGCGCAGACGATGACGGCCGCGCTGCACCACGCGCGGCACGGTTTCGACGCGATGCACGCGGCCGCCCTGGAGAAGTCGGGTGAGCTGAGCGGGCGGATGTACCGTAAGGCGGAATACCTGAACATCATCGGTAACCTCGGGCCGCTGTTGGGCCTGCTGGGCACCGTGTGGGGAATGATCGAGGCTTTCGGCAGCCTGGGTGTCGGCGGCGGACAGGCCGGGGCGGGCGAGCTGGCCGGCGGCATCAGCAAGGCCCTGGTCAACACGCTGCTCGGGCTGGCGCTGGCGATCCTGGGAATCGGGTTCTTCGGCGTGTGTCGCAACCGCATCGAGTCACTGACCGTCGCGGCCACCGTCGACGTGCTCGACCTGCTCGAGTATTTCCGGCCGGCGGCGGCCCGTGCCGAACGGACCGCCCC
>CAZMCT010000014.1:0-46162 GCA_964564785.1 uncultured Planctomycetales bacterium
CCCCCCCCCCCCCCCCCCCCCCCCCCCCCCCCCCCCCCCCCCCCCCCCCCCACGTATCCGTCGGGCTGCGCGTGTTGTCTGTGAGGTGCCGAGCGGCGCGGGTATACTCCAAGTAGCGGCCGGGCCGTGCCGTCTTCCGATAACGGAGTCATTCGCCCGGACGACGGCCTGACGCGGCCCGGCGCGCGTCGGCTCGCGGCTGCGATGGATGTGGTGCCCAGCGGCCGGTGGCTGGCGATGGGCTTGATCTTTGACAATTGGCGCTGCGACGAAACGGGGGCGACAGGCTTCGACCGGGCAGGTTGAGGTCTGGGTGGCGTGTCGAGGTTGTCCGGAGGCCTCGTAAAACACCGGGCGTACCTATTAGATGCCAGTGATGGCTATCGACTTGCGGCCTAACTGAGGTCGCACGTCGGCCGGCGACGCCTGCTAGTCGCGCCGACGCAGCCAGCAGGCTGGCCCGCGTGGGGTGCCGGCTTCGACCGGCGCCGCCTGGCGTAGCGCGGGTGAGAACCAGCCGGGCTCGGCCGCGGGATGACCCGCCGGTGGGTCTGCCTGCGGCTCAAAGCTGTCAAATCTGCCGGCTACACACGTAGAGGCCCAGGCTGAAATGCTTCGGGACGGGGGTTCGATTCCCCCCGCCTCCAGTCTCCATCGACCGCGCACCGTCGCGCACCACGGCGCTAACCCGCGCATTAGTGTGACGTTGCGCGGTCGCGTCGTTCGCGCCCCTGCGCACGCCCGCACGCCATTCTGCGTGCCCGTGGAAGACGACAGACCGGAGGTCTGTTCCCCACCCGCGGGGATTACAACGGGTGGTGCAACGGACTCCGCGCCGGCCGCTACCGCTGGTGGGGCCTCTTTCGCAGCGACAAGAGCAACCCGGGCACAGGAGCAATGCGGGCAGCGGTTTCATCGCGGCGCGGGCAGCGGGCGCGACGCTGCACCACGCCCTAATCAAACGCTGATATTTCGGCACGCTAATGCGCGATGGCGAGGATCCGTGCCGCGCCTCGGCGCTCGGCCTGACAGGCCGTTGGAAAAAGGTGACAGTTACCGGGGGAGTCGCGGTTGGCGCTACCGCGATCGTGGATTGGCGCGGAGCCGGTCACCTTTCTGAACGGGCTGCGAAGCGGCACCGCGCGGTCGAAACTGGAGCCCGCACCATGCCTTCTCGCGCTAGCTACATTTGTGCCGCACTCTTTCTCGCGCTCGGTGCCTGCCGCAACGACCCGGCCACGCGGCAGGTGGGCCCGCTCGCCACGGGTGGTGACGTTGTGCCCACCGGCCAGTTGGTCCGCCCCGCCGGTGAAGTGCTCGTTCTGGCCGGTCGTCCCGTCGATCTCGTGCTGGCGCCGGGCGAGCGCGCGCTGTACGTCAAGGACAACCGCGGGCTGCACGTCGTCGACCCGCAGTCCTGGAGGGTGCGGCAGACCCTGCCGTTCGAAAAAGACGGCGGATCGCTCTGCGGCATCGCCGTCACTCCCGACAACCGGCGGGTCTACGCGACGACGTCGGGCAGTACCCTGGCGGAGGCCGCGGTGCAGCCGAACGGGGAACTCCGCTGGACGCGTCGGATCTCATTGTCCGGCCACAAAGGCGAGGGCGCATCCTTCCCGTGCGGGTTGGCCCTGACGCGCGACGGCACGGTCGCGCTCGTCTGCCTCTCGCGTCACAACTCGCTGGTGCTGGTGGACCTGGAAAGCGGGAGCATCCGCGCCGCGATTGACGTGGGCGTTGCGCCCTACGCCGTGCAGCTCTCGCCCGACGAGCGCTGGGCTTACGTGAGCAACTGGGGGGGGCGGCGAGCCGCGTCCGGCGATCGGACCGCGAAATCGGCCGGCACCGACACGGTGATCGACGAACGCGGCGTCGCGGCCAGCGGCACGGTCTCCATCGTCGACCTGCCGGGGCGGCGGGAAGTGGCGCAGGTCGCGGTCGGACTTGCGCCCGCGGCACTTGCGCTCAGCCGGGATGGACGCACCCTGTACGTCGCGAATGCCAATGCCGACACCGTGTCGTTCATCGACGTTGCGCGGCGCACGGTGACGGAGACGCTCGCGGTTCAGCCGGCGCACGGGCTGCCCATCGGCAGCATGCCGAACGGACTGGCGTTGGCTGAGGACGCCCGGACGCTATACGTGAGCGTAGCCGGCAACAACGCCGTCGGCGTGGTGCGTCTGGTGGACGACGGCTCCCGCCCCGCGGGCATCGCCGGCTTCATTCCGGCGGGGTGGTACCCGGGCGCGCTGGCCGCGACGTCGGAACGCTTGTATGTGGCCAACATCAAGGGCACCGGTTCGCGCACCCGCCGGCCGGACCAGCCGGGCTGGAACAGTCACGGGCACAGCGGCACGCTCAGCCGAGTCGCGCTGCCCGACGAGGCGGGGCTGCGGCGGTTGACGGCCCAGGTTCGCGCCGACGCGGGTGTGCCCGCGATCCTGCGGAGTCTCGAGCGCGGTACGGGCACGCGGCCGGCCGTGCCGGTGCCGGATCACCCCGGGGCACCCTCCGTGTTCGAGCACGTGGTCTACATCATCAAGGAAAACCGGACCTACGATCAGGTGTTCGGCGACATCCCGACGGGTAACGGCGCCCCCCAACTGTGCATCTACGGGCGAGAGATCACGCCGAACCACCACGCTCTGGCCGAGGAGTTCGTGCTCCTCGACAACTTTTATTGCAACGGGGTTCTATCCGCGGACGGCCACTCCTGGTGTACGGAGGGCAACGTCACGCCGTATCTGGAGCGGGCCTTCGGCGGGTTCACGCGCAGCTACACTTTCGGTGACGATCCGTTGACCTACTCGGCCTCGGGGTTCCTCTGGGACCACGTGCTGGCGGTACCGGGCAATTCGTTCCGCAACTACGGCGAGTTCGATGATGCCGAACTCCAGCCGAAAAGCGACTACTCGGCGGTTTACCAGGATTTCATCCGTGGGGCGGGACGGGTCCGGTTCAAGCAGAATATCGGGGTGGAGCGGCTGCGGCGCTACTCCTGTCCGGACTACCCCGGTTGGAACATGAGCATCCCCGACGTTCTGCGAGCGGGCGTGTTCCTGGACGAGCTGGTCCGGTTCGAGCAGGAGGGCTTTTTCCCGAGCCTCGTGATCATCTACCTGCCCAACGACCACACTTCCGGGACGGCCGCGGGCCAGCCGACTCCGCGAGCTCTCGTCGCAGACAACGACCTGGCCCTGGGGCGTGTGATCGAGGGGCTCTCTCGCAGTCGCTTCTGGCCGAAGCTCTGCATTTTCGTGATCGAGGACGATCCGCAGGACGGCTTCGATCACGTGGACGGGCATCGCTCGCTCTGTCTGGTGGTCAGCCCGTACACCAAGCGGCGCGCGGTGGTCCACGAGTTTTACAACCAGACGGCCGTGCTGCACACCATCGAGCGCATTCTGGGTGTGCAGGCCCAGCACCAGTTGTACGCCGTGGCCCCGCTGCTCAGCACGTGTTTCACGGAACAACCGGACTACACCCCATACACCTGCCGACCGGCCCAGGTTCCGCTGGCGGAATTGAATCCCCCGGCGGCGTCGCTGTCCGAGCCGGCCCGGACGTGGGCGCTTCAGAGCGCTGCACTGCCCCTCGAGCATCCGGACGGCGCGGACGAAGACACGCTCAACCGCATTCTTTGGCATGCCGCGCGGGGCGCTCACACGCCGTACCCCGTCGAGTGGGCCGGGGCCCACGGACGAGGGTTGCCGGCCCTGAACCTGCGCTTGGTGGGCTCACCGCAGCCGGCGGACTGAGGGTCGCCCCCGGGCCACCGGCGGCTCCCCCGCTGACGGCATCATTGCGGCGCCCGCGGTACGGGCTGAGCTGCTGGGCATTTTGCAGGTCGCTGACTGTTTCCTGATGATGTCTGCACATGACATGGTGAGCATCGACGGTCGAGGGTCAGGGCCAACAGTTTCGTACGCATGGTTCCGTGCTGATGGAAGACGATCCGGTTCCTGCTCAGCGCGGTAGGTGACACCGAGTGGCACATTCAAAGGAGTTGGCGACATGAAGCGGGCAGCTCGCGCACTATTGTGGTTCTGCGTTGGCGGTTTGGTGGCGGTGGGTACCCCGGCGGTTGCGCAGACGGTCACCGGGCATTGGGAATTCAACGATCCCAACGACGGCCTGAAGGCCACCATCGGCCACGACGGCTATTACTTCGAGTACGTTGTTGGGCCCGGCGATCCGGAGGGCATCACCGAGTTCGGCAGCACCAGCAGCCTGGGCCTTCCGCCGCTGCCGGGCGGGACGGGGAATGAAGAGGTCGCGCACATACCCGCCTACGGCCCTAGTGAAGCCATCGGCATGTTGCCGCACGTGAACGCGAACGGCGGTGGCGACTACATCAACCAGTACACGCTGATTTTCGATGTGCTGATTCCGGTCGACAGCTCGGCGAATTGGCTCAGTTTCTTCAATACCAGCGAGTGCAACCGGAACGACGGCGACTTCTTCGGGCAGAAAGTCAACGCCGATCCGCCGATCTGGGCGCTGGGCATCAGCGGTCAGTACGACGGCGTATTGGAGGCCGGCCAGTGGTACCGCATCGTGATCTCGATTGATCTGGCCAGCGTCTACGGGCCCCTGCTTTCCAAGTACGTCAACGGTGAGTTGGTGGGCGAGCAGATCCTGGGCTCGGGCGTCGACGGCCGCTGGTCGCTCTACACCGAGGCCGACGGCCTTCCGACCCTGCTGTTCGGTGACGACTCGGGCGATACCGCTCCGCTCTACTGTGCGGCCATCCAGTTCCGCGATTACGCCCTGGACGCCGGGGGGGCCGGTGCGCTGGGGGCGGCCAGCGCGAGCGGCATTCCCGTGGACGGCGGCACGCGCGGCTATTGGAACTTCCGCAACGTGAACGATCGTCTCGCGCCGGTGACGGGCTTCACCGGTCCCAGCCGCCTGACCTGGTTCAGCGGGTGCGCGGCCGGCACGTGCCCGTTTGACCTGGCCGACACCACGTCGTTCGGCCCGGCCAGCGGCTACGGGATCCCGGCGCTGCCTGACGGCGACCCGCGCGGCATGCGTTTCGACGCGCCGTGGAGCTGCAATGGCTATCTGCTGCCGCACGGCGCCGCGGCGAACGGGGGTGGGACCAAGGTCAATCTCTACACCATCATCGCGGATCTCTACCTCAAGTATGACGATGTCTACACGCCCGACATCGACCACGCCGGGGTACTGCTGACGCACTCCACCGGCTGGCTGTCGCTCTACCAGAACGCGCTGCCGGGCGAAGATGACGCGATGTTGTGGATGGACTTCTCCACCCAGACCATCGGCGACGACGGGGTCTATGGAGCGACCGAGGGCTGGATCCAGACCGATCGCTGGATGCGCGTGGTGGCCGTGGTGGATACGTCGGTCACGCCGTCCAGCATCACGAAGTACGTGATCCTGTCGGACGACACAGTTCTCGGGCCGGTCGTTCAGGAGCAGGACTACGAGGGGCTCGATGGACGTCGCGCGCTCCAAACCCGCGCCACGACCTTTGACGACCTGCTGCTGGCGTTCGGCGACGGCGGCGTCTGGGAAACACCCTACACGCGCACGGGCTTTTGCAGCTCTTACCAGGTGCGCGATTACTGCATGCCCGAGAGCGAGGTCGTCGGCCTCGGCGGGCCGCGGGCGGCGGGCATCCCCCGGCCGCCGGTCGTTTGCCGTGGCGACGCCAACTGTGACGGGCAGATCGGCTTTGCCGACATCAACCCCTTTGTGGCCGGGCTCACCGGGGGCGCCATGTGCAACCCTGACAACTTCGACCTGAATGGCAATGGCACGGTCGGGTTCGACGACATCAACCCCTTCGTGGCCGTGCTCAGCTCCGGTGGCGGATCGTGCCCGTGATTCGGGCGAGCGCTTGAAATGGGGCGCTGCGATGCGTGTGGGCCGGGGCGCCGTCAGGCATCGCAGCGTCCTGCGGCCCCTGGCGGAGGTGAGGTCGCCATGACGCGTGCGCGTCTGCGTGAGAGCCCGAACGGCTTCACGCTGATCGAGTTGCTGGTGGTGGTTGCCATCCTGGCCGTGCTGATGTCCATCCTGCTGCCCAGCCTGTCGAACGCGCGCAAGTCGGCCATGGCGGTGAATTGCCTCAGCAATCAGCGGCAGTGCGTGATCGCCGCGACGATGTATAGCTCGGAGTACCGCGACTGGTTCAACCCGATCCAGGACAGGCACCGCGTGAACTATGTGTGGATCGAGGGCACCTGGCGCGTGTATCTGTGGGCCTACATCGGTCGCATGCCGGCCGTATATGACTGTCCGGCGGAGCCGCTCGAGCGTTACGCGGACGGTGTCTCGGCGTACGATCGCAACGTGGCGCATCTGCCTCCCAGCGCCGTCGATCCGCGCAACTTCGGTGAGATTCGGCGGTACGAGATACACAACGCAAGCGGCATCGGCGCTAATCTCGTGCACTACTGGAATCAGGCTCGCGGATTCGGGCCCTTCGGCCGCCCGCAGGAGAGCGGGTATCCGGAGGGCCTGACCCGGGGCGGGTCCAACGTCCGGTTTCCCGGTCGGCTGATTCTTTTCGGTGACGGGCACGGCGACGCCCGGGGCGACTGGCCGGAGGACCGCTGGTGGTTGTTCAGTTGGCTTCCGGGCCTGCCGGTGTGGGCGGCCGGGTTCGACCGCAACCTCCAAGGGGATCCGGGCGCCACACGGCATCGCGGCCAAGCGAACTACGCCTTCTACGACGGCAGCGCGCGGCGCATGGACGCGTCGGATATTCCCTGCGAGCGCGAGGGATGCTGGTGGACCGTGGCGTACTACGTCCACCTGAACCAGTAGGCAGCGCGATTGCCGGAAGCGCCGGGGGCCGGGCCGTCCGCGCACCGGTTGGGAGTGCGGCAAGATGGCGCGCAAGAAAGTCGTGCAACTCGGCATCATCGTACTCTCGGCGGTGATCGTCGTCGCGATGACGTTTTCCTCGCGTGCCGAGTCGAAGCCGGGCCGGACCTTCTACGATCTGAGCGAGCGACGCCTGTACGAGGCTCCCGGCTCCGCGTTCGCACCCGAGCCGGGCATCGGCGGCGCACCGGACGACGGTGTGGAAGCCGTGCTCGTCTGCTGTCCCGAATGCGGGCCGGAGCGACGCCGAATCGCCTACCTGCGGACGCACACGCTGGAGCTGAAGCGCCGGCGGGCCGAGATTCAGAGTGCGGGCGAGAACCCGCCGGAGCTCACGCGCGACTATATCAGCGCCCACACGCTGGTTCGTCGTATCGACGAAGAAACCTGGTATCCCACGTCAACACCGGAGGGCGCGCGAATCGTGAGCGAGTGGCGCCAACGCTGTGCCACCCACGGGCAACTGGAGCGCCCCGTCCGGCCCTGAGAGGCTGACGCAAGGCGTGCCCCCGATTGCGCTCCGGTCCTTTCCGCGACGCATGGCGTCTCCACCGGCGCGGCGCTGGCGGTGCAGCACGCGGCCGTCGCGCCCGACGTCTTGCCAGGTCCCACGACCGCTCGCAAGTGCCACTCGCGACGTAGGATGCGGCGGTTGCCGGACCGGACCTCGTGCGAGACTTTCATCCCCCGGCCCCCCCGTGCAGCGCGAGGTTTCGGTGCCGACATTCATCCAAGATTCGGAACTACACTCGCACAAGTGGCCTCCAGCGCTGTACAATCGTATTGGAGATCCGGCCCGGGCATAACGATCTCGCAAACGCCGAGAAGAGGAGTCCGGCAGCCGCGGAGGGCGAGGGCATCGGGGTCGCCATTCGATACGGGCGGCGCGAATTGGAATTGCACCGGCGGGGTGCCGGCGCGCGAGGCGCGTTATGAGCCGTGGGGCCGAGCGCTGCGCGACGGCCGCGCCGCGCAGGGGGCTACCCTGCGGCGCAGGCGTGTCGGGCTGAATCGTGACGGGAGAGAGCAGTATCGGAGACGAGGCCGTGACTGGATCGCGTACCGGCGCGGGCCGTTTCCCAGGACACCCTTTGCAGGAGGTGAAATCATGAGACGGACGATGTTGGGACTCGTGACCGTGCTGACGGTCGGGCTAGTGGCCACCCCGGTGGCGTGGGCGATTGCGTACGCTTCGGGGATCCAGGACTTGGGTGGGGGAAACTACTCATTCGTGTTGAACCAGAGTGCCGACGACGTGCGCATCGTACGCTACGGCGACACGACGCTGTACCTCGGGGCGCTGCCGGCCGGCACGCACGTGTTCAATCTCGGGCTGGGAACAGGGTTCGAGATCGTGGTGACGAAGGCCGAGCCGTTGGGCTGGGCACAGTTCATCGCGGACGGCGTCACGACGAACTTCTTCTCGCCGCTGGGCGTGGCGATCAACAAGAACCCGGCCAGCCCGAACTTCGGCAAGGTCTACATCTCCAACGCCTCGGGCGGCACGACCGGGGCGGGGCGCGTCACGCTGGACGGCGTGTACATGCTCCTGGCGGACGCCTCCGACGCCGGCTTCGCGACCGGCGGGGTCGATTGGGTGGCGGCCGGCACGGCGTCGCCGTTCAAGTGCACGATCGGCCCGGATGACCATTTGTACGTGGCCGACTTCTCGCGCGACCTGGCGTGGGAGTTCAGCAGCGACATGCTGACGGCCACGCAGCTGATCGACGCGTCCAACAAGAGCACTTTTACGTACGGCTCGACGACCTACACGCAGTATGTCGAGAGCATCCATGTCGAGGGGACGCAGGCCGGCGGCGACCGTGAGATTTACCTGGTCGACTCGAACTACTACGCCGGCAACCCCGGCTCCAAGGGCCTGATTCGCTATACGCTGGGCGCGAACCCGACGGCAACGCCCGGAGACCTGGGCACGCAGTACATCGGGCCCACCTACTTCACGTTCTATCCGCGCGACGTGGCCCGCGACGCCGCCGGCGACTGGTACATGAACCAGTACCGCTTCGACCCGAACCAGGCGGCGGCGGTCTCGAAGTTCCTCGACGCGCCTCCGCCGATCAACACGGCCGACTGGGAGACGCCGAAGACCGCACCCTTCAACGGGGCCTATGGCATCGACGTCTTCGAATCGCCGGCCGCGACGGACTCGATTGGAATCAGCTGGGTCGCCTACGGCAACTACTACGACGGCTTCGTGCACATCTTCAACACGTCGGACGGTTCGTACGTCACGGGTTTCGATGCCGGCACGCGCCTCCGCGAGCTGGCGTTCGACATCGTCGGCAACCTGGTGACGGTCGACAACGTGACGGAGTACGCCCGCTTCTGGTCGCCCGGCGGCGAGTGGCAGGCCACCACGCGGTCCGACGGTACTTTCGCGCTCGGAACACCGCCGGCCGTGCTGATCGGCGACCTGAACTGCGACGGCCTCGTCGGCTTTGCGGATATCAACCCGTTCGTGCTTTACCTGTCGAACAACGCGGCGTGGCAGATTGCGTTCCCCGGCTGCAACCCGCAGAACGGCGACATCAACGAAGATGGCCTCTACCCTGATTTCGGGGACATCAATCCGTTCGTCCAGTTGCTGAGCGGCGGTTTCTAACCATCGAACACAGAGGAACGTGCGGCGGGTCTTCCCGATCCCGGGGAGGATCCGCCGCGACGTTTCCGCGGCATCAACCCCGCCGGACAAACCGGTTCGGCGCAGGAATGCCTCGGCAGCGCGAGAGCTTGCCCGGCAACCGCGCCGGCTTCGGCCGCAGCGGGGCAAGCTAGCGAGAGCGCCCCGCGCCGAACTGCCCCTGAAACGCGGCCGCGTCGGCCAGGTCGGCGTCCGTATCCAGGTCGAGATCCGCGCCCTCACACCCGGTCGGGGGAGCGACACCCGGGCCGCCCAGGCACAGGCTGAAGGCCTCGAAGTCGGCCGCATCAACCCGCCCGTCGCCGTTCAGATCGCCCCGCAGCCGGCGCTGCGTCGTCAGCGTCGCGTACGCCCGGGTGCCGCCGTCGAGGTCGGAGCGGGCACTCAGCAGCGCGACGTCCGTGGCTGGGCCGGGCTCGTCCGCGATCTCGATGAGAACGGTTACCCCGGTGGACGCCCCGGGCTCGAGCACCCCGGTCTGAGGCGGCGTGGGCGTCGTGGGCCAGGCGTTGTCCTCGACGAGCAGCGTGTAGCTGGCGGGCAGCGGGCCGGAGTTGGTGACCAGGAACTCGACCGCGACGGCTTGGCCGCCGTAGCCGTGGGTAGCGGCCGTGGTCGGCGTGAGGCCGAGCTGGGGATCGGTCCGGGAGTTGTCGACCAGCGGCTGGGAGTCGAGCTCGGGGCCCCAGACCTGTCGCCAGACCGCCTGGTCGCCCTTCAGGTAGAGGTTGAAGAACGCCGTCAACAGCTCGCGCGTCAGGGCCAGTTGTGTGGCCCGCGGCAGCGCGCCGTTGTCGCAGCCGATGATGTTGCTGTCCAGGAATCCGCAGTGCCACCCCCCGTCGAGCAGCGGCAGGCGGCGAGGTGCGACGGCGCTGTCGTACATCGGGATCGTGTGCCCTGCGGGCGGCACGATCGAATCCTCGTCGCCGGCGACCAAACACACCGGCACCAGCACCCCCGCGATCGCGTCGATGGCCGATGGATTCGTCTCGGCCGCCGCGAGGTTGGCCACGGCCCGGATGCGGCTATCCCGCTCCGCGGCCAGCAGGCTGCATCCGCCGCCCATCGAGTGGCCGGACATGCCGAACGACCCGGTGTCCACTTGCTGATACAGCGCCGCGCCGGGGTTCGCGTTCTGGTCCTCGAGGTAGCTCAGGCACCAGCGCAGATCGTCGGCGAACAGGCTGTGGTTGGGAAACAGGCCCCCGTAGGACTTGCTCGCGATGACGAAGTAACCCCAGGTGGCCAAATGCTCGAGCGTGCTCTGGTAGCGCGTGACGTCCGTGAGCCAGCCGTGGCCGAACGAGATCGCCGGATAGGGCGCGCCGCTGCCGTTGTAGGTCGCGCCGGGCCCGGAGCCCGTCGCCGGATAGAACAACAAAGCGGTGAAACTCCCCCCGCCGGGGCGCGGAACCGTCACTTCCGTCCAGCCCGCCCCGTACGGCCCCGGGTCTGACAGCTCGCCGCGGGCCGTGCAAACGAGCAGTGTGAGTGCGATCGCTGCCGCCGGCAGGCAGCGCCGCGAGCACCGGCGAAATCGCCGGACCGACCGCAAAGTTTCCAGCCGCTTCATGAGCCTCCTCCGCTGCGCGGCGCCACGATGTCCATTGGGGCCGCGTCCTGTCCAAGTATATCCGACTCTGGGCGGTCGGGAGGCGGACCAGCCTTGCAACTCGGCCGGCCACCTCCCGTCGTCCCCAACCACGCCAGCGCGGCCGCCGCGGGGCGTTCACTCGTCGTCCGCATCGCGCCCAAGCAGCCCGCTGAAACAGCGGGCTGGCTCCGCGCCACCCCACGATCACGGTAGCGCCGACGGCCACTTCCGCGTGCCTGTCCCCTTTTTCCATCGGCCGCTATACTCCGCCCCCGTGATCAACCGTCGTTGGGCAGGTGAGCCTATGCGAATTGTGCCACGCCTTTTCGGGACGGCCGTGTTGACCTTGACCGTCTGTGTCGGCTGCACGGATCAGCCCAAAATCGACCCCGGCGACCCGCAGATGTCAGCGTACATCGACCTGGTTTTGCCCGACCGGATCGAAGTGCAGCGGTATCTCACCAAGCCGGTCAGCCTTGCCGGCGATGGCACCGCCGACGGGCTCGAGGTGATCCTCGCGGCCTACGACGCGGCCGGCGACCCCACCAAGGTCGTCGGCACGTTTCATTTCGAGCTTCAGACCCGCCGGCCGGGGGAGCACATCGGCGAGCGGGTCGGGTTCTGGCCGGTCGACATCCGCACGGCGGAGGCCATCCGACGGTTCCGTGACCCGCTGTCGCGGTATTACCAGTTCCCGCTCCAGTTGCCCGAGCGGCCACTGAAACCGGGCCAGTACGCGCTGAGCGTGTGGCTGCACCTGCCGGGTGGAAAGCGGCTGCTCGACGACTACGAGTTCACCTACGATGGCCGCGGGGCCCCGCCGGCCCGGGCGCTCTAACGCCGTTCCCGTTAGCGTCCTGTAGACCCCGCCTCGAAATCGTCCGCTGGCTTTGGCAGCATGTGGGCCGCAGGTGTGCGACGGCCCACCGGGTCTGGCAGACGGTTGAAAACCGGGGCCGGCTCCGCGCCAACCCGACGCCACGGTGGCGCCAACGGCCACACCCGCGGTGTCTGTCCGGTTTTCTTTTCAAGGAACATCCGGCAAATCCGGGCAGCCGAGGAATGGCTTTCGCGGGAGGCCGGCACCCTGTGAGGGTGGTTCTCTCCGGCCTGCCTCGCCAGCTCCCGAACCCAGCCGCCCGAGGGGGTAGCGGCGCTGCGGGTACCGCCGCCACGCTGGGGTCGACTAGTTCATAAGTGGATTTGAGATATGGATTTATGAATCGTCCATCGCGCCCCTATCGGACCGTATCCCGGAAACCCCGGCCGAACCCTTGTCAGCGGGCTGTGACAACGAGGCGACTGCGGAGAACACCGGGGGGCGCTCATCCGTAAAACCCGCAACGAGCGGCGCAACTCGTGGGCTCGTCCGGGCTTACCTGCCAGCCAGGCGTTTCATTTGCCGATAAGACAGAGGTGGCGCTGTCTTCACGCGCCACGAGGCGGCTTGCCCCTCGAGTTTGTGCCGTCAGGCGCCGGTCGCGCGCCTGTCAGGGGCGACAACAAGAACGGAGCGGGCAATGGTTGGGCTGATTCATATGGTTCTGTTCGGGCTAATCGAAGCGATGGCCGGCGCCGAGGCGATCTTGGAGGTACGACGCCGCGCGGGGGTACCCCCAGACAAGGTTTTTCGCATGGACGAGGCGTATGACGACGCCGAGTGGCAGCGGCTACTGGCCGCCGCGTGCGCGGTGCTCGAGGTTACACCGGCGCAAGCCGAGCAGGCCTTCGCCGAGTTTTTCCTTCGCGATGCGCTTGGGCGCTGGCCGGCGTGGTTTGCGATGTCGCGCAACGCGCGCGAGTTTCTCGAGCGTCAACCCAAGATTCACCGGAGCTTTGCAAGCAGCGTTCTGGATTCAGCGGCCCGACAGGCCATTGTCGAGAAGTTTCACGTGGACTCCAGGCCATCCGAGTTGATCGTGAGTTACGCCTCGCCCAATCAGCTTTGTGGGCTCTACGTGGCTCTAGCGCGAGCGGTGATTCGCCACTATGGCGAGCAGGCCACCGTGGAGGAGACGCGCTGCTGCAAGAGGGGCGACCCCCAGTGCGAGGTACACATAGGTTGGCCGGAGTCAGGAGCCCAATGATGGCGGACAGCGCGACAGCGACCTCACTCGACGTGCAGCAGTATCAGGTGCTGATCAACTCGCTGGCTGACCAGTTGTGCCCGGCGGTTGACGGGCGGTTTGATTTCAAGGTGCAGCTCGACATTCACGACGAGGCCCTCCAAAAGCTCCAACTGCTTGTCAACTTCGTGCTGGACGCCGCCCAGCGGAGCGTCCGCGAGCTTACCCTGCGACAGCAGACACTGGAAAAGGAGATTGCGGAGCGCAGGCGGGTCGAGGATGCATTGCAGGCAAGCGAGAAGCGGTTCATGGACGTCATGTACGCTTCTAACGACGCCACGCTGCTGATCAGCGGCGAGACGTTCGTAGACTGCAACGAAGCCACCGTCCGGATGCTCGGGTACTCCAGCCGAGCAGAGTTCCTCATGAAGCATCCTTCGGAGCTGTCCCCGCCCGTCCAGCCCGATGGAAGGCCTTCCCTCGAGAAGGCCAACGAGATGATGGAGATAGCCTACAAGAACGGCTTCCATCGCTTTGAATGGACGCACCGCAAGGCGAACGGCGAGGACTTTCCGGTCGAAGTCTCTCTCACGCCCCTGACGATACAAGGCAAGAGCATACTCTATTGCGTTTGGCATGACATCACCGACAAGAAGCGCGCCGAGTCGCAGCTACAGCGGACGCACGCCCTGATGAGGCAGATTTTTGAATCCATCCCGTCCGTGTTGATCGCCACGGACGGCGAGGGGCGAGTCACCGAGTGGAATCGAGCGGCAGAGCGCGTGCTCGGGCGTGCAGCGGTCGATGCTTGGGGCCGCACGTTGGACGCGCTGGGCATCGGCTGGGATTGGGAGGTGCTAGCCCGGGCGGTATCCGAGTGCCATTCGACGCGGAAGCCCGTTCGGTTGGACGATGTTCGCATCCGGCGGCGGGACGGCGAGGAGCGAATCCTGGGCATCGCCATACGGCCATTCGGTCTGGTAGACGACTCCGGGCGGGCGAATATGATCCTGTTGCTGGGCGACGATATCACGAAGCGCAGAAAGGCGGAGGAAGTCGTCGCGGAGACAAGCAGACAACAGCTCGAGCTAAACCGCCTGCAACAAGACCTGCTGGGCCCCGGCGACCTGACGCAGAAGTTGAAGAAGATCACCGACGCCGCGGTGCGGCTGTTTGATGCGGATTTCTGCCGCATCTGGGTCTCGAAGCGGGGCGATCTGTGCGAGTCGGGTTGCATACACGCCGAAGTGCGCGAGGCGCCGCCGGGGTGCCGCTGCCGGGACCGCTGTTTGCACTTGTTGGCCAGCTCCGGACGGTATACGCACACCGATGGCGTTGAGCACCGCCGCGTGCCCTTCGGTTGCCACAAGATCGGGCGCGTGGCGTCCGCGGAAGACGGCAAGTTCCTGACCAACGCGGTCACAACGGAACTACTGATCCACGACCACGAGTGGGCGCAGAAGCTTGGGTTGGTTTCCTGCGTCGGCTATCAGCTTCGGCCGCCCGGCGAGGAAACGCTCGGCGTTATGGCGCTCTTTTCCAAACACGTCATCACCCCGGAGATCGACGCCTTGCTGGAGAGCTTGGCCCACACGGCGGCACAGGTCATTCAGAACGCCAAAGCCGAGGAGGAGCAGCAGCACTTGCAGAGCCGGTTGCTCCAAGCGCAGCGGCTTGAGTCCGTCGGCCAGTTGGCCGCAGGGATCGCCCACGAGATCAACACGCCCACGCAGTTCGTGAGCGACAACATGCGTTTCCTGCGGAACGCCTTTCCCAAGCTGGCGGAACTGCTGACGCGGTACCAACAACTGGCCGACGCTTGCCGCGCGGGTCCCGTGGCTTCCGAGCTGCTGGACGGCTTGGCCGCGGCGGTCAAGTCGGCCAAGCTGGATTACCTACTCAGCCAGATTCCCGAGGCGCTCTCCGATTCGCTCGACGGGCTGGAACGCGTTACGAAGATCGTCCGCGCCATGAAGGACTTCGCCCACCCGGGACAGCACTCCCTGTCGCCGGCTGATCTGAACAAGGCGATCGAGAGCACGGTCACGGTCGCCCGCAACGAGTGGAAGTACGTGGCCGACGTGAAGCTGGACCTGGATCCGGCGTTGCCGCAGGTTCCGTGCCTGCTGGGGGATTTCAATCAGGTGATTCTCAACATCGTCGTGAACGCGGCCCACGCCATCAAGGACGTGGTTGGGGCCGCCGGCCAAGGCAAGGGCACGATCACCATCAGTACGCGCTGCGCCGGGGATCATGTCGAGATCCGCATCCGCGACACCGGCACCGGAATCCCCGAGGCGCATCGCGGGCGGATCTTCGACCACTTCTTCACCACGAAGCCGGTGGGTAAAGGAACGGGACAAGGGCTGGCGATCGCACGCCAAGTGATTGTCGAGAAGCACCGCGGCACCCTGACATTTGAAACCGAAACGGGCAAGGGGACGACGTTCATCATCCGCCTGCCGATCGAGCCGGAAGCAGAAGTGACGACCGAGGCGCCCGAGAATGAACTGGCGCGTGTTGCTGGTTGACGACGAGCCCCAGGTGCTCCGCGGGCTCCGGCGTGTGCTGTCGGAAGATTCCTTCAACTGGGACGTCCGAACCGCCGGCGGAGCCGACGAGGCGCTGGCCCAGATGCGCCAGGCCGACTTCGACGCCGCGGATGAATGGCAGGTCATGAAACGGCATTGCGTGATCGGGGCCGGGATTCTCCGCGAGGATTCCCGGACCATGCGGGTTTACCGCGCGTGGTATGGAAATCGCCGTGCCGGACGGCCCGAGTCAATCCGGAACCCCCTGCTGGAACTGGCGTCGTCGATCGCGCTGACGCACCACGAATGGTGGGATGGTACCGGCTACCCCGCCGGTCTGGCCGGGCAGGACATCCCGCTCGCCTCCCGCATTGTGGCCCTGGCGGACACCTATGACGCGCTGCGCTCCGAGCGGCCGTACAAGCCGGCGATGTCGGAGGACGAAACCTCAGCGATTATCCGCGACGAGTGCGGACGACACCTGGATCCGGAAGTCTGTGCCGCCTTCGAGCACTCGGCACGGAGCTTCGGGGCCGTTCGCAGCCAGTTTTCCGACCCGCCGGCTCGGCCGGTCGAAGCGGAGTATGTCACATGATCCGCGTGCTGTTTGTCGATGATGAGCCCAAAGTGCTCCGTGGCCTGGAACGCATGCTCGCCGGTACCGATTGCGACTGGGAGACCGAGTTCGCCGAAAGCGGGCGCGACGCTCTCGCGCTGCTGGCCCAGCGCCCGTTTGACGTCGTCGTTTCCGACATGCGCATGCCCGAGATGGACGGGGCCGCGTTGCTCAACGAGGTCATGCGGCTGTACCCCCACATCGTGCGGATCGTGCTCTCCGGACACTCCGAACGCGAGCTGGTGTTCCGTTCGATCGCGGCCACGCACCAGTACCTGGCCAAGCCCTGCGAAGCGAATCAGCTCCGGAGCGTGGTCGCGCGGGCCCTCGCGCTGCGCCAGGTCCTCGCCGATTCACAGCTTCGTTCGCTCGTGTCGCGGATGTCGAAGATTCCCAGTGTCCCGCAGGCCTATCGCGAGCTGATGGCCGCGCTGCAAGACTCGAACAAATCGCTCAAGGACCTGGGGGCCATTATCGCGCAAGACATCGGAATGACGGCCAAGATCCTGCAAATCGTGAATTCGGCGTTTTTTGGGCTGCCGCGGCACGTGTCCGACCCGACCCAAGCCGTGTGCCTACTCGGGCTCGACGTGATCCGCGCGCTCGTCGTGACCGTGCATATCTTTACCGAGTTGCCAGCGGACAATCTCGGCGACCTCGGCCTGGGGAACCTGTGGAATCACAGCACAGAGACCGGGGCCGCGGCGAAGGCGATCGCCAGTGCACACGGCTGCGAACGGGAGACGTGCGACCACGCGCTGATGGCGGGCCTGCTGCACGACACCGGCAAGCTCATACTCGCGGTCAACCAGACCGAGCGCTATCGGGAAGTACTGGAACGCGTCAGCGAAGGCCGCGTCGCCCTCCGTGTGGCGGAGCGTGAGGTGTTCGGCACTACACATGCCGAGGTGGGGGCCTACCTCCTTGGGCTGTGGGGCCTGCCGGACCCGGTGGTGGAAGCGGTGGCATTCCACCACCGGCCCGCCGACTGTGCCACGTCGGCGTTCGGTCCGTTGACCGCCGTGCATGCGGCCGATGCCCTGCTCCACGCAAACGGCGAGACCGAACCGGAGCAGCCACCCGGCGGATTGGACATCGAATACCTCCGACAACTCGGCTTGGCCGAACGGTGGTCGGCCTGGCGTGACCAATGCCTGGCGAGAGTCCGCTGATGAGCGCGCGTATTCTCTGCGTCGACGACGAACCGAAGGTGCTGAATGCGTTTCAGCGCCAACTGCACGAGCAGTTCGAGATCTCGACGGCGACCAGCGGCGCCGAAGCGCTGGCCATGATTGCATCCCACGGGCCGTTCGCGGTGGTCGTCTCCGACATGCGGATGCCCGGGATGGACGGCATCCACTTCCTCAGTGAGGTCAAGAAGCGTGCGCCGGATTCGGTCCGAATCATGCTGACCGGCTTCGCCGACCTCCAGACGACCGTCGAGGCCGTCAACGAAGGCAGCATTTTCCGGTTCCTGACCAAGCCTTGCGCGCCGGATGCGCTGGCCAAGGCTTTGCAGGCGGGCGTGGCGCAGTACCGGCTCGTCACCGCCGAAAAGGAACTCCTGGAAAAAACGCTCCGCGGTGCGATCAAGATGCTGGCCGAGGTTCTGTCACTGACCAGTCCCGTCGCGTTCGGCCATGCGTCGCGCGTACAGCGGCTCGTGTCCAAGCTCTGCAAGCACATGCAGGTCGAGCAGCCTTGGCAGATCGAGATCGCGGCCATGCTGTCCCAGATCGGCTGTGTCACGGTCCCCTCCGAAACCCTGGAGAAGGCGTATCGCGGAGCGACTCTGCACGCCCAAGAGGTGCAGATGCTGGACGCCCATCCGGGGATTGGCGGAGATCTGATCCGAAATATCCCCCGGTTGGAGGAGGTGGCCCGAATTGTCACCTACCAGAAGAAATGCTTTGACGGGTCGGGCGTTCCAAGCGACGACGTGCGCGGCGCCGACCTGCCCCTCGGGTCACGCATCCTCAAGGCCGCGACCGACTATGACGCGTTGAAATGGCTCGGCCGTGCGGAACATGACGCCCTCGCGGAGCTGCGCAAACGGGCACACCTGTACGATCCCGCCGTTCTGGAGGCGCTGGAGGCGGTGGCCGCATCCGGCCAGACGTTCGAAATCCGCGAATTCGCCCTCTGCGATCTCAAGCCGCACGCGGTCCTTGCCGAGGACGTGCGGAGCCCGCAAGGATGCCTGCTCATCGGCAAGGGGCGGGAGATCACACCTTCCGTGCACCGGCTCCTCCGCAATTACGCCCGCAAACAAGGTCTCGAGGACCAGATTCGCGTCCGCGTCTACGTGGAAAAGCAGGCGAATGCAACCGCGACGAAAGAGTGATGTAGGAGACAGCCAACATGCGACACACGGTGCTCTTGGTGGACGACGAGCCCCAAATCCTCAGTGCGCTGAAGCGCCTCCTGCGGGACGAGCCGTACGAAGTCCTGACGGCCGGCAACGCGGAAGAGGCGGCGGACGTACTCAGCAGCGCTCCGGTTGATTTGATCGTCTGCGACGAGGAAATGCCCGGCATGCCCGGATCGGAGTTCCTGGCGAAGGTGGCGCGGGACTACCCCGCTACGATACGGATCGTCCTCACCGGCCACCCCACGCTCCCGGCCGCTTTGCGCGCCATCAACGAGGGTCGGATTTATCAGTTCTTCACCAAGCCGTGCAACGAGATTGACCTCGCCGTCAGTATCCGCCGGGCGCTGGAGCAGAAGGACCTTCTGGCCAAGAGTCAGGACTTGCTCGAAGTGACCAAGCGGCAGTCCGTTCTGATCGAAGAAGCCCGCGTGCTCCGCCGTCTGCGCGACCTGCCTCGCAAGGACCGAACTGAGTCAATCGCGAAGGAGGGCCCCCCGGTGGATCCGCGCGAGCTGGTGGAAGAAATGGACCGGGCGGTCACCAAGGGGCGGGCGCTGCTTGCTAGTTTGCGAGCCGCGTCGGACGAGTGACTGTCTTATCGTGCTCGCCGGCTCGTGTGGCACCGACCAATGGCCCGTGTGACGGGTAGCATGGCCCCGCCTTGGCGGCCATCCCGGCGTCTTCGGCCAGAGCATGTCCGCCCAAAGCGGCGGACATGCCACCCGCCTCTCAACTGACCGACCGGAGGTCGGTCCCCCAATTGCCAGTTGGTTTTGTGAGGCGCTTTTATGCTGGGGCGTGGCTCAGACCGGGCGCCGGGGCGAAGTACTTCCGCTGGAAGAACAACGACACGTTGACCAGGCTGATGAGCACCGGCACTTCGACCAGCGGGCCGATGACGGCGGCGAACGCCGCGCCGTGGCCGATGCCGAAGACGGCCACGGCGACCGCGATGGCCAGCTCGAAGTTGTTGCTGGCGGCGGTGAAGGCGATGGTCGTTGTCTTGGAATAGTCGGCGCCGATCTTCTTACCCATCCAGAAGGACACCAGGAACATCAGCACGAAGTAGATGCACAGGGGGATGGCGATGCGCACCACGTCCAGCGGAAGCTGGATGATCTTCTCGCCCTTCAGCGAGAACATGACCACGATCGTGAACAGCAGCGCGATCAGCGTGAGCGGCGAGATCCGCGGGATGAACTTCTGCTCGTACCACGCCCGCCCCTTCAGCCGCAGCAGCACCAACCGCGTGATGATCCCGGCGATAAACGGGATGCCCAGGTAGATGAACACGCTCTCGGCGATCTGCCCGATCGTCACGTGAACTTCCGTCCCCGTCAGCCCGAACCACGGCGGCAGCACCGTGATGAAGAACCAGGCGTACACCGAATAGAACAACACCTGGAACACCGAGTTGAACGCCACCAGCCCGGCCGCGTACTCGCTGTCGCCCTTGGCCAACTCGTTCCACACGATCACCATCGCGATGCAGCGGGCCAGGCCGATCATGATGAGACCGACCATGTAGTCCGGGTACCCGCGCAGGAACAGAATCGCCAGCGCGAACATCAGGACCGGGCCGATCACCCAGTTCTGTACGAGCGAGAGCCCCAGCACCCGCACATTGCGAAACACGTCGCCGAGTTCCTCGTATTTCACCTTGGCCAGCGGCGGATACATCATCAGGATCAGGCCGATGGCGATCGGGATGTTCGTCGTGCCGACCTGGAAGAGGTTGAGGAAACCCTCGACGCCGGGCCACAGCCAGCCGCCCACGACGCCGGCGGCCATCGCCAGGAAGATCCAGAGCGTCAGAAAACGGTCCAGGAACGACAAGCGTGTGGGGCAACCGGCGTCCATGCGTGCTCACTCCGGCCGGCGGGCGGTTACGTTCAGGCTGGTGACGAAGTCCGCCGGGCGCGTGCCGGGCGGCAGGGCGGCGACGATCCTCCGATAGAGCGGGTCCTCGAAGCTCGTCATGGCCGCCACGTAATCCGGCTTCGACTCCAGGCGGATGTCCACGAGGCCCGCCGCGCGGGCGAACCGCTCGGTGTCCGACACGAGCACCGCGCCGGCGATGCAGCCGACGAGTGCTTCCACCATGCTCCGCACGGATTCCGGCAACGGCCGGAGAAGCGCCAGGTCGGAGATTGCGGCGCGGCCGCCGGGCTTGAGCACGCGGGCGATCTCGCGCCACACCTGCGGCTTGTCCGGCGACAGGTTGATGACGCAGTTCGAGATGACCACGTCCACGCTGCGGTCGGCGACGGGCAGGTGCTCGATCTCGCCGAGGCGGAACTCGACGTTGTCCAGGCCGGTGCGCTCCCGATAGGCGGGCACGTTGCGGCGGGCCTTGCTGAGCATCTCCGGCGTCATGTCCACGCCGATGACGCGGCCGGCGGGGCCGACGCGCGGGCCGGCGAGGAAGCAGTCGAACCCGCCGCCGCTGCCGAGGTCGAGGACGACCTCGCCCGGCCGGAGCGACGCCAGCGCGGTTGGATTGCCGCAGGACAGGCCCATGTTGGCCCCGTCGGGCAGAGTCGCGAGTTCGGCTTCGTCATACCCGATCTTTTGGGCGAGCGTGCCGGCCGAGCTGGCCGCCGGCCCGCAACACGACCGGCCGGGGTCACGCGCGGAGGGCGCGGCTCCCGCGGAGCCGCAACATCCGGCCTGGCGCGGGGTGGTCTGCCCCTGGTGACAAGCCACGGCGGCGTATCCCGCCCGCACTTGTTCACGGATGGACTCGGCATCGTTCATCTTCGTCGAATCGGACATCGTGGATTACCTCGCTTCAACGGGGCCAAGCAACCCGGCTACTGCTCTGTCCGTACCAGACCGAGCCGACGGGGCGCCGTCCCTGAATGCTCATCTCGACCCTCCCTCGACCCCTTCTTGGGAGGGAGGGGCGTCAAAGGCCGCCCGGTAGCCGGTCAGGGCCTCCGGCAGTTGTTCGACGAACGCGCGGATTTCGTCGCGCACGCGGCGGTAGTGACCCAGGGCCTCTTCTTCGGTCTTGGCGTCGCGGGCCAGGCGCGGCGGATCGTCGAAGCCGACGTGGACGACCTTGGTCCGGCCCGGGAAGAGCGGGCAGCTCTCGTGGGCATGGTCGCAGACCGTCACCACGTAGTCGAACGGCACGTCGCGCAGCTCGTCGACGTGCTTGGAGCGCTGCCCGGAAATATCAACGCCTGCTTCCGCCATGACGCGAACGGCGTGCGGATTGAGCCCGTGCGTCTCGATGCCGGCGGAATGCGCCTCGATCGTGTCGCCCTTCAAGTGCCGGGCCCAGCCTTCGGCCATTTGGCTGCGGCACGAGTTGCCGGTGCAGAGGAACAGCACTTTCAACTTCGATAACACGCCACCACCTCCCGCAGGTTCCGTCGCCGCAACCGCGCCACCCGCCGGGTCTCTCCCAGCCTGACATCGAGCGCAGCAATGCGCTCCTGCTGCATTCTCAGGCGCTCTTCGAGCTGAGCGATGCGCGGCGGTGTGGGGTCATCCCCCGGCGGCTCCGCACGCCCGACTCGTCCAACCAGAATCAGCAGCGCCGCGGCAATCAGGACATGGCGCGTGCGCGGTGTCATGCTCGTGATCGTGAGCGGCGACGATTGGCCCCGCAATACTCCCGGCGCCGGAGTCCGCCATGTTCTCCGGTCGGTTCGGTGCACTGCGCCGGCGGCGCATTCGGCCAATCACCCACCGCGGGACATATAGGAGAGCCGTCACCAGGAAACCCACGATCCCAGCGCCGGCGAAGCCGACCGGGCAAGCCGGTGACCCACAGCACGGACACACGTTGGCTCCGCCGCCGGCCAGAAAGGCGAACACGGCGCCCCAACCGAGAACGAACCGGCCGGCGGCGGATAGGACCTTACGCACTGTCATCTCCGATGCGGCGCGGGACCGCTCCTCGTCCGGCGGCCTTCAGGCGGTCTGCTTCGCGTGCGAGCCGGAACGATCGCCGAGTTCCTGGGGGTGCTCATGCTCCATTTCGGCGCGGCTCATGCGCCCGTGCATCCAGAACAGCGATCCGGGGAACCGTCCCGGCCGCAAGTGGACGTTGTAAACGTGCCAGATGGCGATGGCCAGCAGCGCCAGCAGGGCCTCGTGGGCGTGGGCTTCCTTGAACGCGTCGAACAGCGCCGGCGACGCCGTCGGGACGAGCCGGAGTACGAGAGCGGGGAACCACATGACCAGCCCGGTGCCGATCATGATGACGCAGCCCCAGAACACGGCCCAGTAGTCGAACTTCTCGAAGTAGGTGAAGCGCCCGAACTGCGGCCGCTCACGCCGAATTCCGAGATACCACAGTACATTGGCGCCGAAATCGCGGAAGTCCTGCCAGCACGGCAGCAACAGAACAAAGTCGCGCCGGCCCTCCGCGTGCACGAGGATGTAGACCAGGTGATACGCAGCGGTGACGATCAGCAGGACGGCGCCGCACCGGTGAACGACGCGCCAGAAGTCCACCCCGCCCAGTGCCCCGGTCAGGGCGGCCGCCCACGCGGCGCCGGGGTAGCGCAAGCCGAACAAGAAGATGGCGGAGACGATCAGGACGATCACGCTGACCATGAGCAGGAAGTGCTGGGCCAGCGCGTGTGCGTTGAAGCGCTGCACCATCTGCTCGGTGTCGGCTTCGCCGGCGGTCGGCGGTGCGGCCTGCGTCCGCTGTCTGGCTCGGCCGACGAGGTCCAGCACAATGTGGCCGATCAGCGCCGCCATCACGATGATGGTGAGCCAGCGGAAGAAGGTTTGGACGGCCGCCACCGCGCCGGTGTACTCGCGCGGGCTGCCGCGATAACCCAGGAGCTCATACTGGGCGCGCGTCACCGGGCGCGCCTCCTCGTCGAACGGGTACTCCAGCGCGGCGGCGAAGAAGAAGGGCGAGCCCGCGGCGTGGCAATCGCCGCACCCGTTCGCTCCCAGCGCCGCGTTAGCCGGGTAGACATCGTGGCTGTACTTGTGGACGTTGCCGTAGGGCGAGGCCTCCCACTCGTGTTTGGGGATTACGCGGTATTCGGTGCCGGACGTGTAGACGCGGTCGTTCATCACCCACACGACGCGCCGGCCCTCCAGGGGCCACTTCGTCTCGCGCAGCATGTCCGTCACCGCAGCGATGAGCGCGTCAATCTCCGCGGGCCGGTTGACCTCGATCATGCCGTCGCCGTTGTCGTCGGTGATCTCGGCCAGGCCCGGGTACTTGGTCGGGTCGGCCCGGTGCGTGGTCCACATCTTGCGGATGTCGCTCATCAGCGGCTGCGCCAGGCCCGGCTTGCCGTCTTCCTCGATGCCCGGCCAGGCCGTGTGGACCCGGTTCACCGGGTAGATCTTGTCCTTGTACAACGTCAGCACCGGACGGAACGGCTCGGTGGGCTTGTCGTCGTAGCCCATCATCTCCAGGTAGCCGTAGTGATTGCGGTAGTTCCCGTCCACGCCGTAGAAGGTCCAGAGCTGCTTGCCGCCCGGTGGAATCCGGGGCGCGGGGTTGAACACGTCGCCCGCCTGCACCTGAATGGGCATGACCACCCGCTCCGGAATATGGCAGGTCTGACACGCGATGCGTTCCAGGTGCAGCGGCGGCAGGCCGCGGTGCTCGGCGATCGGGGCCCCCAGGTAGCCGCGGGTGTGGCAATCGGCACAGTCGCGGACCGTGTTGTCGAGATCGTTGCGAACCTGCCCCCCGGGGTCGTCGCCCTTGCCGAACTGGTGGACCTCGCGGCCTCGAACGCGTGGGTCAGCGGCCCGCGATCCGGCCGGATGGCAGTCCACGCAGCGTAGCCCCGCGCGCAAGTGCACATCCGTCCGCGCGCGGTAGTTCGCGCCGCGTTTCTTCCAGCCCGGCTGCGCGTGGCAGCTCAAGCAGGTCTCGTTCCGCGGCGAGACCACCATGTTCGGCGCGAACGTGCCGTCGGGGTTGAACTTGGTCGCGTCGTACGCGACCGTCACGCTATCGTTCTTCGCCACCGCCCCCGTCACTTGCGCGAGGCCCGCACCGGCCGTCGGTGCCCAGCGGAAGTTCAGCGCATCGAGCTGCTTGTTCCGCGCCGCGAAGTTGTACTCGGGTAGGTGGCACAGCAGGCAATCCGCTTCTAGGACGCCGGTCTCCGACCAGCGGGCCTTGTAGTAGTCCCCGTCAAAGTTGTTGTCGCCGCCCGGCGTCAGATTCGCGGCCGGGTCGCGCATGCGCTCGTCATAGCGATACCCGTCCCGGTCGTACTCCAGCGGCCCGCCCCCCGGGTGGCATTTCGCGCAGCCGGCCGTGATGAGCCCGAACGACGTCATGTCAATGGTGCGGCCGGACGCGTTCCGCTTCGGCGCCAGCGACCGGTACAGCGGTCCCGGCGAGCACCATGTGCCGCCGTAGAGCCCCGGCGTGCTGGCCCACTGGCAACGAGCGGCCTGGTCCGCCGTCGGCCGCTCGTCGGCTCCCTGCTGGAAATGGAAGCCCTGCGTGATCAGGCCGTAATCGTGGCAACCGCTCGCGCCGCAGGTCTGTCTGGGCGAGTACGGCTGGTCCGCATTCTCGCCGGTGATCGGGTTGATGATGCCGCCGGCCGCGTCGCGCAGAAAGAACGGCGGACAGACGCCCGTCGGCGGCGTGACAGCCGACACGCGGCCGGCGGGGCTGGACGTACTCGTCGGGCCCTCGCCCAGGGCGCGCGCAGCAGCCAGCGCGAACAGGACGACCAGCCCAATCTCGGGAACGGTACGGATCATCCGGGGGTTCATTGAACTCACCTCTGCGAGCGTGTCCCGGCGAACCACGGTCGGCGGAACGGCGTGCACCGAGGTCGCGCAACTGTCGCGCCCGGCGTCGGGGCGCGGCGAACACCACCGCTGTCGTAACCTCGCTACCGAGCCCACCACGATCGCCCGCGCTCACCGCGCCACGCGCAGGGCCACCTCCGCCACGCGCCGACCCAGGTTGCGGACTGTGCTGAGGCCGAATTCGTCGCCGCTGATATCGTCCTGGCCGTCGTTGAGCACCGTGGCGCCCGTGTGGGCCGTCGGGCTGCCGTCGCCGACCACGATCATCTCCTGGCACATCAACGCGGCCTGTACCGACTCGATCGCCAATTCCTGCCCGCCGTTGCGGACCCCCCCCACCGCCACCACGCCGGCAACTTTATTCTTCAAGGCGAAGTTGTTCTTGCGGAAGACCATGCACTGGTCGATGAACGCCTTGCAGAGCGACGACATGCCGCTGAAGTACACCGGCGTCCCGACGATCAGCCCGGCGACGGCGCGGTCGGTGAGCCTCGGCTCCAGGGCGGCGAAGTCACCCTGGTTGGGGTTCACCGGGTCGAACACGGGGATGTTCATCCCGGCCAGCTCGATCAGTTCGGTCTCGACGTCCGGGCTCACCTTGGCGGCGGCCTCCAGGGCCGCCTGCACCGCCGCGGCCGTCGTCTTGCCTTTCCGCGGACTGCACGAAAGCCCCACGATGCGGATCTTCCGGCCGGTCGCCGGTGGCTCCTGGGCCTGCGCTGCCGTGCCCGTTACGGCTCCGACCGCGACCGCCGTTCCAACCGTTTTCAGGAACCCCCGCCGTGAGATGTCGTCCCTCATGTTGCGCCTCCTTGGCTCGGGGCTGCCGCGGGCCGCCCCGGTCCGGCCCGGACGCCACGCGCGTCAGGCGAACAGGAGCACCCACACGCCGACGCCAATAATCAGCACGCCCGCCACGCGCCGCAAGACGTTCGTGCCCAGGTTCCAGCCTTTCGAGTCGGCGAGTTTCTGGACCAGGCCCATTGACGTGCCGCCGACCAGAACCAGCCCGCAATGCCCCAGGCTGTAGGCGACCAGCAACAGGATTCCGAACGCCATGCCGTAAAGCGGGGTGACCACGATCAGCGCCCCGAGCACCGGTCCGGCACACGGCAGCGAGATCAGGCCGAAGAGCAGGCCCAGCAGTAAGGCCCCGATCACGCCCTTCTGTTTCGGTTTCAAACCCGCCGGCACCGGCAGCGTGAAGTGCAGCGCACCCAGCAAGTGCAGCCCCATCAGGAAGCAGACGGCGGCGGCCACGTAGATCCACCACGCCGTCGGCAGCAGCGTACTGGCCGACCACACGCCGAACCAGATCAACCCGAACATGATCGTCAGGCCGATGGCGAACATGAGTGACAGCAGGAACGAGCGGGCCACACTCTTGTTTTCCTGACCGGCGACGTACCCAACCATGAGCGGGGCGGCCGCCAGGACGCAGGGATTCGCGGCTGTGAGCAGGCCCCCCAAGAGCGCGGCCAGCGGCGCGAGCCAGAAATTCGTTTGTATGACGCAGGCCAGGTTCTCGGCGAAGGTGTCGAGCACTCACTTCACTCCCAGTTCGGCGAGTTTGGCGACGAAGTCCGCCTTGGGCAGAAAACCCTCGTGGCGCCAGACCTCTTTGCCATCCGCATCGAAAAAGACCTGTGTGGGGATGACGCGGATCCGGTAGGGCTCGCCGGCCTTGGGGTTCTTCCATACGTCGATGAAGTCGACGGTGACGCGGCCCGCGTATTCCTTGCGCAATTGCTCCAGGATCGGCGCGAGTTCCTTGCACGCCTTGCATTTGTCGGCACCGAGGTCGACCACGCGCGGGAGCTGCTTCGCAACCGCCGGGTTTGCAGGCGGCGAGCTTGGACCGCTCGCCGGCGTCTCGCCGGCCCTTGCCGTCGGTGGAGGCTCAGGGCACAACTCACCCTTCTGAGCGGGCGCTGTCGTCGCGCTGGCGTCACCGGCCACCGCTGGCAACGCCGTCGGCGTTGTGGGTGCAGCAGGCGCCGCCTCGCGCACCGACCGGAACCACGCCACACCCGCCACAACGACGACCACCGCAATCAGAATCAGGACGTTATTCGTTTTCATCTTCGAACCTCGACAGAACATCCAAATCGCCAGCACTCCGGCGGCGGCCAGCATGGCGAAGAACATGGTCGGGTCGTTCTTCGAGCACTCGCACAACCGCGAATCTCCACACGAAGCACGCTCAATTGCGAGGGTCGCTAGCCGCCGCCGATGAACAGGGCGACCTCGCTCACGACGTACTCCTGGAACCCGTAAGGGTCCTCGACCAATTCCCACACTTTGGGCAGCAACTTCCACCGCGCGACGCGGTCGCTGATGCTTTCCACGAGCACGAGCGACTGCGTCTGCAGCTCAAAGTCTTTCTCAAAATGCTCGTTGCCCGGTTCTTCGATGTTGACCGCGTGCCACTCCAGCCGGCCAGAACTCAACTCGCTGCCGTAGGCCAGCTCGATCGCCTCGCGCGACTGCTTCTCGATCGACAGGCACGTTGCACAGCGCATCGTTCGGTGGAAGTAGTACGCGATGATCATGTTCGATTGGGCCTGCTCCGGCGCGACCGCCGGTTCGGGCGCTGTGTCCCGGTTTCGCTCTGCCCTGGCCGAAGACGGCTCGGCCGTCGCGCCGCGCCCACCGCGAAATTGGCGCCGCTCACCCGCGTGCGCTGCATCGGTTACCGCGGCGCGTCCGGCGCGCTCCTGGCGCCCAGGCCCTTCACGTTCGACAATCGCCTGTTGTGCCGCCCACACGAACCCGCCGACGAGAAGCGCGACCACCGCGACCGCCGCCAGGCCGAGCAGGTTCCGGCGCAGTCCGGAACTCGGCTGCGGCGGTGAGCTCGCCGCGCGGAACTGGCGCGCGACGAAGCTGCACACCCAGTTCCAGTGCAGCGCCAGATGTACTAGCACCAAGCCGCCTAGCACGACGGCGAGCCAGAAATGCAGACCACCCCATTCGTGGCGTGTGAGATCCCATACCGACCGGCGCTCCCCGCTGCCCGGCGGCAGTACGAAACGCAGGAGTACGCCCGTCGCAGCCATGCCCAGCGCAACGATGAACGTGGCGACATCGATCAGGAAGTTCAGGGTTGCACGTGACACGGCAGCTCCGTTATCTCCGCCCCGTTCTTCAACCCTGTGCCAACGCGCTGGTCAGCAACGACGTGAGTTCCGCCTCGCTGGGGACCTTCCCCGAGACCTTCACTTGGCCGTTGATCACGAGCGCCGGCGTCATCATCACGCCGTAAGCCGCGATCTTCGCCAAGTCCTTCACGTGCGTCAGTTCGTACTGAAGGCCCAGCTTGTCCGCGGCGGCGCGGGCCGCCTGCTCCAGCATGTTGCACTTCGCACAACCGGTTCCGAGTACTTCGATCTTCATTCCTGAGCCCTCGGTTTTCAGCCGTCAGCCGTTGGTCACACGTTACCCGCAGCAGCCGCGCGGCGGCGCGGAGCCCGCGCCGAGCTTCTGCTTCACGGCGTCCACGACCTTCTTCGCGTCACTAATCATGTTGGGCTGGGCGGGCTTCTTCTCGACGCCCAGGTCCGTGAGCACGACGTGGACGTCGGCCGTCAGCCCCCCCTTCTCCAGCACCTTGCGCACGCAGTGGTCCTCACAGCCGTCGATGGCGACCCGTCGGCCGGCCTGGCGGGCGCGGTCCAGCTTCTGGTCAATCCCGGCCGCCACGGCCGCGATGCAGAACAGACTGCCGGCTCCCTGCTCCATGAGTTGCACGCCGCAGCGATTGGCAACCTGCCCGCTGTAGGCTGCGCCTGCACAGGTGAAGATCAGCGTTTCCCCGTTTCCGCCACAACAGCCGCCCGGTCCTGATGACATTGGCATTCCTCGTCTCAAGTTCATCCAAACGTGCCGTAAAGGAGTCCCGCCACCGTGGACAGGACTACCACCAACGCCACGTAAACCAGCATCTTCTGCGTGCCAACGACCGAGCGAATTACGAGCATGCTTGGCAGCGACAGCGCCGGCCCCGCCAGCAGCAGCGACAGTGCCGGTCCCTTGCCCATGCCTGAGCCAAGCAGGCCCTGGAGAATCGGCACTTCCGTCAGCGTCGCGAAGTACATGAGTGCGCCCGCGAAGCTCGCGAAAAAATTCGCCCACAGGCTGTTCCCGCCGACGGAATGCTCGATCCAGCGGTTCGGGATCAGGGCCTCCTGCCCGGGGCGGCCCAGCAGCACACCGGACACAAGCACGCCGAAGAACAGCAGCGGCAGAATCTGCTTGGCGAAGAACCAAGTGCTGCCGACCCACTGCTTCAGCTCATCGCGCGTAAACCACAGCTTCAGCATTGCTGCGAGAGCCACGAGGAGCACGCCGGTAATCACCCACTTCGCCGCAAACAGCGCCTCCCAGACAGCGTTCGGCGCGGCCGGCTTGGCCCAGTTCGCGAACACGAGAATCCCAACCATCGCCGCAAAGTAGCTGGCTGTCTTCCAAAGCGGCCGATCCGCCGCACCTTCTGGCAGCACGAACCCGCCGTTCGCTTTCGCCTCCTCAGCCTTGGCGCACTCTTCCTTGCGATAGATAAAGTGCATCGCCAGGCCGATGATGAAGCTGAATCCGATGGCCGCCCCGGCGCGAGCGATTCCAATCTCCGCGCCCAGAACCCGGGCGGTCAGGATGATGGCCAGCACATTGATCGCCGGTCCGGAGTAGAGGAACGCCGATGCGGGTCCGAGCCCCGCCCCGCGCGTCCAGATGCCAGCGAACAGGGGCAGCACGGTGCATGAACAGACGGCCAAGATCGTGCCCGAGACCGAGGCGACGGTGTACGCCACGAACTTGTTGGCCGTTGGCCCCAGGTACTTCATCACCGACGCTTGCGACACGAAGCACGAGATCGCACCGGCGATGAACAGCGCCGGCACCAGGCACAAAATGACGTGGTGCTGTGCGTAGTCCTGAAGCATCAATAGCGCTTCACGCCCCGCCGTCACCACCCGCGTCCCGCCGGCCGGCAGTGCCTGAAAAGGCAGGAAATACGCCAGCAGGAAGACGGCGACCATGAGGCCAAGGATAAGCATGGCGCGCAAGGCCGCCGGCGAGAGCCAAGGCACTAATGGCGTTATGGCCAAGTCGCCATGACTTGGCAAAAAAGAAGCCGCCGCGGGGTTCAATGCCCCATGGCCGCCTGCTGCGCCTTCAGGTTCTCGCGCAATACCGTCTCGATGCATTCCCAAAGTCCTTTCAGACAGCAGATCTTGGCGCGGTAGAACGTCTTTGAGCCTTCCCGGCGGTCGTCGATGATCCCCGCCTGCTTCAAGATCGAGAGGTGCTTGGAGACCGTCGATTGGTCGGCATCGACCAGCGCCGTGAGCTCACACACGCACTTCTCGCCGTCCTCGATCGCGTCCAGAATCAGCAGCCGGCTGGGGTGGGCCAGCGCCTTGGCCACCCGCGCCCGCGCTTCGTACTGGAGTTTCGAGTACTTCGTTTTTTGCTCAGTCGGCATATGGTCATTATGCCATGAATGGGCGCATTGTCAAGCGCGCCCCCGCGAAATCCGCGAAAAGTCTTGGGCCCAGATTAAAAGCGCCTCACAAAACCAACTGGGGGACCGACCTCCGGGGGTCCGACCTCTGGGGGACCGACCTCCGGTCGGTCAGGTGTGACACGCCGGCGGCCTATCACGAAGGGTTGTGATGGCCACCCTCAGCGACGGCGGCGGGGTTTTCACGCCCGACCAGCGAGCGTTGAAAGCGATTGCAGCGTGCCGCCCCCCCCCACCAGGCCGACCGTGTTACGGCGGCCGCGCTCAATCCACCACCGGCCGCCAGCTGCCGTCGACGACGGTCATCGTTTGCGGCGGCTCGCTGCGGCCGACGGCGTAGAGGTTCGCCACGTCCGCGATCCAAAGCTCATAATCAAAGAATGCCACTTCGTCGATCACCCCGCCGAACGGGTCGCTCCAGCCCGCCGTGGTGCCGTCGCCGGCCGTCTGCAAGTCGACGCCGATCGCGATCGGTTGGGTGTTGCCGGCCAGCCCGCCCTTGTAGTTGCGATAGTCGATCGGCACACCGTTCAAGTACAGGATCATGCCGTGCGAGCCGAACGTCAGTACGACCTGGTACCAGGTATTGGGCTGCAAACCGGATGCGTTGCTTTCGTAATCGGCCGAAGTCGTCTGCTGGTGCGCATGAATCTGGCCGATCCCCAGCACGATCCGCAAGTGCCCGCCGCTGTCATAGCCCGCCGAGTCCTTGCAGAACAGGCCCTGCATGCGGTTCACGTCCGGGGCCTTGAACCAGAAGTGCACCGAGCCGTTGGCGACCAGGAACGCATTGTGGTGCGGGATTTCCACGAAGTCGTTCACCCCGTCAAACCGGGGGGCGGGGTCGCAGCGGAACGGCACCCCGTCGCCCAGCGCCACACCGTTTCGGTACGTGCCGTTCTGCGTCCCCACCGCGTCGACCGCGGTCGTCCCGCTCGTCTCGCCCAGCCGCCAGTACGCCACCGGCCCCAACGCCAGAATCTCGTTCTCGAGCGCGTCACTGTCGAGCGCGTCGGCCCGCAGTTCGACCTGCACACGCTGCCGCGCCGCCCCCTTTCGCCCCGTGCCGATGACCAGCACCGGGTCGCAGGGGGAGTCCGCCAGGTCGCCGTCGCCCGGATCCACCACTGCTACGCTGTAATCCCCCAACTCCAACGGCAGTTGCGATTTCCACGTTCCATTCGTGAATCGCGTGCGCCAGTCCGGCCGCCGAGCGATCTCGAGCAACCCCAGCTCCACCGCCGACTGCGCGCCCCAGCGGGCTGCCACTTCGTCGCCCGTGTCCTGCACCACCCGCTGCTGCACGCGCACCGCGAGAATCCCGGAAACTCCGATCAGCGTCACGATCAGCGCGCAGCCCACCGTCGCCGCGTACACCGACGCCCGCCGCCGCCCGCTCATCACTCGGAAACGCCCGCTCATGGCCCCGCACTCGTCCGCACGGCCGTGTACTGACCCACCAGCAGCCCGCCGCGAATCACCGCGACCGTGATCCGCTTGACCCCCAAGTCCACCAGCGGCAGCGCCGGACCAACCTCCTCCGCCTCCTCCCCCGCCTCCTCCGCAGCCGCGGCCTGCCCGACCTCCGGCCGAGCCGGCCGGATCAGTGGATCCTCGCTCAGATCGTCGGGATCCAGCCACACCACCCGCACCGAACGCCCCCAGCCGTCGAATCCGGCGATCACCGTGCCGTTGCGCTCTCGTGGCGGCGACTCGCTCCACTGGTCGTAGTCGTCCACATCGTCCCACGAGAGCCGCGTCGTGTCGGCCAGCTCCACCCCCTCGCGACCCATCACCGGCGGATCGACGGGTTCCTGGTACGCCTGCCGCATGATCTCCGTCAGCAGCGCCTGCCCCAGCAGCGTCGCTCGGCTGCGGTCCTCGATCCGTTGCCGCGTCACGGCCGTCGCGGCCGCCGCTTGCAGCGCCGCAACGAGCAGAATGCTGATCACGAACGCGCTGATGATCACCTCGACCAGCGTGAAGCCGTGTCCCCCGCGCGTGGCGTGTTTTCGGGCTCGCCGCGTCATCATCCGCCCAGCTCCGGAGTGTTCAGCGTGCGCACCGACGTCTCGATCGCGGGACGGTTGCCGGCCCGCAGCCGCACGTGCAGGCTCTGCACGAAGTATTCGTCGACCTGGACCGGATCGCCCGGGGTGGAGTACGTACCCCAGATCGAGAAGCCCAACGCGCAGTCCGGGTAGGCCACGTCCCAAGTGGGGTGCCCAGCCACCATTGCTCCGCCCGGCAGGTCCACATCGTCGTACTGGTAGCGCAGTCGAGCCGCCGCGTGGTCCGCCGTGCTGAATGTCAGGCACACCCGCACCGCCGGGCTGAGGCTCGGCAATCCCGGCAGCGCACGCTCCACCCATTGGTGCGAGGTCGACAGCCCGGTCTGCGAAAAGCTCGTGCTTCCGATCAGCGTCGCGCTGGGCAGCCCGTCGGATTGCGCCTCGCGCAGACTGACCGTCAGAATGTGCGGGTGGTCGTGGTCGCGGCGGGCCACGAACTTCACCTTCGTGATGCGCCAGTCGAGCGCGTTCGCGGGCAGGATCGGCTTGAAGCACTGGCCGACATACAGGTCGTTCCGCACCGGCGTCTCGGCCACGTTGGTGAACGGGTTGAACGACGCCAGCTCGACCTCCGCGCTGACGTGCGGGGCGCCCGGCTCCTCGTGCGAGACGACGGTCACGTCCCAGCGCAGTTGAAACTCGTGCACGGCCGCGAGAACCTGTACCGGGCCGCCGCCGTTGTACCGTCGCTCGAGCGGATCGCCGTCCGTCCCCGACCACGAGTACTCGATCCACTCGTCCGCGCCGTCGTTGTCGCGGTCCGGAACGCTGAACGTAATCGTCCTCGCCGTCGCCGACGGCACCGCCGTCGCACACCACAGCTCGGACGTCAGCCCCCCGACCGCGCCGGCCACGGCTGCACCGTCCGGCCCCGCCGACTCCGGCAACGCGTGCGTCGCCACGACCATGGCCGACGTCAGTCCGCCCAGCAGCACCGCCCCCGCCGCGCTGCTGACCAGGAGCTCGGCCAGCGTGACCGCCCGCGCTCGGCCGCAAAACATCGCGCGATAACGAGCCATGTCTAGTTCACCACCTCCGCCGTTTCCTGCGCGACCGGCTCCACCGCGTTGCCCACCGTCTCCCCGATCAGCACCTGCCCGTCCCCGCTCAGCGTGACCGTCGCGGCGAACCGCCCCCGTCCGACGACCACACTCCCCGCGTCGTCCGGTTGACCCCAGCCGTCGAACTTCACGTCGCCGTCCCCGCCGAAGCTCGCGCTCACCAGCCGCACCTGGTACGGCTCCTCTCCGAGACGAACCTCGTACGGGCTGCTCGGCGCGTCGGGGTCCGCGATTCCCGGCAGCCGATAGCTCGCGGTCGCGGTATTGAACTCCACCGTCTGACTCGTGCCTTCCAGCCGCGCCCGCTGCCGCGCCAGCTCCAGGTCATGCGTCACCCGCCACGCCGCCGCCTCCACCCTCTGCCGCGCCGCGCTGTCACCGAAACGCGGCACCGCGATTGCCGCGAGCACCGCCAGGATCGCAACCACCACCACCAGCTCCAGCAGCGAGTAACCGCGCAATTTCCGCCCGGCTCCCCCGACCCGCGCAATCCACAATCCGATCCGCTGCCCGCTCAGCATTGGGCCCGCGTTCCTCTCGACCGCAACCGGCCGCCGCCCCATGCACCGGCTGCCTGCGGCTTTGCGGCCATCGAACCCCTATTCATTCATCGACTTCGCGCTCCGGCCCGTGGATTAGCAGGGCGATCGGCCCAGGCTCGGTTTTCGGACCTGAACTTCGGACGTGGCCCGCTCCGATGCTAGGAGCGGCCCCGGGCGGCACGGATGTCGTCTCCGCCCGGGTTCCGCGGCCCGGAGGTCCGAGTGGATGCCGATCGCAGCGAGAACGCCGCTGATGAACATACATTTCAACCGCCCGCAATGCCGCGCGGGGCCGTCGCGACTGGCTTTGTGGGCCGTGCTCGCGTCCGTCGGGCTGGCCGCCGCCCGGGCACAGCAGGCACCGCCGAATTTCGCGGACGCTCTGCGGACCTTGTTGGGCCGGGCGTCCACCACCGAGAACGCGGGAGCCCCGCAGCCGCTGGACGGCGAGGCCGACGTGCAGGCGCGCGACGCGGGCCTACTCGACCTGCACGTCCGCGACACCGAGTTGGTCGTCGTGCTGGAGATGCTCAGCTACGAGTCGCGCACCAACATCGTTACGACCACGGGGGTGTCAGGGCGGGTCTCGGCCAATCTGTACGGCGTCACACTCGAGCAGGCTTTGCAGGCGCTGCTCCTGCCGAACCAGTACGTGTACCACAGGTCGGGGAACACCGTCTTCGTGGGCAAGCCCGAAGAGCTGGCGGCCTTCCGGCCGTCGCCGCAGACCCGCGTGTTCCGCCTCCGTTACATCGGCCCGGACGAAGCGGCCAAGGCCATCGAGCCTCTGCTGGGGGAGAAGCCCGACATCGTGCGGGGCGGCGAGAGCTCGACCGCCGGCACCAGCGGAACCAAGGGTGACGCGCAGACCCCGATGGGAGCGACCTCGCCCGATTACCTGATCGTCACGGCCCAGCCGGACCAGCTTGAGGCGGCCGCCCGGCTGCTCACGGAGATCGACCGCCGCCCGGAGCAGGTGCTCATCGAGTCGACGGTGCTGCGGGCGACGCTGAATGAAACGAACCAGTTGGGAATCGACTTCACGATCCTGGGCGGGGTTGATTTCGAGAACGTCAACAGCCTCAGCAATGCCTCGTCGGACCTGACAACCGGTCCGCTGCCGCCTGAGTTCTTCCAGGAAACGACCATGAACGTGAACACCAATTTCGCCGCCAACGTGCAGGGCGGCGGGTTCACGTTCGGCATCATCAACAACGGTGTGGCCGCCTTCGTGCGGGCGCTCGAGGAAGTCACCGACGTCTCCGTCGTCGCCAACCCGAAGATCGTCGCCCTCAACAAGCAGGAGGCCGAGGTGATCGTCGGCCGGCGCGACGGCTACCTCACCACGACCGTCACCGAGACCGCCGCGATTCAGACGGTCGATTTCCTCGAGACCGGCACGCAGATCCGCTTTCGCCCGCTGGTGAACCCCGACCGCACCGTGCGCCTCTCGGTGCATCCCAAGGACAGCAACGGCGGCCTCACGGCCGCCAACCTGCCGTTCGAAGAGACCACCGAGGCCCATGCCGACATCCTGGTCGACGACGGCGACACGGTGCTGATTGGCGGGCTGTTCCGGGAGCGCACCTTGCACAGCCGCAGTCAGATCCCCGGCCTGGGCGACGTGCCCGGCTTGGGCCTGCTGTTCGGCAGCCAAAGCGACCAGACCATCCGCGAGGAGGTCATCATCCTGCTGACCGTGCACGTGCTGCAAGACTCGCCCGCCGAGCAGGTCACGTATCAGGGGCTGCTCGAGGATGTGGAGCGGGTCCGGGTCGGCAGCCGCCGCGGACTTCTCGGGACCGGCCGCGAGCGCCTCGCGCAAGCCTTCTATGCCGAAGCCCTGCGGCAGCTCGAGGCCGGCCATAACGCCCTCGCGCTGCTCAACCTCCGCATGGCCCTGCACAACCAGCCGCGGCTCCTGCCCGCCTTCAGGCTCAAGGAGGATCTGATCGGCAAGCGGATGTGGGACGAAGACGGCGCGCGCATGCGCACGTTCGTCTGGGACCTGCTCGGCGTGCCGCCAGCCACGGATGACCCGTCTGCCAGCCGCATGTTCGGCCGCCCCCGCGCGGCCCCCCGGACGGTGGAGCCCGACGACAACCATGAAGACCAGGACCGCGATGATTGAGCGCTTACACCGCGCGCGAATACCCGTCAGGACCGCCGTGACCCGCCGCGTTCTGCCGCCCGCGGTCGCGATTTCGCTCCTGATGGGCTGCCAGGGACCGACCCCCACCGCCCGCGAGCAGGCCAATCGCAACTGGAACCTGGCCCGCGCCGAGGTGAAGGCGCGACTCGCCGCCGACCAGCTCGCTGTCGGCAACGTGGCCGGCGCGGCCGCCGAGCTGGCCGAGGCCGACCGCCTCTGCCCCGATCTTCCAGGCCTTCTCCCGCTGCGCGCCCGCGTGTGGCTGGCCGCGGGCCGCGTCGAGGACGCGGCCGAACTGCTCGCCGAGGCCACCGCACGCCCCGACGCCTCCGCCGAGCTGCACTACCTGCTGGGCGTCGCGCAACAGCAGCAGCAGCAATGGGACGCCGCCCGCGCGAGCTTCGGCCGGGCTGCCGAGCTCGACCCCTCCCAACTGACCTACGTGACCGCCACTACCCAGGCGTGGCTTCAGCTCGGCCAGCCCGACGTGGCGCTCAACTGGCTGACCCGGTACGAATCGCGGTTTGGCTGGACGGCCGGTTACTACGCCGCCGTCGCGGAGTGCTACGAACAGACCGGCGACTGGCCGGCCGCCGCCAACGCCTGGCGGCGCGTGCTCGCCGTCCCCGGTGCCGGGCCGGACCTCCGCGAGCGGCTGGCGATCGCGCTTTACCGGGCTGACCGCTGGACGGAGGCTGCCGACGTGCTCCACGAGCTCCTGAGCGATTCAACCGCTGAACACACCGTCGGAATGCGCCTGCTCCTGGCCGATTGCCACCTCGCGCTCGGCCGCGTCGCGGAGGCCATGACGGAGCTGAACGGCGTACTGCGGACCGATCCACTACACGCGGGAGCCCTGTGCCTGTTGGCCCGCTGTCAGGCCGAGTCCGGCCGTCTCGAGCTGGCCGTGCAAACCGCCCGTCAGGCCGCCGCGGCCACGCCCCAGGACACCGCGACGCTCGAACTGCTCGCCGCGCTCGCCTGGCGCGCCGGCTACCGCGACGTGGCCCGGGACGCCGCGCGGCAGCTCCAAGCGCTCGAGCCGGGAAATGCCGTCGCGGCTCGCATCCGCTCGTAACGCGACGCTGGGCACCTCGGCGCGGGGCAGCCTGCCGCCGTCCCCGCAGCCCCCACGCCCACCGCCTGCGACGAGCGTGACAGGAATCCCACGCACCGCACAAGGGGGCGGAGGCGATCCCCGAAGCGCCTCCGCCGCACAAACACCCCCGCCTGCCGTCCCGCCGTGGCGGGCCTGATCAGTATCAGTACTCGTTGTACGGCTTCTCCTGCTCGTCCTTGTCGTCCGTGTTGGCGCGAAACTCGCCCGTGGTCGTGTTGTACACCCACCCCTCGCCGCTCGTCTCGTTCACCGTCACCGGCGTCGTGCCCGACACCAGCACCTCGTCCGCCTTCGCGCCGGTGGCGTTCGGCCCCACGGGGCAGGCCGGAAACGTGAGCAGGTACGGCCCATAGATCGCCGTGGCGGTTTTCGTCGCCGACGTGGTCCCGTTGATGTCCGTGTACATCGTGAGCTGGTCCACGATCGAGTCGGGGTACTTGCTGTTGTGCTCGGCGTGGTACACGGAAATCGCGTTGCGGATCGTTGTCAGGTTCGCACGTAGGGCCGACTGGCTCGCGCCTGAAGCCCCCCGGCTCAATCGTGGAATTGCGATCGCGGCCAAGATGCCGATGATCACAATCACGACCACCAGCTCGACCAGCGAGAAGGCCGACTTCCGATGTGTGCGGGGCAACATGAGCTGAACTCCTCTTCGCCTATCGACAGGCGGACCGGGCCCGACGGAGTACCCGGTCTCCTGAGTGAGCATCGGCCTTTGCGGCCCCGAGGTTCAGTAGTGCCCGACACCGCGCTCCCCTCGGCTCGACGAGTCTTACGGGACGGTCCCAACCGGGGCGGTGGGGCGCGCAGTCCGATTCTTCGCTAACGCGGAGATTCCGGCGCAGCCCGGGGCCGGATCTCCAGCGTCACCTCCCGGCCGGTGCTGCGCTCCACGAACACGGCCCGGTCCCGCGCGACCGTTATCAGAACGTGTCCGTCCAATTCGGCCCGCAGGGGCACGACCTGCGCGCCCACCACCGCAACCGGATTGGGGCCCAACATCACACCGACCAGGTGGTGCGTCTCCTCGAACGGGGGCGGCAACGCCTCGCCGACCGCCACCTGCGGCGGGTCCGGCTGGGCCTGCGCTTTCAGTTCGGCCGCGGCCTGCGCGGTGGGCACGAACAGGTCCCGCGGTAGCGCCGCAAGTTCGTTCAGCACCGACTCATAGCTCGGACCCGTCAGCCGGGCCTCGAGCTCGGCCGTGTCGCTCCAGACCGGCGGCGCGGCCTGCGTCGCAGGCACGGCCGCAGCGACCGGACGCGGCCCCCCGCGTGTCAGGCGATCCGCCAGCAGGACCACCAGCCCCACGAGCAGCGCCCCGATCAGCAATCGCATGCGCCGCGTCGATTTCATCGCTTGATCCCTGCGTCCGCGGCCGGCTCGTTCGGCAGGAAGTAGAGCCGGACGCTCCAGGCCAGTTCGCACACCGCGTCTGGGGCGGACGCGGCCCGCGTGATCGTGCAGTGCCGGAGCGTCTGGTACGGGTTTTCCTGGGCAAACAGGTCGAGGAACCGCACGAAATCGCTGCTCCGCCCGCGCCCCGTGACCTGGATGTCGCTCACCTCGTAGGGCCCCTCGGCACCCACCGGCTGCGGCGTGACGCTCACCAACTCGAGCTCGGCGGCGCGGGCCACGTCGGTCATGTTCTGAAGCAGTTGCGAGATCGCCGCCGTGCGCGGCACCTGCGCGCTCTGCGCATCGAGTGCCGCCGCAACCCGCACGAATCCACCCTCGAGCTGCTCGAGCGCCGCCAAGTCCTGCCGCAGCCCTGCCTCCGCCAAGCGCTGCCGCTGCACAACTTCACCGAACCCCCCCCACGTCCGCTGCCAGGGCAGCACGATCAGCACCCCCGCCGCGATTCCCAGCGCCAACACGCCCAGCGCCCCGACCACATCCACATCATGAACCGTCACCGGCCGCCGGCAGAGAATCATGGCCGCTCCTCTTTCGTCCGGCACGCCAACTCGAACCCCACCGCCGTGCCCTGTCCGACCGGCTCGGCCGTGGCCCGGACCAGCTCGACTTTCACCCACCCCGGCAGGTCCTGTAGTCGCGTCAGGAACTGAATCAGCTCGGCGTGATCCATCGCGTAACCTTGCAGCCGCACGTCCTGCACGCCCTCCGCCATCGTCTCCGTCGGGCGGCTGGCGGCGCCGCCCTTCGCCGCCGGCGCCCGCCGATCGCCCGCTGCGACGCCGGGCGGGTTGATGGTGAGACTGGTCAGGAACACCCCGGCCGGCGCGGCGCGCGTCAGCGCCACCAGCCGTCCGGGCCACGGTTGGCTGCGGCGAACGCCGGTCACCGACTCGAGCCGGGCCAGCAGCGCCGCGCGGCGCGTGGCGAGGGCCGCCAGCCGCTGCTGCACCTCGGCGCGGTGCCGGTCCAATCGCTCGACGGCCCGCATGCGCCGATCGAGTGCCGCCTGAGCGGTGTGCTCCACCGCCCACGCCGCGCCCCCCAGCAACGCCAGCACGCCGCAGACGGTCAGCCACACCTGGCGGCGGCGCTGGCGGGCGCGCCGCTCGAGCTGAGCCAACGGTACCAGATTCACGCCGCAATTCATGCCGCCTCCAGGTCCAGCAACGCCGTTCCGAGCGCCGCCGCATCGCCCGGATCGGCCTCGAAACCCCCGGCCTCCCCCCGCGGTTCCAGCACCGACACGGGCACATCCAGCTCGCGACTCAGCAGCGCGGGCAAACCCCCGAGCCGAGCGCCCCCGCCCGCCAGCAGCAGTCCGCGCACGGTCGCCTCGGGCAGACTCTGCATCACGTACGAGAAACACCGGCCCGTTTCGTGCGCGAGGGTCAGGAGCGAGTCGCGCAGCGCGCTCGTCACCGCGGCCGGCAGGTCGCTCGTCACCGTCGGCCCATCGCTCGACCGCCGGGTACCCGGGCCGCGCACGGCCGGGTTCACGCCGTGCGCGCGCATCAGCCGTTCGGCCAGCGCCGGCGGGACGTCGAACGCCTCCGACACCTGCCGCGTCCAGTCGCGCGTTGCCACGGACAGTGTGCGGATGTAGGTCGGCGTGCGGCCCACCACCACCGTAAGCGTCGAGTGCCGCAAGCCCAGGTCCAGCACGCCCCACAACTCGCCGGGCGCCGGCTCCCACAGCCACGTGCCCACCCGCACCAGTGCGCAGGGCGCCGCTTCGATTCGACGCAGGATCAGACCGTGTTCTTCCAGGTAACGGCACCACTCGAGCGCGGTCGCCGCCGGGATCGCGGCCGCCACCACGTTCGGCGCCGCCCCGCTCCCCGGCGGCAACCGCCAGTGCCGCACCTCCAGCGAATCCTCCGACTCCCGACTCTCGCGCGCCACTTCCCACCGCAACGCCTGCGCCAGCCGCTCCGGCGACTGCCGCAACACCGCCTCCGGCAAGCGCAGCGGATAAAACCGCACTTCCGGCGCCGACAGCACCAGCGCCACATCGCGACCGCTGAAGCGCCCCTGTCCGACCAGCCGCGCCAGTTGCCGCGGGTCGATGCTCGGGCTGCCCGCCTGGCCGACCGCCCCCGTCCGCTCAACGCTCAGGCGGTCGCAGAGCTGCGCACCCGCGCCCCGCCGGCGAAGCTGGCACGCCCGGACGCCGGCCGCACCGACGTCAAACGCGATTGCCGATCGTCGCGCTCGCAGCCAGTCCTTCACGTTTGCACCCTCGGCCGGCGCGCGGCCGCGTGCCGGCGTCCGGCCGCCCTGCTCGTCGTGTCCTCCACGCACCGCATCGCGCGCCCCTACGCCGCGGCCGTCGCCAGGTCAAACAACGGCACGAACAGTGCCATCGCCACGAAACCCACGATCAGCCCCATGACCGCCAGCAGCAGCGGCTCGGCCAGCCGGGTCAGGTTGTGAATGGAGTTGGTGTTGTCCTCGTCGAGCCAGCTCGAAACGAAATCGACCGCCTCGGCCAGCCGGCCGTTTTCCTCCCCGGTCCGTAGGGCCGACACCACCACCGGGTCGACCAGCCCCGACTCGGCTAGCGCCTGCCCCATCCGGCCGCCGGAGGAAACCGCCTCCTCCACCCGCTCGATCATTCCGCGGAACACCGCGTTCCGCACCGCCTCGCGCGACAGGCGGATCGACTCCAGCAGCGGCACGTGGCAGCGCAGCGTCGCGGCCCACACCCGCAGCACACTCGCCAGCACCGCCCGCGCCGCCAGCGGTCCCACCAGCGGAACGGTCAGCACGGCCCGGTCGAACCAGGTCCGCGCGGCGGGCAGGTGGAACACCACGACCGCCCCCACCGCGACCGCCGCGATGCCCGCCAGGATATAGGCCCAGGTTTGCTTCAGCATCGTGCTGAGGCCGAACAGCAGCTTGGTCGTCGCAGGCAGCGGCGAATGCAACGTCGTGAACAGAATGTTGAAACGCGGCACCACGAAGAACAGCAGCACGAGCACCACGATCGTGAGCAGCACCGTCAGCACCGCCGGATAAATCAGGGCCCCCACCACCATCTTCCGCGCCTGACGCTGCTGCTCCGCCAGATAGCTCAGCCGCGCGAACACCTGCGGCAGCGACGCCGTCGCTTCGCCCGCCGCCACCATGCTGCGAAACACCCGATCGAAATGCTGCCCCTCCGGCTCGAGCGCCGCCGACAGGCTGTCGCCCTGCTCCACCCGCTCGCGGATTCGGCCCAGGACCGCCTGCACCGCCGGCCGTGCGTTCTGATATTCGGCCGCCTCGAGCGCCGGCACCAGCGGCGCGCCCGCTTCCAGCAGCATCTTGAGCTGCCGCGTCAGCAGGATCCGGTCTCCGACCGTGAGCCGCGGCCCACGACTGCGGGCCCGCGGCCGCGCACCCCGTCCGTCCGGCCGCTCGTCCAGCTTCAGTGGGATCAGGCCCTTTTCGCGCAGAGTCTCCACGGCGCTTTGGCGATCACCGGCCTCGATCAGCTCGGTGACCGTCGAGCCGTCCGTCCGCATGGCTTCTACCGCGTATTGCATTCGTCACCCGGTCCTTTACGGATGTACGCCGGCCAGCGGCTTGGCCGCGCGGCGCTCCGCCCGTGTTTGCTCCTCGGTCTCGGCGTGCGTGACACGCAGCACCTCCTCCAGCGTCGAGCGGTGGTCTTCAACCAGCCGCAGGCCCTCCTCGCGCAGCGGACGCCAGCCGAAGCGCCGCGCCACCGCCTTGATCTGTTCCTCCGTCTCCGCCTCGTGGAGGCACTGCCGCACCTCCTCGGTGACCTCGAGAATCTCGTAAATCCCCAGCCGTCCCCGGTAACCGCTGTCGTGACACTGCTTGCAGCCTTCGCCCTTGTAAAACACGCGGTCGGGGTCGCCCAGCCAGCCCGCTTCCCGCAGCGCATCCTCCGCCGGGTAGTACGACGTCCGACAATACGGGCAGATGGTCCGCGCCAGCCGCTGGGCCACCACGCCGTTGAACGCCGACGCCAGCAGATAGCGCTCGATGCCCATGTCCGTCAGCCGCACGAACGCGCCCGGGGCGTTGTTGGTGTGCAGCGTCGACAGCACCAGGTGGCCGGTCAGGGCCGCCTGAATCGCAACCCGGGCCGTCTCCTCGTCGCGGATCTCGCCCACCATGATCACGTCCGGGTCCTGCCGCAGAATCGAACGCAGCGCCCGGGCGAACGTCAGCCCCACCGGCTCGTTGACCTGAATCTGGTTGATCCCGTCGAGCTGGTACTCCACCGGGTCCTCGATCGTCACGATGTTCCGCTCGGGCGATGAGAGCAGATCGAGCACCGAGTAGAGCGTCGTGGTCTTGCCGCTGCCGGTCGGACCCGTCACCAGCACCGCCCCGTTCGGCTTCGAGAAGATCCGCCGGAAGGGCGCCAGTTGCTCCGCCCCGACCCCCAGCTTCTCCAGCGAGATGTGCAGGTTCGCCGTGTCCAGCACCCGCAACACCACCTTCTCGCCCAGCAGCGTCGGCATGCTCGAGACCCGCAGGTCGATCTCGCGCCCCTCCGCAACCACGTGTACCCGCCCCTCCTGCGGCAGCCGCCGCTCCGCAATGTCCATCTTCCCGATCACCTTCACCCGCGACACGATCGCCGCGTGCATCCCCGGCGGGGCACTCATCAGCTCCCGCAGATTCCCGTCGATCCGGTAACGGATCAACGTCCCCCGCTTGTGCGGCTCCACGTGAATGTCGCTCGACCCGTCCCGGATCGCCGTCATGATCGCCAGGTTCACGAGGTTGATGATCGGGCTGCCTTCCACCAGCCGACCGATCTCCTGCGGCGCCTCCTCGTCCACCGTCTCCCGCTCGACAACCTGGACCTCGCTCTCGGTCAGGTTGACCAAAAACGAGTTGATGTCGACCTGCTCCCCCAGGTACTTCTGCTGGAATTCCACAATGTTCGCTTCCAGCGCCAGCACCGGGTTGATCCGACAGCCCGTCAACGCCCCCAGCCGGTCGATCGTCGGCAGCGACTGCGGCTCCGTCATCGCCACCGTCAGCACGTCTCCCACCTTGAAGAGCGGCAACGCCTTCAGCCGCGCCGCTTCATCCCGGTCCAGCAACCGCGCCGCCGCCGGATCGATCAGCCCGTGCCGCAGTTGGCAGCACCGCACGTTCAGCTGCCGCGCCAAGGCGCTCAACATCGCCTTGGCCGACAGCATCCCCATCTCGATCAGCGTCTCCCCCAGCCGCTTGTTGTCCTTGCTCTGGTGTTCCAGGGCCCGGCGCAGATCCTCCTCGCTGACGAGTCCCTCGTCGAGCAGCAACTGACCCAGCTTGTTCGTGCGCCTCAGGGTCATCGCCTCGCCCCGGCCGGCACGCCGTCGCGCCCCGCCTCGCTCTACGACCGGCACGCCCGCAACGCGCTCTCCACCGTGTCGAACACCTCCAACCGCGGCAGCACGTCCGTCAATTGCAGCGCCTCCATGCAGGTCTCGCTCAGCCCCGCCAGCCGCGGCCGCTGGTGGCTCGGTCGGCTCACCTCCGCCAGCTCGAGCAGCAGCTCGATCCCGGCGCTGTCGAGGTAGGGCACATCCGCCAGATCCACGATCACCCGACGGCTCCGCGTCGCCAGCGCATCCTCGACCGCGCGGCGAAAATCCTTCAGTTCCTCGCTGACCAGCGGCCCGTGCGCCACGAGCACTGTCGCGCTGCCATGCGGCTGTGCCTGTACCTTCACGTGCACCTCCCGGTTGCCATCCGCGACGCACTCCGGCGACCGGGTTCCGACCCGGCGCCGTGCGCCCTCGCCTAATCCACGTCGCTCACCAGCGCCCGGTCCGCCCGGCGCGCCCGCTCCACCGCCTCGAACGCCGCGGCCAGCAGCGCCTCCAATCCCGGCCGGCGCAGGCCGCTGCCCGACAGCCCCGCTCGCAGCTCCACCCCCTCGGCATCGCCCGCGACGGCCCGCAACGCCTCCCCGCCCGCCGCGATGATCTTCCCGCAGATCAGCCGCCCCAGACCGCTGTCCAGCCGCCGCATGAGAATCACGAAGCGGTCGTCCGCAAACCGCCCCACGAGGTCGTCACTCCGCACGCGCCGGCGGATCGCCAGCCCCACCTGCTCCACCAGCCGGTCGCGGTCTTGCCAGCGCCCCGTATCGTCCAGCCCCCGCAGCCCCTCCACGGCCAACGCGGCCATCACCACCGGCTCGTGGCCGCGGTACGAATCGTCCAGCGCGTGCCGCGCCAACGCGAAAAACTCGTTGCGCTTCAGGACCCCCGACCCCGGGTCGATCCGCCGCAGCAGCTCGAGCTGCTCCAACGTCGCCACGTACCGCCACCCGACCGACACCGCCTGCCCCACCGCCTCCCGCAGCTCCGCCGTCAGCGCCTCCCGGTTCGCGACCTGCGCCACCGCCACCACGCCGATCGTCAACTGGCGCTCACGCACCGGCCAGACCCACTCCCAGCGCTCGTCGGTCGCGGCCGCCAAATCGTCCACCAGCGGACCGTGCGCCGCGTCTGCGGCCACGTACTCCCGCCCCGTCGTCACCACGTAGCCGAGCACGCCCGCCCGCGCGCTGGGCCCCTGAGCCTCACGCCCCGACGCCGCGAACGTCTGCAACGTGTCCTCCCCGGGAACTACCCGATAGCAGCGGACCCGCCCGGCCCCCAAGCCCACGCTGAGCAGCTCGCGCACCCGCTGATCGAACGCGACCCACGCGTCGGCCAGCCCCTCCAGCTCCATCAGCCACGTGTGCAGCGCCGTGCAGATCACCTGCGACGGGCACAACGCCCGCACACCTCGCGACCCCGGCCCCGTCGGGGCCAGCTTCTCCGGCCGCCGGCGGC